>JANQRQ010000306.1 GCA_028284485.1 Planctomycetaceae bacterium | reverse complement strand
CTAGAAGAAGAGTCGGCGGCAGGTGGGACGCCAACTATCTTCCGAGCGCGGTCACCCATCTACGGGCGCTTGTTCCAGCCGGTGGCGGCGATGCGATCGAACTCGGCTTCGATGTCGGTCCCTTCGTAAAACGACAACCAGCCGCGGACCCGTTTGATTTCACCCGGCGCGCAATCGGGAAACTTCGGATCGGAATGCAGACAGGGGCAGCGCTCGTTCGCCCACGCCCGATGATTCGGTTCCCAGGCAGTGATGACCCAGCGGCGACCATCGTCCGAACGGCACGCCGTGTAAGGCTGGCGGCTGACTTTGTTCTCCTTTGTTTGCTCGTTGAACCCCTCGGCGGATTTAAGCATGACGCAATTCTGCACACGTAGGTCTGTCAGCATCTCCGATGTGCCGTTGTAAAGCCACAGGTCCATATGAACCGCATGAGGTGTCGGCTGAATCTTGGCAGAGAACTCGATGCCATTGGGAAGCGTGCGGCGGATATCGAATGTGCCGTCGTCGCGGCGGTTCCATTCGAGCCGTTCGAGTTCGACGTTCTGGCGCGTCCAGACCGTCGGGACATGTGTGTGCGCCAGATACGTGAGGCCCAAGTTCGACCAGATCGCCTCGGGGACATCGACGACCACATAATCGTGACGCTTCCAGGGTGTGAATACGCTGATTTTCGATTCTCTTTGCGGACGGATGGCCCCTTCCAAAAATCCGATACGGGGGTGTCGCCCGCCGGGAAAGGGGAGGCAAAGCAGGGGAGCGTCGTCTTCGTTTGGGATTTCCAACTCCGTGTCGATGTCGAGTTGCTTGATGGCGGCATCGATTTCGTCGTGCGTCAATCCGGTGGCTGTTTGCACCTCGTCATGATCGAAACCGTGATAGATGATCATGTTTTCGAGCCAGTATTTCAGTTCGGCGTCGTTAGACGGTCGCCGAAAGTTCGGGCCCTCTTCGTCAGCGCGGCCGGCATTTGTGACCACGAACAGCATGATGGAGGCGAAAAGAAGTGTCGATGCGTGATGCAATTTGCTGTTTCGAATCATCATGCGGCCTTTCAAAGCAACGAGGGTTTGCGATATTGCGGTGAGGATGACGTTTGCAAAGTCGCTGTTTCATTAGAGCCGCACGCAGTCGCAAACTGCAAGCGAAAACTGGTGCAGCAAGCGGGAGATCGTGGCTATCGCAGCCCGGCCTGCAATGAGTTCTAGAAAATCCTCTTGAAACACTAAGTAGGTGCCTTCGCTGGCGCTTCAGGCTTTGATGATGTCGCGTCATCAAAAGCGAATCTTGTGTTACGATTTAGCATCCCTCGCTGGCGCGTCGGGTTACCAATTGGAGAAGTGGTCCAACTATAGATCGTGCTGTACGCCAAAGCTTTACGCATTCACATCGGGGCAATGCGCGGCGTGCCGACATCGACACTGTTCAAAATCGAGGCATCGAAGCTGGCTTGCAGCAGTTCGCATTTGAGGGCCTGGTGGTCGGCGCTATCCCACAGGTTGTCGAATTCCCAGGGATCCTTTTCGAGATCGTAAAGTTCGCCCAAGTTGTGTCCGTGATAGACGACCAGTTTGTATCGGCGGTTGCGATACATGGTGGCATATGATTCGTCACCACCAACAAAATGCGAGGCGAGTGCATCGTAGTACTCACTACGTACAAAATCGCGGTGATGGTTCGGCGGCGCTGCGCCCGACAGAATCGGTAGAAGACTGCGGCCTTGGATTTGTTCGGGGGGTGTTACGCTCGCAAAATCGAGTAGCGTCGCCGAAAGATCGACGAGTTCCACTAGGGCGTCGCTTTGCAAATTCTCCTGAATTTGACCCGGCCAATGAAAGATTAACGGGATGCGGACCAGGCCTTCGTAAAAGCGGCAACCCTTATACAGCAGCCCATGATCTCCCGCCATTTCCCCGTGATCGCTGGTGAAGATGACGACGGTGTTCTCGCGCTGGCCGGTCTCTTCCAGGCACTTGAGGATTCGCGCGAACTGATCATCAATTTGAGCGATCATGGCGTAGTACAACGCCTGAACTTTCTTACCGTCGAATTCATCCGGGTGTACTCCCTTGGTTTGAAAGTCGATGTCCTCCAGCTGTTTTTGCTGCGCCAAATCGGAGTCGCGAAAATAAGGGCCGGGGAGCGCATCGGGGTCGAACGTGTCGGCATACGATCGCGGCGGAATAAACGGCGGGTGGGGATCATAGGGATTCAGCGTCAGCATCCAAGGCGTGGACCGTGTTTGCTCGATAAACTCGATCGCCCGTTCCGAGGTCCAGGTCGTTTGGTGAAGCTCAGTCGGAACACGATCTTCGCTGTTACGCAATTCATCGAGGTCGCCGCCGCGTTCACGCACCCAATCGGCGTAGTCGTGGCCTTCCTCCCAGTCATCGCGGGGAGCGTGGCTGAACTTCCAAAAGCGATAGCCATCATCGAGGCGCGGTTCAGTCCGATGACCGGAACTTTGCAGGTGGAACTTGCCGATCATGCCGCAATCGTATCCGCTGTCGGCGATGAGCTTGGAAATCAGCGGCGGATGGTTGGGCCACGATCCATTTCCATTGCGGCAGTTGTGCACGCGGCTGGGATACATGCCGGTCATAAAGCTGGCGCGACTCGGTGTGCAAATTGGGCTTTGACAGTAAGCGTGTGTAAAGGCCGTTCCCGATTGCACGAGGCTGTCGATCGTCGGTGTCCGGACATACGGATTGCCCAGTGCGCCGATTGTGTCAAAGCGTTGTTGATCGGTGCAGTACCACAGGATGTTCGGGCGGGTGTTGCTCATGAGGATCTGCTTTGTTGTTGACGGTTGAGAATTCGCGGAACAGCCGCGCTACATCACGCGATCGTGCGTCGTGATGAATCTCGGCAAGATGATCAATACTTACCGAACGAATGGAGATTCCGCAAACGTGGAGGGAGCGCGGCCGCGGTTCGGCCGGGCAGTGCAATCGTTTGCTGTTCGCATCGACAAGATTCGCGCCGACGAGTATGTGCGTCGATCAAGCGGCGTCTTTATCGCCGGCCTTCGGTTCTTCGGGCCCGATTGTCTTGGTCCCTTTGCCGCTGCGGGCCTTGAGGTCGAACAGCGAGAAGATTTCCGAAGCATTCAGGCTCAGCGAGACATTGGTATTGTCGCCTTCCCCGAGAATGGCGGCGAATAACTCTCGCTTCTGCTGCAGCACGCGGTCGATGCGTTCTTCGATCGTGTCTTTGGAGATGAACTTCGTGACGATGACCGGATTTTTCTGCCCGATGCGATGAGCCCGGTTAATCGCCTGGTCTTCGACTGCTGGATTCCACCAGCGATCGAACAAAAAGACATAGCCCGCAAACTGCAAATTTAATCCAACCGCGCCGGTACCGTAGCTCATTAACAGCAAATGGCTGTCGGGGTCTTCCTTGAACTGCGTCAGAATGCCTTCGCGCTTCTTGCTGGGAACGCCGCCGTGATAGATTAACGATCCGTATTCGCCGAGTCGCTCTTTAAGCCAGTCGAGACAGCGGGTCCATTGGCTGAAGAGAATCGCTTTCCCGCCGCTGGCGGAGATTTCTTCCATGTCGGCGATCAGGCGATCGAGTTTGGCACTTTCGCCGGTCAGCGGATCGAAGTTGGTGATTTGCTTCAGCCGCAGCACCAGTTCGAAGACGTGCTGGATGGTAATCGACTCGCCCATTTCGTCGAGCTGGATGACGCCTTCCTTCTCGGCGATTTCATAGGCCCGCTTCTGTGAGGGAGCCAAGTCGAGATACTCATCCCGATCGAGGCGGGGCGGCAAATCGGTCAGCACGAGATCTTTGGTGCGGCGGAGAATATATGTTTCGGCGAGTTGCGTGAGCTGCCGCAAGTCGGGTGTGCCGCGGGGTGGGATGACTTCGAGAAACTCGTACAGCGAAGCGAGTTCCGCCGGCCGATTCTCGATCGGCGTACCGGTGAGTGCCCAGCTTCGTTTGCGTGGAACCGATCGAGCGGTCGACGACGTGAGCGATTCGCGATTCTTGATACGCTGCGCCTCATCGAGGACAACCAGGTCGAACCTTGGGAACTCGTCAGCCGACATCGCTTCGAAGTCGCGCACCAAGAGTTCATAGTTCGCCATCAGAATGGGCGTGTTCGGCATCGACCAGATCATCCGGCGTCGGGCGCTGTCGCCCTCGACCGTGACAACCGGCAATTCTTCAGCCCACAACTTGAATTCGCGCTGCCAGTTGGGAATGAGCGGCTTTGGACAGATCAACAACACACGACGAATCTGACCGCTACGCAACAGCAGTCGGACAGCCGTGATCGTTTGCATCGTTTTGCCGAGGCCCATTTCGTCGGCCAGCAAAGCCGACTTTTGTGCGAACAACCAACCAATTCCCTCGTACTGATACGGGAACGGTTCGAAGGGCATGATCAGTTCCTGACCTTTGAGCCACGTTTCTAACGGCGGCTGGAGCAGGTAGAACAGGCGATCTTCGATGCTGAGATCGTCGCCGGCTGGCTTGAGCCGAGTCAGCTTGCGTTTGGCTGGTGTGGCTCCTTCAGAATCGGGCCGCTGTGGCCCTTCGATGTGGCGAAGCTTCTCGTCCGATTTCGCATCCGATTCCGTTTCGGCGGGGAGAAACTCCATCCCCTCGGGGAAGGTTAACCCGAATGTTGGGACCTTGGGCCAATACGGTTTCCATGATGGAATCGTGAAACCTTTATCGAGAATGGCGATCGATTGGCATTCCACGGTTGGGAACCGTTGCAGCGCACCGTTAATGCCGGCGGCAAAAATGTCCGCAGAAAGGTCCAATGACACGGGTTGGCATTCCGCCGCGATATTGAGTTCAACCGCAGTTGGTCGTCTGCACGGGGGTGTCGTGTCTTCGATGCCGGGAACTTCCGCTTGCGAAAATTCGTTCATGCCGTCTGCGGGCCTCGCCAACGAACGATTCGACATTCCGCCGCCGCTCACGCTGCTGCTCCTGCCGACATAGTTTCCTGCAGCGCTTCACGTACCCTGTCGAGAGGCTCGCTCAAGTCAACGGTGTCCGCGAAGCCGGTCGTTCGATCGCGTAGCACGCCCAAATCTTTTTGGTGGGCCGGATGCACAGCGAAGTGATGCAACCCCAGTTTGACGGTCTGTACGGAATCGACAGAGCGCTGCACCACTGTCGAATGACTGGTTGTGTCGTCTTCGATCAGGCAGGCGACCGGAATCGAAACATAGTTCCGCAGTTCGAGCATGTCGGGCGAATCGGTCAGCACGAGTTGCGGCTTGACGCCCACTTTCTCCAGCAGCGTGCGAGAGAGCAAATCTCCCAAAATGAATGGCACAAGCGTGGGGCCGTACAACAGTTCCTGAGTACGGTTCGGCTTGACCGGAGTCGTGCACTGGAACTCTAGCGGCCGGCCGAAGTGGTTAGTCACCAACAGGCCGGCAACGTGCCCGCGTTTCGGAATCTCCAGCGCCGTCAGAAATCCGAGGCGCATCGGATCCTGCGTGCTTTGCTTGTGCATACCAATCTCCACCCGGACGCTCTCTGTGTTGCCGATCGTGCTATACCATTAGATCGACGAATCGATCGTGACGACTTTAAGGGGTTAAGGCCCGAGGCGAGATGGTTGCGCGGTCCACTTGTCGATTCTCAGCGGTTGTGGCAATATGTTGGTACAGTTGAATTTACGACTCGTGTACCAGGGCTGACATGACTGCAGAAAAAGACCGTTTCGGAACTGCGGCGATCAAACAAACTCAAGTGGACCGCATCCGCCGGCTTCTTGAGGAAATCATTCCCGCCAACGCATTTTGGACAAAAAAATATGCCGATGCCGGCGTCGATGTTGCTGCGATTCAGACGCTGGATGACTTTCGGAAATTGCCGCTGACCACCAAGCAGGAACTGGTCGACGACCAGGGTCGGCAGCCTCCGTACGGCACCAATATGACGTACGAGCGCACCGCTTACACGCGTATGCATCAAACCTCGGGGACGACCGGACGACCGTTGCGCTGGCTGGATACGCCGGGCAATTGGCAGTGGGTCCTCGAAAGCTGGGAACAAATCTACCGGCTGGTCGGTGTGACCAAAGAGGATCGGTTTTTCTTTCCATTTTCGTTTGGCCCGTTTGTCGGATTTTGGGCGGCTTTTGAAGGGGCGCAACGCATCGGGCGACTTTGCCTTGCTGGCGGCGGCATGGGGAGTGAAACTCGCTTGCAGATGATCGAAGATCACGAGGCGACAATCGTTTGTTGCACTCCCAGTTATGCACTGCGATTGGCGGAGGCGGCAGAAGAACTTGGTTTCGACCTTAAGAATTGTTCAGTCCGAGGATTTATTGTGGCAGGCGAGCCGGGCGGTTCGATTCCCGCGACGCGGCAACGCATTGAAGAGGCCTGGAATGCGCGAGTTTTTGATCACTGGGGCATGACCGAAGTCGGACCACTCGGCAACGAATGTGTTGAGAATCCCGGCGGGCTGCATCTACTGGAAACCGAATGTATTGCCGAAATCGTGGACTCCGATACCGGCGAGCTTGTCGAGCCAGGCGAGTTGGGAGAGTTGATAATTACCACACTCGGACGCACGGGAACTCCGTTGATTCGCTATCGAACGGGTGATTTGGTGCGCGAGGATACGAATCCCTGCCCCTGTGGGCGGGAATTGATGCGGCTGGATCGGGGAATTCTGGGCCGGTCCGACGACATGGTTACGATCCGCGGAAACAATGTATTCCCCTCCAGCTTGGAGGCGATCATCCGCGAGTTTGACGAAGTGGCGGAGTTTCGTATCACCGTACGCAGAGTCCGGTCGATGCAGGAATTGACCGTCGAAATCGAGCCGGATGCATCACTCGCGGGTAGTCCTGATGAGCAGCAGCTTGTCGCCTCGGTTCGGCGGGCGATTAAGGCCCGCTTGAATTTCTACGCCGAAGTCGTCGCTGTCCCGAGTGGTGCATTACCCCGTTTCGATTTAAAGGGCCGCAGGTTTTTCCGCGAGGATGACGCTTAGCATCTTTCGCAAAATACCATTGCAGTCTGCGCACATTCGTCGCGCTACGAGTCAGAGCGTTCTGAACGTGCTTGGCCACTGCGCCATCCGAGCGGCAGCTTGTTTAGTTCCAGGCCCTGCCTGGTCAGATCTTCTTCGACATTCTTTCGGCCAATCGCTTAAGGGCCGGGCTGATGTCGTCCGGTTCTAAATGAACGTTAATCAGGCTGAAGTCGTCGCGATTGGCCAGCGCCGCTTTCAGGGCCTTATCGAGATCCCCTTCGGTTTCCACTTCGAAGCCCCAGCCCCCTCCCAACAGATCCGGCAAGCGGTGGTAATTCCAGTTTGGAATGTCGTTAAACGGCCCTTCCTGCAGAAAGCGTTCGGTTGTGTAACCTTTGTTGTTGAGTACAACCACGATCGGATTGAATCCCAACTTCAGCGCAGTCGACAATTCCAGGCAGGTCATTTGAAATGCACCGTCGCCCACCAGCACGATCGGCCGTAAATTCGTATCGGCCACTTGTACGCCGACCGCAGCGGGTGTGGCGAATCCCATTGACGTGTAATACGCCGGGCTGACGAACTTGGTGTGGCGAGAAATTGTCAATTCCGATGCTGCAAACAGGCTGTCCCCGACGTCGGCGATGACCACGGTTGATTCATCCAGCATCTCATTGATTCTTCCGAACAGTTGTTTAATGGTGATTTTCGCATCGGGCTGCAGCACAAATTTCTTATTGGCGGATTTGTTTCGTTTCGGCAAGGGGCGCCGCCGCGGCTTGAGTTTTGCTTTTGCGAGCCCTTTCACGAAGTCGGAAAGCAATACATCGTGGAAATGATGATGCCGAATTCGTAGTTTTTCGCTGGTTGCGTATATGCATTTGCCAGGATCGAGATTCGCTGTATAGATCCCGAGATTGATATCGGTCATAAACGTGCCGAGCAGAATGACGCAGTCGCTTTCCTCGACGTATTTGCGCACCGTTTCCGAGCCCATGGCCCCTTCATAAATTCCAAGTGAAAGCGGCCGCGTTTCGCTGACGACCGATTTGCCTAGTAAAGTGGATGCCATCGGTATGTGATGATCGTCAGAAATCTGAACGATTTCTTCCCGCAGCTCAAACCGATGCATCTCCACGCCGGCGATGATCACCGGTTTCTTGCAGCTATTGATCATGCGCGTGGCTTCTTCCAACGACTCGGCGAGCGCCTGTTTGTCGCTGGTCGGCTTAACCGTTTTTGGTTCGTGTGGAAACAAAGCCTTGGCATCAACACGGTCGCGCGGCAATTCCAAAAAGACGGGCCGCTTGTAACGCACAGCGGCGTCGAGGCAGCGGTCAATATCGCGAAACGCTGTCAGCGGGTCTTCGAGCGCCGCCGTCGCGACGGTGATCTTCTCGAAGACTTCCCGCTGTGTTTGAAAATCGCGCACCCGGTGGTGCAGCAGCGGATCCGATCGCCGTTCGTCCATCCCCGGCGAACCGCTGATAACGATCACCGGTGACTTTTCGGCATAGGCCCCGGCGATTGAATTGCACAAGCTCAGCCCACCGACGCAATAGGTCACACACACGGCCCCCAAACCGTTGATGCGTGCATAACCATCGGCGGCATACCCGGCGCAATCCTCGCGCGTCGTGCCGATGACGTTGATCGGGCTTTCTTCCAGCATGCCGTAGAAATTCAGCACGAAGTCTCCGGGGATGCCAAACATGTCGCGCAATCCATAGTCCTGCAAACGCTGGATGAGATAGCTGCCAATGGTTTGCGGGATGCCGTTCTTGCTCGCGGACTTTTTGCGCGTCGACATTTTGCGTCGTCGCGTTGCCTTTCGCCGAGCGGGAGCAGCACTCTTTTTGCGCATGGGAGATATCCTTTCTACAGCGTTTTACGCGGACTTGTGGCCGCGACAATCGCATTTCGTTCTGTGATTACAGGTTCCCAACAGACAGAGATGCCCACGAGAAAATGTCAATCGCGTAAGTGGGTAAGGGTGATGTGAAGATCCCCTACCAGGAATTCTTGGAATTCCGCAGCTTCGGTCAAGCGGATCACCCGTATCGTGTGGGAAATCGCTCGCACGGGTCACGATGCTATCTGCCGAATCAACAACGTGTTACGCGACAAAGAGTCCACTCAATGGACGACGGCGACGCCAGGCCGTTGGTGATTTCACAATTCGACAATGTCCAGTTAAACGTCTTCTTCGTCTTCGTCGTCGCGATAATCGGGATGCAGCGGATCGTCGGGAGAGAAGAAGAAGTCTCCCAACCCCATCGGCACGATATCTCCGCCCAGCGTCTGCTGCTTCTTTTGGGCCAGACTCGAAAGGTCGAGCGCGTCTTCGCCTAAACAGTGGATCAGCGACTCCTGCCAGGCCTGATCTTTGGCCAGCGGGTGATTCGGGTCTTGCATGATTCGTTTGAGGGCAAACCGCAAAACGTTGATGCCGTCTCTCGTCGAGAAGTCGAGTTTCAACTCATGGGCCTGCTGAAGAAACTCGACCGTCAAATTGAGCATGTCCAAATCGGAAAACGGCAGATGGTATTTGAGAATCGCCATCTCGTCGTCGCGGCTCGGATGCGACAGCGGCAATGTCGGTTGCAGACGACTGAGGATGTAGTCGGGGATCTCGAACGTCGATTCGTCGTCGTTCATCGTGACAGCGCAACGAAAATCGGTATGGGCGTGAATGGTGATGCCCGCCACAATCGACTCGACGTATCGCCGGTGATCGAGCAGCGGCGCCAAACTGGCCCACGACTTTTCGTTCATCCGGTTGCCTTCATCCAGCACGCAGATCCCGCCGCGAATCATTGCCGTCACCAACGGCGACGCGTGGTACATGATCTTACCGCTTTCCGCCAGCACAGGTGTCACCAGCAAATCCTCCGGTCGAGTATCGGCCGTGCACTGGTAAATGTACAATTCCTGTTCGCGCTGTCGGGCACCGGCGATTGCCAATGTCGTTTTGCCGATTCCGGGTGTCCCGATCAGCCGTGGTGTGAGCGGTAAATCTTGATCGTCAACCACCAGCCAGCAGGCCAGGAGTTGTTTCAGAATCTCTTGTTGTCCGATCCAATGGCCCTGAGACTCATCCAGCGGACTCAGATGCAATCGGACTCCATCAATTTCGTGTTGTTCCGGCATAATCTATTTTCTTGGGCCGGCGTAAGAGATCACTCTCGAAGCGGCCGTAGGTTTGGAATTCTCCATTCACGTCAGTTCTTAGTATAGCTGCTGGCAACATCAACCGACATGCCCGGAAGATTGATTCGCGATGAATAAAATTACCGAGGGAACGAATCCAAAGGGAGTCGTGGAAGTTCGACTGATCAAACAGGGCCGTGACGACCGCCGATTGCTCGAAGGGCCTCGCAGCCGAACGGCCGAGTTTTTTCGCGTTTTGCGAATTCTGGTGGAGTTCATCCGCGGATTTCGCGCACTCCATTTTTTGGGACCTTGCGTGACGGTGTTCGGTTCGGCCCGGTTTCAAGAGGATCACCGCTATTACAAGCTGGCACGCGACGCGGCGGCAAGGATCGCCAAGGAAGGTTTCACGGTGATGACTGGTGGCGGGCCCGGGATCATGGAGGCAGCCAACCGGGGAGCGCAGGAAACCGGGGGTCGATCGGTCGGCTGCAATATCGAACTGCCGCACGAGCAGGCACCAAATCCCTTTATCGATCGGCTGGTCACGTTTCGCTATTTCTTCGTGCGTAAGGTGATGTTGGTCAAATACTCTCAGGCGTTCGTGATATTCCCCGGCGGGTTCGGGACCATGGACGAGGCATTCGAAGCAGCGACGCTGATACAAACCGGAAAGATCTTCCAATTTCCGATTATCTTCGTCGGCCGCGACTTTTGGTCACCGCTATTTGACTTCATCGAGCAGCGGATGATCGCCGAGGAGACAATTTCCGCGGATGAACGGGAATTGTTCTACGTGACCGATTCGGTGGATGAGTTGGCGGAGATTCTGGGGCAGTGTCCGTCGCGCCCGGACCGCCGGACTGAAGAACGAATCGAATCGCGACAGTGGGAGTTCCAGCCGGCGGAGGAATTACAGGCAACAGGGACGACAACCGACGGGATGTGACGCCAATAAACTCGGGTCTAGTATGCCGCGCGGCGGCTTTCGAGCCGTCGGCAGGAGCCATTCAGTGGCCGCTCAGCAGGCGGTCGGTTGTAAACTTGTACGGGTTATAATTTTTCTGTCACACCTACGCTTGTCTGCAACCGATATTCGTGAGTACGAGTTGTCGCGATTCTTTTTTGGTCGCGGCCATTTTTCATTAAAGAGTTCTGCAGATTTCGAATCATGATTGCCGCAACAAGAATTCAACGTCCTCGGGCCATGTTTCGAGCCCGCCAAAAACTCGGCAAATACCGCATCGAACGCCGGTTGGCGAGCGGCGGTTTTGCGAACGTTTACAAGGCAATGGATACAATCGAAGGGATTCGTGTCGCCCTGAAGATTCCTCATGCCAATATGGTTGATCAAGACCTGCTCAACGCCTTCCGTCACGAGGTTCGGCTGACCGCTCGGCTCGAGCATCACAACATCTTGCCAATCAAAAACGCCAGTTTCATCGACGGGCATTTTGTCATCGCGTTTCCGCTCGGCGAGAAAACCCTTCACGAACGCTTGCGTTGCCGCATGTCACTCACAACGGCATTGCACTTCGCGGAGCAGATGCTCGACGCAACGGCGTATGCTCATCGGCAGCGGATCATTCACTGCGACATCAAGCCCGAAAACATGATTCTATTTCCGGGCAACCGTTTGCGGCTGACCGATTTTGGAATTGCGAAAGTCGCTCAGCGGACGGTTCAAGGATCAGGGACCGGTACGTTAGGATATATGGCGCCGGAACAAGCGATGGGCCAACCTTCACTTCGTTCTGACGTTTTTTCATTGGGGCTGATACTATATCGCATGGTGGCCGGTCAGTGGCCGGCGTGGCCGTACGAATGGCCACCACCTGGCCATGCGAAGATGCGAGGCCGCGTACACCAGGACTTTATCAAGTTTTTGCGAAGGGCGATCGAGCCGGTTCCTCGAAGGCGATTTCGTGATGCCGATTGTATGTTTGCCCAGTTCCAACCGGTCAAACGTAAAGCGCTTCGTCATGCGGCCAGCAAAAAAAGGCGAGTCAGGCATTAAGCCGTACCCGGACGGAGGCCGGGGAGGAATGGATGAACTATGACCGACGACGGCCAACTCAGCTTGCAGAAGTATTGTGCCGCTGAATTGTGCGCCGCCGATCTCCACCCGATCGCCGGCGGCGCTGCCATTGTTCATAGTTCCCGAAGTCCGGCCAAAGTTACCGATAATGAAGACGCCGCCGCAGTTATTGCTTGCAATCGCGATACGGCTGTCCTGGCAGTCGCCGATGGAATGGGAGGTGGCGCGGCAGGGGAACGCGCGTCTCGCATTGCTGTCGAAACCTTGAGTCGCTCGGTCAGCAGCGCGAATGGAAATGGCGATTCCTTGCGCCCCACAATTCTCGATGCGATCGAAGAAGCCAACTCGAAGATTCTGAAACTGGGTGTGGGGGCCGCCACCACAATGGCGGTAGCCGAAATCCGCGGTCGCACAGTGCGACCGTATCATGTCGGCGATTCGACGATTCTGCTGTTCGGCCAGCGCGGTAAGCTCAAACTGCAGACCGTGTCGCATTCGCCGGTTGGCTTTGCCGTCGAGGCCGGGCTGCTCGATGAGCATGAAGCCATTCATCACGAAGATCGGCATCTCGTTTCGAATATGCTCGGCACGTCTGAAATGCGCATCGAAGTCGGTGGCAAGGTGAAGTTGGCACCGCGCGACACGCTGCTCATTGCCAGCGATGGTCTGTTCGACAACATGCACAACCGAGAAGTCATCGATCAATCTCGGATCGGTCCAATCGAGTCGGCACTCGAGCGACTTGTGGACACCACGCAAATTCGCATGCGACGACCGTCGCTCACGCTGCCATCCAAGCCCGATGATTTGACCATCGTGCTGTTTCGCCCGACGCATCGTTCTCGCAAGTCACGCGCTTGATTCGAGAATCGACACATTCCCAAGCGCACCGCGACAGGGACTGTGATATCCTGAGGTTGCCTGCCAAGGGGGACGTGTTACCTGGTGTCGCCCCCGGTAGCCCGCGAAAGATCACGCAACCTTGTCTCCAACGGGATGGACCTATGATCCAACGAGTATTGTTCGCCGCGGCCATCATGTGTTTCGCTATGTTGAACGCCGACGCGGCGGAGCGTCCCAACGTCCTGTTCATCGCCGTTGACGACTTGCGTCCGCAGCTCAATTGCTACGGAAAAAGTTTCATGCATTCGCCCAATATCGACCAGCTGGCCGAGCGCGGCGTTCTGTTCGAGCGGGCTTACTGCATGGTTCCGACTTGCGGAGCATCCCGGGCTAGTTTGATGTCGGGGATTCGACCGGCTCCATCGCGGTTCGTCAACTACCTGGCCTGGGCGGAAAAAGATGTCCCCGGCAAAACGACCCTCAATACGCATTTTAAAAACAACGGTTACACCACGATTAGCTTGGGCAAAGTGTTTCATCACGCGGCCGACAATGTGCAGGGTTGGACCGAACAACCTTGGCGGCCGAAGAACAGCGACTATCAACGCCCCAAATTGCAAAAGCAGGCGATCGCTGCACATCTCAAGAAGTATCCGCAGCGCAAGGATATTCGCTCGATGCCATACGAGTCGGCCGATGCGCCGGACGAAAACTATCGCGACTGTCAAAGTGCCCTAAAGGCGGTTGAATACCTGGAGCAATTCGCCGAGCAACCCGAGTCGCCCTTCTTCCTGGCAGTCGGTTTTTACAAACCGCATTTGCCGTTTACGGCTCCCAAGAAATATTGGGACCTGTACGACTACTCGCAGATTGATATTCCGGACAATTACCACGCTCCCGAAGGCGCGCCCGCCGGAGCCGTGCATACTTCGGGTGAACTCCGCGCTTACGCCACGATTCCGCCGAAAGGTCCGGTGGAACGGGAAACGGCGCGGCACCTGATTCATGGGTACTACGCCTGTGTCAGTTTTACCGATGCACAAATCGGCAGAGTTGTCGATGCGGTTGATCGTTTAGGTTTAGCAGACAACACCATCATCGTTTTGTGGGGCGACCATGGTTGGCAGTTGGGCGAGCATGGAATGTGGAACAAACATTCCTGTTTCGAAACCTCGATGCATGCGCCGCTATTGGTCGTCGCGCCGAACGAGGACAGCGTGAAACCAGGGACACGTGTGAGTGCGCTGACGGAGTTTATCGACATCTATCCATCGCTGTGTGATCTGACCGGTTTGTCTGCACCCAATCATTTGGAAGGGCAAAGTTTTGTTTCGTTGATGCGGGATCCAGCTTCCCCATGGAAACCGTACGCCATCGGGCGGTTCAAAACGGGTGACACGATTCGCAGCGACCAATTCCGCTTCAGCGAATACACAGCCAAGAATGGCAACGTGACCGGTCAAATGTTGTACGACCACGACGTCGACTCCGACGAGAACAAGAATGTTGTTTCTGCGACTGAACATGCCGCTACCGTGAAGGCGCTGATGAAGGATCTGCGCGATCGCAAGGGGAAGTAGCGATTCGGCGCGCGAGTTGAAACACAACGAGATATGATCGGTGCGTGCAAGCACGCACCCTACAGCAAATCGGCGAACGGAACGCCACGAGGGCATATCCACCACCAAAAGTTTGACGCAGCCGGTCGCCGTGCGCTACAATGCCCTCGTCGCGTGATGCGCGATCCCGCCTGATTCTTCATGCCTGCCAGAAGCTTATGATGACAATGTTGCGCTGCCTTTTGTCATTACCAGTCGTCTTGCTCGCTGCTGAGCATTTACTTGGCGAAGTGCTTACCTACGAACGCGACATCCGCCCGATCTTCAAAGAGCACTGCTTTCAATGTCATGGCGAAGCCGGCGTACGCAAGGGAAACCTCGATGTCCGCCTCAAGCGATTCCTGGTGCAGGGCGGCGAAAGCGGGGCGGCGATTGTGCCCGGAAAACCCGATGAAAGTTATTTGTTGGATCGTTTGCGAAGCGGCGAAATGCCGCCCGGCGACGATGCCTCGAAGAAGGTTTCGGACGAAGAAGTCGCCCGCATTGAACGATGGATACGAAGTGGATCGCCGACTGCCCGTGATGAGCCAGAATTGCTCACCGACGAATTGCTAATCACCGCCGAGGAACGCGCGTTCTGGTCGTTTCAGCCGATCGAACGGCCGCCGGTTCCCGAAGTGCAACATGCGGAAATGGTCAGAAATCCGATCGACGCGTTTGTGTTGCGGCGTTTGGAAGAGCAGGGGATGGGCTTCTCGCCGCCGGCCGATTCCGTCACACTGCTGAGGCGGGCTTATTTCGACCTGCATGGATTGCCACCGACGCCCGAGGCGGCTGATCAATTCGAGCGAGATACTTCGTCCAGCGAATGGCCAGCGTTGATCGATTCGTTGCTCGATTCGCCTCGCTACGGCGAGCGCTGGGCCCGGCATTGGCTGGATGTCGCCGGGTATTCCGATTCCGAAGGCTACACCGAAGACGATGTCGAACGAACATGGGCTTGGAAGTACCGCGACTGGGTGATCCGTGCGATCAACAGCGACATGCCGTTTGATCAATTCGTGCGTTGGCAGCTGGCCGGCGACGAAATGGTCACGCCTCCCTATGCGGAGTTGCCGTCCCAAGATCTCGACAAACTGATCGCAACCGGATTTCTGCGAATGGGGCCCGACGGGACGGGTGGAAAAACCGTCGACGCAAACCTGGCGAAAAACGAAGTCATCGCCGAGACGATCAAAATTGTGTCGACTTCGTTGTTGGGCCTGACAGTCGGATGCGCGCAGTGTCACGATCATCGATACGACCCGATTCCGCAGACCGATTACTATCGCTTCCGGGCGGTCTTCGAACCGGGCTACAACCCGCGGGCGTGGCGCAATCCCAAGTCACGACTGGTGTCGTTATATACTTCGGCCGATCGCGAAGCGGCGGCAGCCATCGAACAAAAAGCCAAAGCGGTCGAAGCCGAACGAACAAAGAAGCAGCAGGAATTCATCGATCGCACCTTGGAGAAAGAACTCGCCAAGTTGCCCGAAGAAATTCGGGAAACCGTTCGTGGGGCACGCGACACGCCGCAGAAGGAACGCACTCCCGAACAAACGGCCCTGTTAAAGAAGTACCCCAGCACGAACGTTTCTGCCGGTTCGTTGTATTTGTACGATCGCAAAGCGGCCGACGAACTCAAAAAAATGGCTGACCAAGCTGCCAAGCTGCGCGGCGAGAAACCGGCTGAAGAGTTTGTCCGCGCCATGACCGAAGTCTCGGGCAAGGTCCCCGAAACGTATCTGTTTTATCGGGGCGATCACGAGCAGCCGAAGCAGGCGGTTGAACCGGGCGATCTTTCGGTTCTGATTTGTGCGGAAGAAGACAAAGACTGCATTCCGGTGAATAACGATACGATCCCGACGACGGGACGGCGGCTGGCTTTCGCCGGCCGACTGACCGATGGTTCGCATCCCTTGTTAGCACGCGTTTTCGTCAATCGCGTTTGGATGCATCACTTCGGACGCGGTTTGGTCAACACACCAAGCGACTTCGGATACCTCGGCGATCGCCCGACGCATCCGGAACTGCTGAACTGGTTGGCTGCTGAATTCATGGCAAGCGGTTGGAGTCTGAAGGAATTACATCGGCTGATTATGACATCGACCGCCTATCAGCAATCTTTATGCGCGAGTGACGAACGCGATCCCGACAACACGCTGTTCGGCGGAACTCGGATGCGGCGACTCGAAGCCGAAGTGGTCCGCGATTCATTGCTGGCCATCAGCGGCAAGCTCAATGAAAAACGTTTCGGACCGCCGGTCCCGGTGATGGCCGATCGCGTCGGGCAATTTGTCGTGGGCCAAGAAAACCTGAATGCGGGGCGTCCCGGCGCGGTCATTCCGATGAAGGGGGAAGAATTCCGCCGTACGATTTACATTCAGGCGCGTCGTTCGCGGCCGCTGACGATTCTGGATACGTTCGATTTGCCGCGCATGGAACCGAATTGCGAGAAGCGCAACTCGTCCACCGTGCCGACACAGTCGCTACTAATGATGAACAGCGAACAAGTCACGCAGATGGCCGACCTGACCGCCCAGCGAGTCATGGCTGAAGTCGGTGACGACGTTCCCGCGCAGATTTCACTTGCCTGGCGATTGGCGTATTCCCGCCAACCTTCTGCCGAGGAATCACAACAGGCGAAGCAGTTTCTCAGGCAGCAGACCGAGCATTTTGAAAAACATCCGGTGAAGCAGGCGGCGACCAACACCAAAACAGACGCTGACGACCGCAATCCGGCAGAAGTTGCTTTCGGGACGTTGTGTCAGGCCATCTTCAGTTCCAACGAGTTTTTGTATGTCGACTGAACAGATTCGCGCGATTTCTTCGCGCCGACATTTTCTGGCTTCCAGCGCACTGAGCGTCAGCAGCGTCGCTCTTGCCTGGTTGCAGCAGCAGGAAACTGCGCAGGCTGAAGGTAGCAAAAAGCCGAACCTCGAACCGCAGTCGTTCGATCAATTGCCGCGTTCCGGCCATCATGAACCACGTGCCAAGGCGATGATTTCACTGTGGATGCAGGGCGGGCCAAGCCATATCGACCTGTTCGATCCCAAACCGGAAATGCAGAAGTACGATGGCAAGACATTTCCCGGCGAAATCAAATACGACAACGCCGCTCAAGCCAGTTCGCGCGTTTTGGCTTCGCCTTGGAAATTTCGGCGGCATGGTGAATGCGGGACCGAACTGTCGGAACTCGTGCCGAACATCGCGGGTGTCGCCGCCGACATCTGTCTCATCCGCTCGATGCATACGGGTGTGAACAACCACGGGCAGTCGATTCGTGCCCTCAACAGTGGGCGGATCGTGGGTGGTCGGCCGACCGTCGGCAGCTGGCTGACCTACGCGCTCGGCAGCGAAGCGCAGGATTTGCCGGCTTACATGGCTCTGATCGATCCGGGGCAATTGCCGGTCATGGGAGTAGAGAATTGGTCGAACGGATGGCTGCCGGCCCTTTACCAAGGCACGGTCATCCGCGCGCAGGAACCGCGGATTTTGAATTTGCAGCCACCGCCGTATCTCGCCGGCGATGTTCAGGACCGCACTTTGGCATTTTTGAGCAAATTGAACCAGCGGCATTATGCCCAGCGACCGGGCCAACTCGATTTGGAAGCACGCATCAAAAGCTATGAACTCGCGGCACTCATGCAGGACGCGGCTGCCGAGGCCATGGATGTCTCCCGGGAATCGAAAGCCGTGCAACGACTGTACGGCATGGACGAACCGGCAACGAAGGAATACGGCACGCGGTGCTTAATTGCACGAAGATTGGTGGAGCGTGGCGTACGCTTCGTGCAGGTCTTCACGCAAAACCAGTTTTGGGATCATCACGGATCGATTATCACGTCGCTTCCGAAAGCCTGCCAAAAGGTCGACAAACCGAGTGCCGCGCTAGTGGCCGATCTCAAACAACGCGGTTTGTTAGACAGCACGGTCGTCCATTGGGGCGGCGAGATGGGCCGTTTGCCGGTCATTCAAAACGACGCCGGCCGCGCGAAAGTGGGTCGCGACCATAACACGTACGGCTTTAGTATGTGGGTGGCGGGCGGCGGGTTTCGACGTGGGTTGGCGTATGGTTCCACAGATGAGTTCGGCCATCGTGCGGTGGAAAACATCGTGAACCACTACGACTATCACGCGACGCTCTTGCACTTGTTCGGCTTGGACTACGAACGGCTGGCGTACCTGCGCGGCGTGCGCGAGGAAACGCTGATCGATGGCCAGCCCGCCCGCGTGGTCAACGATTTGCTCGACGCATAAGCCGGCCTAGCATTGAATGGAATCCGCCTGCGCGGGGATGATTTGGAGTTCAACAGCGCTCGAATCACCCGGGACGCGACCTAAGGCCAAGTCACTCCGCGGGAGCGGAACTGTCAGGGCTGGCCGGCGGCGCATTAAGGTCCATCGCGAAATGGATCTGTCGGGCGACTTCGCGAAAGCCGATCGACTGATACAAATGATTGCCGATGTCATTTTGCACCAACGTTTCGATGCGCGCGTGCGACAAGCCGCTGTTGCGAAAGTGTTCCAGTGCAAACTCGATCAGTCGTCGTCCCATTCCCTTGCCGCGCATTTCCGGCACGAATGCAAGATTCGGAATGTGCCCCATGCTCGCTTCGCGATCCTGCCACGTGGTGATGTACCCAATCACCCGGCCATCGAGTTCTGCGACGAATATTCCTTCCGATTCGCGTGCGACGTCTTCATCGATGTGGCGTGCTTTGCGCCATCGCCAATCGTGCCCGTTGACCGGTCCGAATTCGCGTTCGATTCCTTGGTCGATCGACACGCCGTCGAACGCCTCAACGGTCATCTGTTTGAGCAGCGGTAAGTCTTCCGGACGAAAGGGGCGAATTTCCATCGATGATGCGTCTGGGTTTGGGCATGTTCGTTTGGTGACTGTGGCGACCCCTTAGTCTATGGCAAAACGTAATGGACCGTAAGGCTGCGAATCACAAGCCGGTTGTCAAAAGTCTGGCTGGTCTTACAGCGCCGACAAATCATCGTGCGATGCGCGTCAAGAAAGTAGTCCACACTGCATGCCAGTCGCTCGATCTCGCAATGATTCCCTCGCTGACATTGTAGGATTCCTTTCGCTACAGCGTATTACGCTGACTTGTGGCCGCGACAATTGCGTTTTGTTCAATGATAGCTGGTTCCCACGAGCCAAAATCGCCCACGAGAAAAGGTAAACCACGTAGGGTATCAACACGATCATGGGCACCATAGTGGCATCTATCGGCTACGCGGTTAGAATAAGAACAAGCGGCTCGTCGCCCGCGACAACAACCGACAACCCTTTCGAGTTACTCATTTCTGGAAACATGATTGATCGTTCCCGCCGACTGACAGCGCAAGAATTTGCTGAACAAAAGCTTGATTTACCAGACGGTGGCCGTTGGGTCGAATTGATCGCCGGCGATCTGGTCAGGCTGGAACCGCCCGACGACGAGCATGGGACGGCAGTTTTAAACTTGTCGAAAGCACTGGCTGAGTACGTCCAGAATGCTCAAATGGGATATGCCTGTTTCGAGTTGGGCCTGGTCGTGATGGAGGGGCCCGACACGGTGCTGTGTCCCGCGGTCAGCTACTTTATCGAAGGGGAGAGGTTTTCCCTGTCGGACGAACTGATTACCGACAAGAAGCCTGCGCTGGTCATCGAAATCGCTTCGTCGACACGGCGCCGGGAGTTGATGCGCGACCGCGTGGGTTCGTATATCGACTGGGGTGTGGCGGTCGTGTGGGTGCTCGATCCGGTCGTCAAGCAGGTAACGATTTTCGAACGCGGCAAGTCGTCGCAGCACTTGGGAAAGAATCACGATTTGTCCGGCGATCCCGTGATGCCCGATTTCCGTATGAATGTCGGAAAGATATTCGAAATCCCCGACTGGTGGTGGCACTAGTGAAGGTCGATTGAGCCTGACACGTGATTGAAGCGTCGTCGGTTTCAGCTTCGTTTTTCTGCACTCAGTCAACTCTCCTGCGCCAGCGAATTATATTTGGATGAGATCGTCTTGAACTCGGACACTCGACCACGTCATTCCCGTGAAAGCGGGAATCCAGCCGATCATGTATGAATGATTTCATATTGCATTAACTGGATCCCCGCCTACGCGGGGATGACAGTTTGGCGCTTAGCAACACCCACAAGCGTCACACCTCTCTGTGCAACGAATAGCATCTCACAGCAACAAAGTGAAATGTCACCTCTCCGTCTACGGACCGAGTCGGTCAACATACTCCCCTCTCCCGCCGGGAGAGGGGTCGGGGGTGAGGGGCTTTGGGACAAAAACGGCAATCAAGATTGAGCCTTTCAAGCTGATGAATTCACTCGGTATTCACACCGTCGCAGCTGCGCAGGCGGGAATCCCGTTGGAACGAGTTGAATAGCGCTGCAGCCACGCACGAATTCATCTGGAAATAGTTCATCGTGCTTACAGCCAGAGGTGCACGCGTTCTTTCAAGCAATCGGGCAGCTTCTTCTCGATTTCATTGCGGATCATCTGTTCGTGATAGCGCGTGCTGAAGTGTCCCAAAATGATCAGCTTGTTTTGAAAGCGTTCCGCCCGGCTGAGGAAATCGTCCAGGTGCATATGACCGAACTTGTGAATCTTTTCGCGATGATGCTGCGGTAGAAAGAAGGTCAGTTCGGTAAACAGAATACGCGCCTCGAAAACCGGCGGGTAGCCATCCAATCCGGCCGGGGCCGTATCACCCGTATAACAAACGAGCGGCACGCGAACGTCTTGACTAACCTCTGTGCCGCTCAAGCGCAAGTCGCGAATTTCGTCTTGGGACAGGTTTTGAAATTCCGGCCGCAATTTTTTCCGGCGATCCCAAACAACGTAACCGACGGATGGAACTGTATGTTTGGTGGCAAAGACCGAAACGACGTGTTCGCGCGAGAGTTCGAACTCACCGCCCGGCTTCACACCGATCAGTTCACACGCCATCCGTCCCCGATCGAGGCGATTCCAGGAGCGGAGCATTTTCCAGGTGTTGTCGACGACTTCTTCCGGCAGATAGATGGTGGGCGGGTCCATCTTCATCATCCGCCGTCGCGCGACGTAAACCGGTAGCGCTGCCAGATGATCGAGATGAGCATGGGTCACAAGGTAAGTTTGCGTTCCCATGAATGACCAGGGGCTGCCCCCCAAATCGAATCCGATCTTTAATTCGGGAATACGCCAATAGCTTTGGACGGCCGCTCGCGAATAACCTTCAATGGTCAAGCCTTGGTACCGCAACGTATTCAGCGGCAAATTGTCAATCATGTCGTCTTTCGATGTTGTTCAACCAATTTCAATTGGCTGACCGCCGGCAATACTATCGGCTTCTGCGTAACAAATTTTCAGGGCATCCTGCGCCAATTGTCCTGATAGAATGGGCGACTCCTCGTCGGAATTTAAACAGTCGACGGCGTGCTGCAACTCGGCCGTGAAAGCAGCACACCACTCCGTGCCGCCTGAAAGTTCCGGTGTCGTGTTCTTTCCATCGTTCGTCAGCAGGCTCAAAGGGCGGTCGACGACCCATTCACCCCCGTAAGTGCCGGCTTCGTACAAAATGGTGGCTTCGTCGAGATAAATTTCGAAGCCATGGGCGAAAGCCAGACCCGATGCGGCAATCCCCCCACTGACGGAACTGACCGCCAATTCTCCATCATCATAGAGATAGTTCGAATGCAAATGGTTCACGAATCCATCTTGGAGGATTCCGCGGGCGAAGACGGCACGAGGTACTCCGCACGCCAGGCTGATGAAGTGGTTATCGTGAATATGTAAGTCGATTCCCCAGCCTCCCAGTTTGCGGAAATCGCTCATGCCCGATGACCAATCCGGTTCGGCAATGACGCGTCGAAAATGGGCCGCTCGCAGTTTGCCGTACCGCTGTTCCCGGATGCAATCAGCAGCGAATTGGAATTCCGGGAAAAAAGGTAGCACGTGAGCCACCATCAGGCGTTTGCCGGCTTCTTCGGCGGCTCGGACCATGCGGTCTGCCGCATCCAGTTCGATGGCAATCGGTTTCTCGACGAGGACGTGCTTGCCAGCGGCCAAAGCTTCTAATGCGATCGATTCATGCTGATCAGTCGGCAAGCAGAGATCGACCAAATCGATTTCCGGGTCTGCGAGAAGATCGTGATAGTCGCTGTAGGTTTTCAGTTCTGAGAGATCGACATGCCCGCCCCGCGGTCCAAAATTCCCTTGAATCGATGTCCAGTCGCCTGCGAGTTTGGATGCGTTGCGAGTGGCGATGGCTGTTACCTCGCCGCCGTTGAGTTTTGTTCCGAGGATTGTCCGTTTCTTGCCGTTTTCTTCATCCGGGGTGAGCTGGGTGGCTCCCTCGAAATGGGTCATCCCCATAAACCCGATTCCAATAATGCCAATTCGTTGCATGTTCTAGCCCTCGATGTTGACCCGCAATCCGGCGATCTTCCTGCCGAAACGACAATCTGCGATTCGTAATTTCTACTGCCAATCCTTCCAACGGTTGCGCTTGGTCGCTCGCGAGACGAGTTCATCGAGCTCTTATCGCTGGGACTTTCGGTCGCTGTCTTCGGTCTTCGGGCGAGCGCGCGTCGCATTTGACAGCCAGTCTACCGACATCTCCATTGGTTTTCAGTTGCGGGCGAGCTTGGGGTGTTCGGCGATCTGAAATCGGCGGTCGAACTCCCGGGTCCAGGACTGCATGCCGATAAATAAGGCAATGGTCGCCTGTGTTTGTTGCACGCCATTTCTGCTGAAGAATCAGGCGATTTGGTCCGTGGTTTCAACCGATGTCTCCGGCCAAGAGCCGTTCAGCTTCGGGTAATCCTGCTTATGAGGGTAGGCACGCCTGCTTTGTGCCTCAATCGCTGGCATGTTGCTGGCCGATTGCGCTCTTTTCGAGGCCATTGCGAGTGAGGGTTCCCCAGGTTCTCCAATTTCCGGTACGTGAATCTGTTCGCAGAAAGGGGCCGGTTTGGACGATTCAGGGGTGGCAATTTTGGATTGCGATTTGTATCCTTATGACGACGTACTCGAATTGACGACACGCTTTACGGAGATTTGCGCGAATCACTTTTCGAAAAAGTCGAGGCTAGAGAACGCTGGTTAACTCGCCTGTACTTCGGTCGTGATCAGTCACGGGATGCGTGACAGCGACACGGCAGAAGTGCAAGTAAACAAGGAAGCTGTGAGGCGAACTCTCAAGAAAGGAGAACTGGCAATGCTCGTCCTATCGAGGAAACCTGGCGAGCGAATCCTCATCGGCGATGATGTGGCAATCACGATTGTCCGAATTGGGCCGAATACGGTCCGGCTCGGTATTGATGCGCCTCGCGATAAGAATATCGTGCGCGAGGAGTTGTGCGTCGAGGTGCCTGCCGGTGGAGGGAAATCGGCCGTTGATGGTAATCGACCAATGTCGCAATCGTAATGGCGTCGCCGTCCCCAGATGGGCTTCGAGGGGTGATCTGAGTTTCAGCTTCACTTATCGGCCTCCGTTGCTGCGCCAGTTAATCCTGTCATAGTCGGGCTTCCGATTTGGCTTTGATTGCTGCGACTGTGCCGGCCCGTCAAGAATCGATGTGAAATGTCCCACCGACACGATCTGCACATCCGGGTGAGCGATCCGGCTGTTTCGACCTAAGCATCGGCACCGAATCTTGTTAGCGGCGTGGTACGAGCTTACAATTGAGGATGGTACCTAGGCAGATCACGCGCGCAACAAATGCGGCCACGTTGAATCTCGGAGGCCCCATCGACCATGCTGCAATTCACCGGCAAAGGCACGGCTCATACCTGTGATGGTTTGACTCGCCGAGATTTCATGCAGGCCGGCTCACTCGGCGCTGTGGGTCTGTCGCTGGCGGATTGGACGGCTTTAAAAGCGCGCGGTGCGATTTCCCCCGATCACGATAAGCGATCGGCGATTATGATCTTTAATCTGGGTGCGCCGGGGCAGCAGGATACCTGGGATCCCAAGCCAGATGCCCCTGCAGAAATTCGTGGCCCGTTCAAGCCGATTTCCACGCGCTCGCCTGATATTCACATGACGAGCATCTTTCCGGGCCATGCACGCCACTCCGATAAACTTTCGTTAGTGCGAACTGTGTATCATACGGCGCCGGCCGTCCACGATACGGGCCATCAAATGCTACAAACCGGCCGGTTGTTTACCGGCGGTATCAATACTCCGCATGCCGGCTGCGTGACGAGTTACTTGCGCGGCCGCCGATCCGATTTGCCGCCGCACGTGATCCTGCCCGAGCCGATGGGTCGCACGGGGGGGAATCTTCCACACGGCCAGGATGCCGGTTTTCTGGGTAAGGCCTACGATCCGTTCGCGTTGATGGCCGATCCTTCGCAGCCCGATTTCAAAGTGCCCGATTTGCTGCCTCCCCAACAAATCGGGGAAGCGCGGGTCTCGCGGCGGAAGCGATTGCGGGAAATCGTCGATGGTGTGGTCGACAGTTTTGAGCAGAGTGAGAATGCGGCACTGTTGGATAGCAGTTTCGAATCGGCTTTTCGCATTGTGTCGAGTACCGAGGCGCGCGAGGCATTCGATCTGTCCAAGGAGCCAAAAAAAGTTCGCGAACGTTACGGCATGACGCGATTCGGGCAATGTTGTTTGTTGGCCCGGCGTTTGATCGAAGCCGGTGTTCGATTCGTGACGATCAATACCTTTCTGACTGTGTTTGGCGAAATTACTTGGGACACCCATGGGACCAAGCCGTTCACTTCGATCGAAGGAATGCGCGACATTGTGGCGCCCATGTATGACCAGGCCTATTCCACATTGCTCGACGACCTTGCCGATCGTGGAATGTTGGATGATACCTTGGTATGTAACCTGGCCGAATTCGGGCGCACGCCGCGCATCAATCCTGCCGGCGGTCGCGACCATTGGCCGCAGTGCTGGACCGTTTACTTTGCGGGGGGAGGAATTCAAGGGGGCCGCGTTGTCGGGCGCAGCGATCCGATCGGAGGTTATCCGGCTGAACGTCCGGTGGCACCGAATGAGGTTGTGGCAACGATTTTCCATAGCCTCGGTTTCGATCTCGAAACGCATTTGCCCGGTCCGGCCGGCCGGCCGTTTCCACTGGTCGATTTTGGAACCCAGCCGATTCACGAGTTGTTTTAATCGGCAACAGTTCCACAATCGGTACAAAGATCCCCAGAATTGGGGAGATGTTTGCCCGCCGAACCTTTCCAACGGTTACACTAAACGAAGGCGTAAATAGGGACGGTTTGACGGGCTGGCCGAAGCAATCAAGAGCAATTCGCGAGCGGGTTAGGTAGACGGATGAGGAAGCAATCGGCTCCAACGAGAATCTGCAAGGCCGGTTTCGCCTTTGCAAGTTTCATCGCGCTGTCGACGTGCATCGGGCTGGCAGACGAGACAATTGCAGTTATCCCCAGCGATCTGAAACTTAACGGACCGGCGGCATCGCATCGGCTGTTGGTGGAACGAGTCGAAGAGGGGAAATACACCGGCCAGATTGTTGATGGAATCGTCTTCGAGTCGAGCGATCCCGGTGTGGCTCGAGTCGAAAACGGAGTCGTGCTGCCGACAGGGAATGGGGCCACGACAATAGCCGTTCGTGTTGGCCGAATTGAGAAGTCGTTATCGGTCGAAGTGACTGACTACGATGAGCCGATGCAGTGGAGCTTTCGAAACCACGTCCAATCGGTCTTGTCGAAGGTGGGTTGCAATTCCGGTGCATGTCACGGTGCCGCTGCCGGAAAGAATGGCTTTAAGTTATCGCTGCGTGGTTACGACCCGGAATCGGACTATTTGGCGATCACTCGTCAGTCTCGTGGTCGACGCATTGTCCCGAAGGATCCGGGTCGAAGTTTATTTCTGACGAAGCCGAGCGGAGCGATCCCCCACAAAGGTGGCCTGCGTTTCCGTGTCGATTCATTGGAATACCGCGTCCTGAGTGAATGGTTGGCGAATGGACACCCTGCGCCCAGCGATGACGATTCGCGGCTCGATCGTCTCGAAGTGCTGCCGGCGAACACCGTTCTTCAACCCGGTGACAACCAGCAGCTGCTTGTATTGGCCCATTTTGACGATGGGCGTGTCGAAGACGTTACTCGTTGGGTGAAGTTCACAGCGGTGAATGTTTCCGTGGCCGACGTCGATCAATCAGGCGCCGTCAACGTCACCGGTCCCGGTGAAACGGCAATCGTGGCGTGGTATCTCAGTAATAACGAGACGGCAACGATTACTGTTCCGTACGACGTCGACGTTTCGCCGGAACGGTTTGCGGAAGCCCCACGCAACAACTTCATCGACGACCATGTTCTGGCGAAGCTGGAAAGTTTGAACATTCCGCCTTCACCCGATGCGACGGACGCTGAATTTCTGCGCCGGGCGTTCCTCGATACGATCGGCGTTTTGCCGAAAGCGTCGGAAGTGCGAGCGTTTTTGGAAGATGAGTCGCCGGACAAGCGAGAACGGCTGATTGACGAATTGCTCGGTCGACCGGAGTTCGTGGACTATTGGACGCACAAATGGTGTGACCTGTTTTTGGTTACCAGCAGGCGATTTCGACCCAAGGCGCTGCAGGCATTTTATGTGTGGATTCGACGCCATGTGATGAACAACACGGCGTGGGATCGATTCGCACGCGAAATGGTGACGGCCAAAGGCAGCACGTACGAAAACGGGGCCACGAATTTTTACACATTGCATCAAGATCCGCTGGACATGGCCGAGACAGTTTCGATGGCCTATCTCGGCATGTCTATTCAGTGCGCCCGCTGCCACGACCATCCGCTCGAAAAATGGACGAACGACGATTACTACGGCATGGCCAGTATTTTTGCCCGGGTGCGCGGCAAAGGCTGGGCGGGCGACTACAAGCAAGGCGACGGGTTGCGGACGATCTTTACGGTTGATGATGGAGAATTAATTCAGCCGCGCACAGGACGACCACAACTTCCGCGTCCCCTCGATGGCGTTGCAATCGACCCGGCGGATCTCACCGACCGCCGAATTCATTTGGCGGATTGGTTGACGTCTCCAGAAAACCCCTATTTTGCCCGTGCCATATCGAATCGCGTGTGGGCCAATTTCATGGGGACGGGAATCGTTGAAAAGATTGACGACTTGCGATCGACAAATCCGCCCAGTAACGAACCGTTACTCACGGCCTTGGCTGAATACCTGATTGAGAATGAATACGATTTGCATGCTTTGATGCGAGTGATTCTCATGTCAAAGACGTACCAGCGATCGAGTCGCTCGCTGCCGGATAACGAATCGGATGAGCGGTTCTATTCGCGCTGGTATCCGCGACGGCTGAAGGCGGAAGTTCTTTTAGATGCGTTCTCGCGGGCGACTTTGGTGGCGACACCATTTCATGAACAGCCCAAAGGTGCCCGAGCGATGCAATTGATCGACCCTGGTCGTGTCGAAATTGTGCCGCGCAGCGGAGTCGTCAAGAAAGATCCTAATGACGAAACGGTGGGGTCCTATTTTCTGCGGACGTTTGGTAACCCGGAGCGAATCATTACCTGTGAATGCGAACGATCCAATGAACCGAGCATGGTTCAGGTTTTGCATTTGGCCAATGGGGATACGATTAATCGAAAGTTAGAAGCGGAAAACAACATTATCGGCCGATTGATGACTCGGGGTTACACCCACGAGCAGATCGTCGAGGAGCTTTATCTCAATGCGTTTTCGCGGTTCCCGACGGAATCGGAAACCAAGCAGATTGTCGAAATCGTTAAAGAAGCGCCGTTGGAAGATGAGCGATTGGCATGGGAGGATTTGCATTGGAGCATGCTGACCAGCCGGGAGTTTCTATTTAACCATTAAATCAATCGTGATGATGTTCGTCAGAAGCGGCCGTTTTGAATTCGTCGGAATGCGAAGCCTTGGTATGGAACAGCCGTTGGATCAAGTCCTATGAAGCGAGAACTCACAATCACTTTTGCGATCTTCTGCGCGATGACCAGTTGGTCTGGGGCGGCTGATCCGAGTGAGATTTCATACGACCGGCATGTGGCTCCGATCTTTCGACAATACTGCGTGGGATGCCACAACACGGACGATGCCGAAGGCGGGCTCGACTTAGAGAATTTTGCGGCAATGTCGCGGGGCGGGGAGAAAGGGAGCGTCATCGTCGCTTCGCAGCCGGATCAAAGTCGTCTGATCCTGATGCTCGAAAAGAAAATGGAACCGTTCATGCCGCCGGACGATAACGAAGGTCCGACGGCAGAGGAAATCGCGGTTCTCCGCGCTTGGATCGAGGGTGGAGCGATGGGTCCCAACCGAGAAACGCCCCCAATGCCCGTGCTGCAGACTCCTGACATCGCAACGACGGGATCCGTGCGTGACCCGATTGCATCGTTAAAGCACTCGCCGAAAAATGCCTGGCTGGCGGTTGCTCGGTATGGTCGCGTTGAAATCCTCAATGCCGACGATCGGCAGCTTGTCCATTCGTTGAAGTTTCATGCCGGCCAAGTGAACGACTTGGAGTTTTCTGCCGACGGTAAGTGGTTGCTGGCAGCGGGCGGCGAGCCCGGTTTGTATGGCGAAGTGCGAATATGGAACACGGAGGATTGGCAGGAAGACCGCACGATTCGTGGACATACCGATAGCCTGTATGCCGTTTGCTTGAACGAGCAAAAAACAGTTTTGGCAACGGGCGGCTATGATCAAAAAATCAAACTTTGGGATCCGACTTCGGGCGAGGAACTGAACACACTTGCCGGTCACAACGATGCCGTGTTCGATCTGGCATTCCATCCCGAGGGACGCATTCTGGGGAGTGCCAGCGGCGACAAGACGATCAAACTCTGGGATGTGAAGACCGGCAAGCGGTTGGAAACTTTGATCGAGCCGACGATGGAGCAGTACGCTGTCTGTTTCCATCCTGGTGGAAAAACGGTAGCAGCCGGCGGAGCTGATTCCCGACTTCGAGTCTGGTCGATTAACGAAGGGGGTCGTGCCGGTACGAATCCCATTTTGTATGCTCGATTCGCGCACGAAGAGCCGATCATCGCGCTGGCCTACTCGCAGAATGGCCGCGTTTTGGCCTCTTCCTCCGAAGATCGGGAATTGCGAATCTGGGATTCGGGATCGATGGAATTGATCCGCACGTTAAAACAGCAACCGGATTGGCCGACCGCATTAAGTTTTGACCCGCGTGGTCAAGCATTGGTCGTCGGTCGGATTGACGGTTCTCTTGGAAGTATTGCTGTCGACACGCGAGAGCGCTATGCGCGCTCGGCCGATCGTCCGCTGAACGAGCTGCCAATGCCATTGCCGCATGCCGATGCAGACTATTCGGAAAAGCCGCCGGAAGTCGCAGAATCAGAGCCGAACAATAACCCATCGGATGCGATGCCGATCTCGACACCGGGTGTTGTGGCAGGCACGTTGGATGCCAATGGCAAGAGAAACGGCGACACCGATTTGTTTCGATTCGCTGCCAAAAAAGGTCAGGCGTGGATTATCGAAACACGCGCAGAAAAGATCAAATCCCCGGCCGATACGATGGTCGAAGTTCTTCATCCGGACGGCGAACCGGTATTGCGGCTACAACTTCGCGCGATTCGAGATACTTACACGATGTTTCGGCCGATCGGTTCGACACAACGGATTCTTCGCGTCGGACATCCCGATGAGATGAAGTTGAATCAATTTGTCTATCTGGCGGGCGAAGTCGGCAAATGGTACCGCATGCCGCAGGGGCCGGATTCCGGGATGTTGTTCTACGCAATTGACGGCAAGCGGAAGTGCTATTTTGAAACCAGCCCGTTGGTTCATGCGCTGGGCGACCCGGTTTACATCGTCGAGCCGCACCGGCCCGGTGCAAAGTTTACCGATAACGGTTTACCGGTCTTTCCGCTGTACTATGTCAACGATGACGATGCCACGAGAAAACTTGGTCGCGATTCATTGTTGACCTTTACGGCGCCAGAGGATGGCGAATACCTCATTCGAGTGACCGACACGCGCGGTTTTTCGGGGCCGGACTTCAAATATTGGTTACGTGTTCGCGAACCGCGACCCGGGTTCAATGTCGTTTTGAAAGGCAGAGCGCGCCTCAATGAAGTTGTCGGTGGAAGGGATCCGATTGTCTCGCCGGGCGGTGGCAAGAGAATTCCACTCCAACTTGAACGGACCGACGGTTTTAACGGCGAAGTAACTATCGACGTAGAGAATTTGCCGCCGGGATTTCACATTCCCACTCCGATTGTCATTCAGGCCGGTCATCATGATGCTGATACGGTTCTTACCGCGTCGATGGATGCCGTGCAGCCAACAATCGAACAGTCGGCGAACGTGAAGTTGAAGGCCACCGCGACGATTCTCGGTAAAGAGGTGACACGGACCATTGGGAATCTCGGGGAGATCAAGCTGGCGGAATCGACGACCGTGCGGATCCGTCTCGAGCCGGATGGCGGCTATCGAACTTCCCCAGACTTCGACGGACCAGAGGGAATCGTCATCACGCCAGGGACTTCGATCACCGCGATGCTGCGCATTGAACGACATAATGACTTTACGGGTGAATTGAAATTTGACGTCGAGAATCTGCCGCACGGGATTATTGTCGACAACATCGGTTTGAGCGGAGTGTTGATCCGCGAAAACGAGGACGAAAGGCAAATCGTCTTGTCCGCTGAAGATTGGGTCCCGGAAACAACACGGTGGATCCATGCGACAGCACAGTCTGAAGCCAAAAAGGGAGAAGGGAAACAAAGCTCTTTACCCATTCAGATTCACGTGCGCCGGCCCCCCGCTCTGGCTCGAGGCGAAGTCGGGAAATGAAGTCGCTTCAGACGACCGAGTACGCATCAGCAGCTTTTGTGGCAACGAGAATCCGGCAGGCAGTTTCATTTGACCGATGAGCAATTCCGGTGGGCACCATTCGATCGTTCGTCGCCGCGTGCTTTATCGCGGGCGCGTCCAGGGAGTCGGATTTCGCTATACTGCACATCGCATCGCAATGCGTTTTAACATCAGTGGTTACGTTCGTAACCTTGCGAGCGGGGCGGTCGAATTACTGGCTATTGGCGAGTCGGATGTGTTGGACAAATTTCTCGCGGGCGTCGCTGAGGCCATGGGAGGCAACATTAGCGGTTATGACATCGAAGATGACACATCCGGTGAGGAGATCTCGGGTTTTCATATTCGATATTAGGATCCCGTCGCAGATCCGGGCCCGGGGGCAATTATGGCCACACAATTGGTCTCCCAGGGGATTCCCCGCTTTTCTTTCCTCGTGCAGATGCATAAAGTGGAAAATGAGGCGATTCGATCTCGATGTCCGAATTTCAGGCCAACGTGCGGCCGCAACGCAGCGTAGCTACTGGAGTTTGGGTACGTGATCGATCTCACCGATGGTTGATCGTCCCCTGTAGAATTCCAATATCGATAGTGTCGAAGTGATGGATTTCATGTTTTCATTTGATCCGACGATTCTGGCTGCCATTGAGAGTACCGAAGCGGAAATACCGCCTGGTCAGTTTTGGGCAGCTGGCGCAGCAACGATGTTGGTTCTCATGGCGATGACGGCGTTCAGCTATTTGACGCGTGCCGGTGTCATTGCCCGTGCGACAACGAAAGAATCGATTCGGCAGCCCGTGTTCAGCTTCTTGCTGGGAATTGGGCTAATCGTCTTGGTCTTCAATACATTTGTGCCGTTCTTTTCGCTTGGCGATGACATCAAAATGCAAAAGGACTGTGGACTGGCGACGATATTGATCTCCGGTTTGCTGCTTGCGGTTTGGACATCGAGCATCGGGATTTCGAATGAAATCGAAGGAAAAACCGCGATGACGCTGTTGTCGAAGCCGATTAATCGGCGGCAGTTTGTGGTCGGAAAGTATGTGGGCATTTTGCAGGGCGTGTTGTGGTTGCTGCTACCCTTGTTGATCGCCTTTCTGCTGCTGATCTTTTACAAAGTCGGATACGACGCCAAGGAATCGGGGGCGGGAGAAATCCCGGAATACTTCGACGCTTACACTTGGTTGCCGAATCCGGAACGAATGCGGGCCGTCCTATTGGTCTTGCCCGGCATCGCGCTGATCTTTCTCGAAATTGCCGTCCTAACGGCCGTCAGTGTCGCGCTTTCGACTCGTGTCCCGATGGTTGTCAATATTGTCAGTTGTCTGGCCATTTTTGTTGTTGGTCACTTGGCCGGTGTCCTGGTTCAGACCAATCAGGAAGGATTGGAGCCTGTCCAGTTCGTCGCCAAGCTGATTGCGACGATATTGCCCTCATTAGATGTGTTCAACATGCAGGCGGCGGTTGCGACAGATACGATGGTCCCACCGGTCTATTTGGGATACGCCGCCCTGTATTGTGTGGTCTATTGCACAGCAGCGATTCTGTTGGCGTTTATTCTATTTGAAGACCGGGACCTGGCGTGACGGACGTCCCGTCGTGAGGTAAGGTTGAGACAGGGAGCTTGATGCTTGTTTGAGAGGTGGGCCGCCTGAGTCCAGGGACGAATGAGTCCAATGTCCAGGGAGGCAAGCGTTTTCGCGAATGAACGGCGGATAACGTGGCCGGATCAGAAAGAAATGCGTTCCAACAGGTATTTCCCAATAAAGAGCTCTTTCGGAGGTCGTCGCGCTCGGCGCTGATCTGGTCTGGGTTATCCTCCCTGCTGTTATGCCTGTTGCTTTTCGATTTGTACTTGTTTGCCGATCTGCTGATTGATCGCGGCGAGCTTTCAATCCCCGGCAGCGAAATCGAAACGCTGACACCGCTTGCCGGCGACATTCTGCCGGAACTTCCCAGCCGCGTACCGAATCAAGGCCAGAACTTCCGCGTGACGTTCCGCAATCGGGGTATTCTTCCCGCCGTTTGGTGGTCACGCAATCGTTACTGGGGCCCTGCGGTGGCCTGGTCATTTCGCGAATTCGAAGTTCTGCAGACGAATCAAAGCGCGCTGCTTGTGCTGATTCTTTCCGCAGCCTTTATCGGCGTCGTTCGCAGCCGAATGCTTTCGCGTGCCCGAACACTCAGCGCCCGTGTGGGGCTTGATGTTGTGACCCGACTTCGCAAGACGTTACACCGGCAGTCGCTGCGGCTGGGACCTAGCGACGTCGAACAGCGCGACGCTGACCGCGTTTACGAAATGTTCACAACGGAAATTGACAAACTGCGTCAGGGAATCTTTCTGCGTGTGTACCACCTTGGTCGCTATCTACCGGAGTTGGTCCTGCTGGTTGCCTTGTCGATTTCGATCCACTGGCTCGTCGCGTTACAGTGCTTGATTCCGTTGGGTGCCTGTTGGGTTTTAGTCCAAGTCGCGCATCGACGGTTCGAGGCGGCTCGGCGTTTGAGTGAAGATCGCGCCCGGTCGGATTTGCAATTGCTGGCCGAGGGATTGCACAAGACGCGTTTGGTTCGTGGATATGGTATGGAAGACTTTGAACACGAACAGTTTCAAAAGAGTCTTGAACGGTTCTCGAAAAACGTCAAATCCCTATCGCAGGAAGAAACATCGACGCGCTGGAATGTCCGTTTTCTGGTCATGGCGAGCGTGATTATCGTTTTGTTTCTGATCGGAAAAAAAGTTTTGCTGGCTCCTAACCAACTGTCGGCACCGGCGGCCTTTTTTATGTTGGCGGCTTTTTCATGCATGCATCGCCCGTTAGAGTCTCTGTGGCTATTGCAGTTTGAATTTGGTGCAGCACGTCAGGCGGCCTCTAAAATCAAGCGTTATACCGGCGAAATCCCCGAAGTCGGGCAGGCGGTCGGCGCCAAGTTCTTGCAGCCAGTGGCGAAGTCGATTCAATTCGAGGCAGTCACCTACGACCTTCCGGGCAAGTATCGGTTACTCGACAAATTCGATCTGAAACTGCCGGCCGGCGGTGTTACAGCATTCGTGTCGCTCGATCCGTTGGAGTCGCGGGCATTGGCTTATTTGCTGCCCCGATTTATCGAACCGCATTCCGGAAGAATTCTGTTCGACGGAGAAGATATCGCGTGGGTGACATTGGAATCACTACGGGCCGAGGCAATTTACGTGGGCGGCACCGACCCCTCATTCACCGGGACTGTCTTTGAGAATATCACCTGTGGTCGCGAGGAATACTCGTTGCAGAAGGCAACGCAGGCCGCCAAGTCGGTTCATGCACACAATTTCATTCTGAAGCTCTCACAAGGTTACGAAACGTTCCTAGGTGAACATGGCGAGCAACTCGGCGTCGGCGAAGGCTTTCGACTCGGCTTGGCCCGTGCGGCGCTACGTGACCCCGCGCTGATGATTATTGAGGAGCCGGCGACACCCTTGGACGACGATACCAAGTCGATGATCGACGATGCTTACAATCGCCTGTTAGAGAATCGGACAGTCATCTTTTTGCCGACGCGCCTTTCCACGTTACGCCGTGCGGATCAGATTATTTTGGTCCATGCCGGAAAAGTTGAGGCGACCGGTAAGCACGCACAGCTTGTCAAGACGTCGCAGATGTATCGGCATTGGGAATATACTCGCTTCAACGAGTTTCAAAGTGCCGACCGTTCGACGGAATAGTTGTCGGGGTGATTCGATGGCCTGAATTGTGCGCGTGGCCCAAACTCCACAATCCCTAGTGAATGCTTTATGATCCCGAGTTCCAAATCGTCTCAACCCCGAGGGCTGTGGCCGCCATCGGCCATCGAGTTGCCAGTAGCCATTGCTGAGAATGTCGCGGGACGGACGACGAATCGGATTGATGAATCATGCGTGTTGCCATCACAGGATGCAACGGACAGCTGGGAATGAGCCTGGTGTCGCTTCTATCGCGCCACGCCGACGTGACCCCTTTGTCTCATTCCGAGATAGAGATTACCGACTTGGAGTCGGTCGATTCGCGACTCGACGAATGTCGGCCCGATATTGTTATCAATACCGCTGCCTATAACGCGGTCGACCGTGCGGAAGAAGAGCTACAGGCTGCATTTGGTGTGAATGCAGCCGGCCCGATGCTGCTCAGCCGCTATTGTCAGAGTCGTGGCGTAACGCTGGTCCATGTCAGCACTGATTACGTTTTTTCGGGCTACGATCGATCGGCGACGTCTTCTCCGAAGACTCGCGCGACGCCCTACGAGGAAGAGGACTGCCCCGATCCACCCTGCGTCTATGCGCTTAGCAAGTACGCTGGTGAACAGCTCGTACGCAAGAATTGCGAGCGGCATTTTGTTGTGCGAACTTGCGGCTTGTACGGCCATGCGGCGGTGATTCGTGACGACCGCGGGAACTTCGTTGAAACGATGCTACGGCTTGGTCAGCAGCGGGACGAAATCGGGGTCGTCAACGATCAATTGTGCACACCCTCGTTTGTGGACGATGTTGCAGAAGCAGTCGCCGAACTAATCAAGACGCAGAAATACGGAACCTACCATGTGACAAATTCCGGAGAAACGACCTGGCATGGATTCGCTACGGAGATCTTTCGGTTGACGAACATGAATGTTACGGTAAATCCCATCACAACCGTCGAGTTTGGTGCCGCTGCGACACGGCCCGTCTACAGCGTACTGGACGGTCACCGATTGGCCGAGGCGACCGGAAAGGAATTGCCGCATTGGTCCGATGCTTTAGCTCGATATCTGGCATTACGGAGCGAGCTTAAGAATTAGATTGCGACGAAAGACAGCATGACGTCCACGGGAGCCATATCATTTCACGAATTAGAACGTGCCTTGGCGGAGACCGTCGCGACCCAAAAACTGGGAACGATCGTCTCGCTCCGCGTTCATTTGCAACAATCGTCGGACGATGCGGAAGTCCATCGATCTCTCGCCGCCCTGTTGAGTATGGTTCAACCGACACTGGATATGTCGGCCGGCAAATTATGCGCTCAGTGTGACGAAACCGGTCGGCAACTAAGTGTCTTGGTGGAAAACACTGCGGGAAGGACGCTGTTCGCCACGATCTGTCAAGCCGGCATCGATCGGCCGACAATCAACCTGATACTCGTGGGTAATCACGGCATTGCGCGACTCGAGACGTCCGACTTCCGCGATGTCGCCACGGAAGACCACACGGTTGCCAACCGTTGGAAGGATGCTGTCGAGCGCTCGCTGGAGGCTTGCCGGTTTGTCGAATTCGGCGATAGGTAAGATGCGAACCTTACCGGCCGCAAGCGATGATGCCGAAGGGCGCCCTCGGTTCACCGGATTGCCGGGGCTGCAATCCGGGAAGCGAGGTTCGACGAGGAAATGGCTTGTCGCGACAGTCGGCAATGAGGCTGCTGGTCCGGCAGAAAAGTCATCCTGGAGTTTACGGCCTCTGTGACCGCGATTCGTTCTGTCCGAATTAGAAGCCCAAAGTCGTCATGAAGTAGAATTGATGGGCGTCGGGGCGGGCCAATGCAGTTCGGTTCACAGCATCGCCATACCAGAACCAAAAGTAGCCCAGCTGAAGTGCAAGGTTCTCGTTGGCCGCATAGGTGGCAACAAGGTCGAGTTCGTTACCGATATTCCGATCGGTGACTTGCGGTCCTAGGCCAACACCGGCGATGTTGTAGATAAAGTCGTTGGATTCGTCTTTGTCAAACCAGTGCCAAGCGGTAAGGAAGGTCAGCTTTTCATGCGGCTTGACGGACGCCTGCACGCTGTAGTCAACCAGGTTTTGGCCCGAGAAGTTGTCGATCAGTCCCCAGTAGGCATGGCCCAGCGGAAACAGAGTCGATACGGTGTTGATCGTGCCGTCGGTGGGATCTTCATCGCCTGATCCCCAATAAAACACACCCTTCAGCGTGGGGGAACCGCTGGCTTGATTCCAGGTATGGCCGCCCATCACCGAAAGGAATCCCGCACTGACATCCTGATTCATTCCCGTGCGGAAGTCGTCTTCGCCGACCTGCCAGGCTCCTTCGACATCCCAAATATAGGTGCGGACAGTTTGGCAGCACTGGTCGACTGGCATGGCGCCGGCCCACCGCATACCCAGCGTATGCCGGTTACCGTCCATAATGGCCATCCGCGGTTCGTTTTCGCGGAGCCACAACCAATAGAAGTCGACTGGGCCGGCGACAAGACCCTTGTAGGTTGCATAGATGCCGCTGAACCATCGACTTTGATCGGGATTATCAAAACTTCGAGGTCGGAATGTGTTAAGAGCTGCACCGTTGACTGGTCGCACGGCGAAGGCATCGAGATCCCAGTCGCCCCCTTCATAGTACAGGCGGAATCCTTCAAAGTTTCGAAATGTATTGGCCCAGGCGAGTGGCGATACTAAATGCTGGGAGCCGTATAACAGCAATTGGCGTCCGACTCGAAATTTGAAAGTCCCGCCGTCGAAGTCTCCTAAGTTGATGTCGACGTAGTACTGCAACAGGTCCGACCGGTTTTCGTCGATGGGGACGACGGGCAGGTCTTCATTGAACGTTGCGGCGTCGATGGCTTCGACATAGCCGGTGATATCATCGCCGAAATTGAGCTCCAAGAACGGTACGAATCGCCATTGGTCGTAGGTGCTGCGACCCGGCCCAGGTGGACGCAATCGGTTGCGTTCATCCAAATAGCGATAACGAAGCTCGCCACCGATGGAGTAACTCATAAAGTCGCCGGCACTACGATCGCGAAAGTCGTGCAACAACGGCTGGGAACCGAATAGTCCATCCGTCCATTTTGACTTCTTGCTGCAACAGCAGCACATCGGCTGACCGCAAGCTTCGACTCCGCACGATGTGCAACTTCCTGCCTCTTCGAAGGAGCACGCTTCAACGGTGCATTGCTCGATAGTTGCTGAATCGGGGAGAAGTGCTGAGATTCGAATGACGGCGAGGTCATCAGATTCGGCGAAGACATCGTCCGGATTCAGTATCGCCGAGTTTTGGGCGGGCGATTCCTTCTCGGCGGACGCGCCAACTTGATTCCATCCAATAACAGCAATGATGCATCCGAATAACACAACCGGACGGGACATCTTGAAATCCTCTTGGTTCAAAGGTTGTAGGATTCAAAGTCATTCAGCGGGCAAATTGGAGTCCACGAGATGAGACCCGGCCCGCTCAGTATGCGCTCGAAACGAGGCGATCGTCGTTTGATGCACAATGGTTCCAGTCATTGATTTCGGCGAAATCAGAATGAGAGTTATGACAATTCCCATGCTCAAAGGCCGCAGGATGCATTCAACCGGGTGAAATCGGCATAACTGTCAGGACCGGTCTAATCGCGCCGGAGTCGGCGATCGGTGCCCCATGAGCTTGCGCGACAGAATTAGCCCAACTGGGAGCAGGCGGATTGGCGTATCTTGTTTTTTCGCAGTGAGATACGTCACTGATGGGCAAGTCAGCGCAATTAACGGTTTTCGGACGAAAAAATCCGAAATCCCCCGGTCGCTCCCGACTCCTTCTCCTAATTTGATGAGAAGGTTGGGCATGGCGGTGCGTGGTGGGGCATTCTCGAAGCCTGCGATTCGCTAGCAGGTCGCTGCCGTTCCCGTCCACGGCGCGGTGGTGTCAATCCGTTTGGAAGCGCGCATTCTTGAAAGTGTCCGGTGAGTGATCGCCAAACCGAGCAGTTCGGCGAACGTGCGAACATTCAATTTTTTCATGATCGCGGCTCGCCGCATTTCGACGGCCCGCTCGGTAATTCCGAGTGTCCGGGCGCAGGCCTTGTTGGAATGCCCGGCAATGATCAGATCGAGCGTCTCGCGATCGCGGTTGTTCAACGTCCGAATTTGTTGATCGAGGCTGTGGTACTCCCACTCTTGCCGGCGTTGCTGCGCGTCAAATTCGATCGCATTGTGAATGAGTGCCGTGAACACCTGTGGATCGACTGGTCGTTCCAGGAACTCAAAGGCTCCCGCTTTCATGGCGGAGACGGCGGTCGCAACCTCCGCATAGGCCGTGATAAAGATCACCGGCATTCGATGGTGATCGCTCATCGTTTCGTGAGAAATATACGGACTGTCTTGACCGTTTGTTTTGAGATCAATCACCACGCACCCCGACGTTTCCTCGTGGATGTCCTTGAGAAAATGTCTTGGTGACGAGTATGCCTTGATGGAAATGTCTGTGTTGCCAACGAGCGATTCAAGTTTTCGACGAGAATGCCGGTCGCTATCGATAATGAATACCGTTGGCGGCGAGTTAGCCGAGTCGATCATGGTCTCCGCGGTTGGCCGGATGAACGTCGCACTGAGAAGCGCTCTCGTTGCGGCCCTGTTCTATTTCATAAAAGACGGCGAACGGTGCGCACGTCTGGTCTTGAGAAATCAATCAATGTCGGCAGGAGCGGAACAGTGCGCCTGCGACCCCGTCATGTTTCCCTAGGAAATTCTGTTCCAATTCGAACCGTGTGATTACGGCGCAGCATCGAAGGCTTTTTCTGGTAACAGGTTAGGAGTTATTGCCCAGTTCGGCGATATCGCCGGTTGCTGCGCAAGTAATCACACGTGCCACCTCGCTCCGCACTTTATCAGCCGCCGATCCGCTGAAATGACGACCTCACCTTCGGATTCCCGAAGAGAAGTGCAAGTTCCGCTGTTTTGGTATCTCGCTTGCAAACTTGACACGCACGTTGACCAACGTCAGTGCATTGTACGACGCAACGGTCAAGTCAAGCTGGATGCGGAAATCGAATTGGAAAGGATCTTAAAGGTTACCCCTGATGGCAGAGCCACAAAAGGCCACGAAAATCAACTTGTTCAATTTCTCGACACCTCAAATGCGCGCGTTTCATATGACGTGGTTCGCGTTCTTTCTCTGCTTTTTTGCCTGGTTCGGAATTGCGCCCCTGATGAAGGTTGTGCGCGAGGAAATGTCCTTGACGCAATCGCAAATCGGCTGGTGCATTATCGGTTCCGTTGCAATTACCGTCGTTGCTCGTGTCATCATTGGGTTGCTTTGCGATCGCATTGGCCCGCGGTTGGCTTACACCTGGCTACTGATTCTTGGGTCGCTTCCCGTCATGGGCATCGGCTTCGCCCACAATTTTGAAACATTCCTAATCTTTCGGGTGGCGATCGGCATCATTGGGGCGTCCTTCGTCATCACGCAATATCACACATCGGTCATGTTCGCTCCCAATTGTGTGGGAACTGCAAACGCGACGACTGCCGGCTGGGGAAACCTCGGCGGCGGCGTGACGCAGATCGTCATGCCGTTGGTATTTTCCATGTTTTTGATGCTGCCTGGTTTCAACGAGCAAATGAGCTGGCGCGCCTCGATGGTTTTGGCGGGATTCGTCTGCATGCTTACCGGCGTGGCGTATTTCTTTCTCACGCAGGACACACCTGCCGGCAACTTTCGCGAGCTGCGCGCTGCCGGCAAGCTGCCACAGAAACAGTCGACAAGTGGAAACTTTCGCGGGGCGCTCAAGGATTCCCGCGTTTGGGCGCTATTTGTCATCTACGGTGGCTGCTTCGGTGTTGAACTAACAATCAACAACGTTGCCGCTCTCTACTTTGTCGACTACTTCGATTACTTCCAACAGATGGACGCCGTCCAAGCATTGAAGACCGCAGGAATGCTGGCCGGTGTGTTCGGTTTAATGAACATCTTCGCTCGCACCTTGGGGGGATTCTTTGGAGACAAGTTCGGCGAGCAATGGGGGCTGAAAGGCCGGGTCAAGTGGCTGTTCATCGTGCTGTTTTGCGAGGGGCTGGCGTTGATGCTGTTTTCGCAAACGTCGACGCTGTTGTTCGCCATACCGGCATTGGTCTTGTTCAGCATTTGCGTGCAAATGGCTGAAGGTGCAACCTATTCCGTCGTTCCGTTTATTAACAAGCGAGCCTTGGGAGCCGTCTCGGGGATTGTGGGGGCGGGCGGAAATGCGGGAGCCGTCGCTGCTGGCTTTATGTTCAAGGGCGCACTCCCTTGGCCGACGGCTTTATTCATCCTCGGTGCCTTAGTGACTGTCAGCTCATTCTTGACGTTCGCTGTCACCTTCAGCACACAAGCTGAGGCTGAGGCGCGGGCCGATCACGAGGTCGCCGTAAAAACTCGTCGCGAACTGGTGGGGGCTGCCGGCTGAAAAGGCGTTCGAGGGAACAGTGCCCGGCAATACTTGGATCGGGCCCGAAACCTGTGCAATCACTGAATCCCGTTGAACCGTTTCCGGTCGAGCGGGCGGCGATGAGAAGCCAGATCGGACAATTCCCCGTGGTTTGAAGGTTGAGAAATACGATTTCTGCTAGGCCGGCTCCTAATTCATTAAGTTGTCTGGAGCCGGTCGAAGTTACGAGAGGTTTGATGGCAAATCCCATTGAGATTTGGAAAGCCGAAAAGCACAGCTTCGATGTGTGGCCCGATGTTCTTAAGCATGCCGAACGTGGCACGGCAATGAAGGATATCGACGCCGCCGATTTAGAGCGCATGAAATGGCACGGGTTCTTTTATCGCAAACGTGATACGCCCGGCCGTTATATGAATCGCATTCGAATCACTGCTGGAGAGTTAACAGCCGATCAAGCACGCGAAATAGCCTACATCGCTTATGAGTCTGGCCACGGCATCATCGATGTGACAACGCGTGCGAATTTGCAGGTGCAGGGTCTGGAAATCGGCCACTTGCCAAAGGTCGCCGAACGCCTCGACAAAGTGGGTCTCTCATCGAAGCAAACGGGCCACGATAATATCCGCAATGTTTTCGCGCATCCCTTCAGCGGGCTCATGCCGGACGAGTTGATTGATACCCGCCAATTAAGCCATGAACTGACGGCGTTGTTTGTCGGCAGTCGCGAGTACTCGGACCTGCCGCGAAAACTCAACATCTGCTTGAATGGCACCGACAGTCATTCGGCTCATTTTTGGACACAGGACATCAGCTTCCTGGCGCATCGCACCGGCGAGGGGGAAGTTCTCTTTCAATTGTTGATTGGCGGAACGCAGGGCCAGAACCCGCACCTGGCCTGGCATGTACCGGTGTTGGTGCGGCCGGAACAGGTTGTCGACGTGACACGTTCGATTCTGGAGTTGTTTCGCAGCCAGGGTTCTCGCGAAAAAAGGAACGCTGCCCGGTTTCGATTTCTGATTGAAAGAATCGGCGTCACCGGAGTCCTGGAACATTTGGAGCAATCCCTTTCGTTTCGGTTAATTCCTTATGTCAGCGAGCCTGTTCCCGCTGGGCAATATGACGAACTCATAGGATGGTTTCGCCAATCGGATCCCAAACTATGGACCATGGGATTGTGTGTACCATTGGGCCGCATGAGTTGGAAACAACTGGAAGGTCTCTCGCGACTGAGCCGCGATTGGGGCGATGGCACACTGCGGACAACGCATGAGCAGGGTATCGCCGTCGCGAATATTCCGACCGGTTTTAAGGATCCGGCGGCAACGGCCGCAGCCGCTTTAGGCCTGACAATTCACGCCGATCCGCTGGCTCGCAACACAATGGCATGCACGGGGAGCCAATTCTGCAACATTGCGGTCACCGAAACGAAAGGGCGGATGCTGAAGCTGGTCGACCAGTTAAGACAGCGAGCTTTGATGCTACACGGCATTCGGATTCACATGAGCGGATGTCCTTCGAGCTGTGCACAGCATTTCACAGCTGATATTGGCCTTAAGGGGGTTCGCGTCCGTCGGCTGATCGGCACGCGCGAAGGATTTGACATCTACTTGGGTGGCGGCCTGGCCGGAAGTGTGCATATGGGCCTGCTGTACAAGCTGGGAGTCGACAGCGATCAGTTGCCCCAGGTTATTGACGAAGTTGTCAATGAGTATTATTTGAAGCACAAATCAGGCCAGTCGTTTAGCGCCTATTGGCGTGAGAAACTGAAGGATGCCAATGCCGCGAAGGTTGGCGACGACGATTACAAACCGCCGATCTGGGTCTGTGACGTTTGCGACCACCACCACGCCGGTGAAGATCCGCCGGTCTTTTGTCCCTCCTGTGCCGGCCTGCGTCGAAATTTTGCCCGGCTGGAAGAGATGCCCGCGGAATCGGCTTCGAGTGAAGAAGCCGCGCTGCCACCGGTTCGCGACGATGGTTTCGTATTCGCCGCCACTCTGGAGGACTTGTCAGAAAACGAGGGGGTCAGCGTATCGATTGACGGACACGAGTATGCACTGTTTCGTAAGGGCGACGCCGTTACCGCCATTGACGATGCCTGCCCTCACGAAGGTGCGTCGCTAGCCCAAGGCGAGGTCGCCGGCGATGTTGTGACGTGCCCCTGGCATGGCTGGACGTTCAATACCTGTTCTGGGTGCAGTCTCGAACCGGCCGGAAACGACCTGAATCATTACGACACGCTGATCGAAGATGCCAAGGTTTTTCTGAAACCCCGGGAGCAATCGTCGACGCAAACTCAAGGTTCAACCGCTGCACCGGCAAAAGCAGGACCGCATCGCCCGGCCGCTAAGCCGGTTATCGCCAATCTCCCAGTCTTGAGCGTGATCCAGGAAACGCCGGACGTTCGGACATTTCGCCTCGATAATTCTCGAGCCGGTTTGCCGCTCGACTTTCCCGGAAAGTTTGCCAAAGTTTGTGTTCCGACAGACGAAGGCGAGACGTGGCGAAGTTTCACGATCAGTTCTTCGCCGACGACCGCAGAAACAATTGATTTAACAATCAAGCGGAACCCTTCAGGAATGGTTTCCAACCATTTGTTCGATCACGTGGAGCAGGGGGATTCGATCAAGCTGAAAGGCCCGCAAGGGGGATTCTTTTTTGATCCCGAAAAGCACAACGAACCGCTCGTGCTGATTTCTGCGGGAAGCGGAATCACACCGATGATGAGTATCGTTCGCTTTCTTGATGCCACAGGAAGCTATCGTCCGTGTCTGTTTTTATACGGAGCGAGAACGGCTGCCGACATCATCTTTCATGATGAATGCTTGGCGATGACAGACAAACACGCCCATTTCCGATACGTCGTCAGTTTGACCCAACCGGGCGAGAGCTGGAACGGGGCGACCGGTCGACTGAATTTTACTCACCTGGCCAATTGCGGCGTGGATATCGCGGCTGGCCGTTACTTTATCTGCGGGCCGGATGACTTTATGGAGACTTTTCAGTCGGCGCTGTTGGAGGCCGGCGTGCAGCGGGATCGCATTCATACCGAACAATTCCATCAAACGGCTCCCATCCGGGCCGACAAGACGGCAGTATGACGACCGCTCATATGGAAAGTTCGATCGAGTCGACTGGCGCGACGGCATGCGAGAATCCTTCGCGACCGGATGCGACCGCGCCAATGCCCGGTCCAGCGTTCATTCAGGACTTACTGTCGGAACAACAACAGCTGACTGCTGTCGAGCAGTTCTCGAGATTTCATGCGGCGAGCGCCGAGGACTCGGAATCGGGTCAGTATTCGGCTCTATTGCCAGCCTCGCCGCTGGAGCCCGGTGAACAATACGCGTTCGAAGTCGATCTCGACCGTTGCAGCGGCTGCAAAGCTTGCGTGACGGCTTGCCATTCGCTTAACGGGCTCGATGAAGACGAAACCTGGCGGGACGTCGGCTTGCTACAGGGCGGAACAAGCGAGTTGCCCGTTCTGCAGCATGTAACAACAGCCTGCCATCATTGCCTGGAACCGGCTTGCATGACAGCGTGTCCGGTCGATGCGTACGAGAAGGATCCGGTCACCGGCATCGTCAAGCATCTCGATGACCAATGCTTTGGATGCCAATACTGCACGCTCGCCTGCCCGTACGACGTTCCCAAGTATCACAAGCAAAAAGGAATTGTCAGAAAATGCGACATGTGCAGCGACCGGCTGGCTGTCGGTGAGGCACCTGCCTGTGCCCAAGCCTGTCCCCAAGAGGCGATCACGATTCGCAAGGTCAATCGCCAGCAGGTGATCGACGAGTCGGAAACGGGGCAGTTCCTGCCGGGAGCACCCGATCCGCACATCACGTTGCCAACCACCACCTTCAAGACTGCACGCGTTCTTCCACGCAATATGATGCCGGTCGACTATTTTGCAGTCCGTCGCGAACATGCTCATTGGCCATTGGTGTTGATGCTGGTGTTCACGCAGCTCTCCGTGGGAGCCTTTCTGGTCGAGTTTGCATTGGAACGCTTCCTGAGACCCGAATTAATCAGCATGATTCGCCCGGCGCATTCGATGGGGGCGTTGTTTTTCGGGTTGTCGGCGCTGGCGGCGAGCACGTTTCACTTGGGTCGGCCTCACTTGGCCTATCGGGCCATCGTGGGCCTGAGGCATTCATGGCTGAGTCGCGAAATTGTCGCCTTCGGAGCTTTTGCGGCAGCCGGTGTTTTGTACGCCGGCGCGAGTTGGAGCATTGGTGCGGTGGAAGTTCGCCCGCTGTGGTTCAAAGCGCTGGGGGCGAGTGTCGGAATCGCCGGAATCGCCGGCGTGTTTTGCTCGATAATGATTTATCACTTTACGCGGCGTGAATTGTGGAGCGGTACGCATACCGCGATTCGATTTTTGCTTACAACCGCGTTGCTTGGAGTCGCTTCATACTGGTTGACGTTAATGCTGTTGGCGCTCGCCGGAGGTTCCGACAGTGCGCGGTTAGTCATTGAAGAATATGGCGCATCTTTGTGCAAAATCCAAATTGCGATTGCATCGGCGAAGTTAGTATTCGAAGCGTCGCTGTTGCGCCATTTGAAGTCGCGGCAGAACACGCCACTGAAACGGTCGGCTTTGTTGATGACCGGCGAGTTGTCGCAGTTCGCATTGGCACGATTCGCCTGTGGGCTGCTGGGGGGGATTCTTATGCCGGGATTTCTGCTGCTTCATGCCGGCGAACCTGTATCGGACGGAGAGATGTTTCTTGCCATCACCTCGACGATGATGATCACCTCGTGTCTCATCGGCGAAACATTAGAACGATATTTGTTTTTTGCGACCGTGGCAGCGCCGCGGATGCCGGGAGGGGTCGGCTCATGAGCGTTTCCACGAAAGCAGCCGAAACTTCAGCCCCCAAATTACGGTCGCTGCTACATCAACGAGACGGGCAATTCACCCGAGAACTGCTGTTGTCACCTGGCGGGTTTGGGCTCGGTAAGGTTCCCGAGTCGCACAAGCCCGATGCCGTTACGAAAATGGTTTGTGGCTATTGCTCGACCGGTTGCAGTTTGAATGTCCATTTACAGAAAGGCGAGGCTGTTAGCCTCACACCCAGTCGCGATTACCCGGTGAACTTGGGGATGGCCTGTCCCAAGGGCTGGGAGGCGTTATCGGTTTTGGATTCCAAGGAACGCGCGTTTACTCCAATCATCCGCCGACCCAACGGAAAGCGCGAAGCAACCGATTGGGACACCGCTTTAACCACGTTCGTGTCGCGGGTTCGCCAAATCCAGGCAGAACACGGCAACGATGCCGTGGCTTTTCTCAGCACCGGACAAATGCCGACCGAAGAAATGGCGTTTCTCGGAGCGCTGGCCAAGTTCGGCATGGGAATGCTGCACGGCGACGGCAATACACGCCAATGTATGGCGTCGGCCGTTGTGGCCTACAAACAGGCATTCGGCTTCGACGCACCCCCGTATACGTATCAGGATTTTGAAGAGTCCGACGTGATCGTTTTGGTGGGGGCTAACTTGTGCATTGCCCACCCCATTATGTGGGAGCGCGTGATGCGCAATCCGCACAAGCCCGAAATCATCGTTGTCGACCCACGATGCACTGAAACCGCCATGCAGGCAACGCAGCATTTGCGCCTCTATCCGAAGTCGGATATGGATCTATTTTACGGCATTGCACGAATACTGATTGCCAACGATTGGGTCGATCGCGATTTTATCGCGTCCAGCACGAATGGATTTGAAGAATTCGCAGAGCACGTCGAACACTTCACGCTAGAAAGAGTCAGCGCATCCACGCGATTACCGGCCGAACAAATCGAATCGTTGGCGCGAGCGATTCACCAGGGGAAGCGGGTCTCCTTCTGGTGGACCATGGGCGTTAACCAAAGCTACCAGGGAGTTCGGACCGCTCAAAGCTTGATCAACTTGGCCTTAATGACCGGCAACATTGGTCGTCCCGGAACGGGCGCAAATTCGATTACCGGACAATGCAATGCCATGGGCTCCCGGCTGTTCAGCAATACAACCAGTTTGCTTGGCGGCTACGATTTCACAAACGCCGAACATCGCCAGCACGTCGCCGATCAACTCCACATCGATCCCGCACGAATTCCTTCCGAGAATAGTCAGTCGTACGACGCAATCATGGAAGGTATTCTCGCCGGACGAATTAAGGCACTCTGGGTGATTTGTACTAACCCGGCCCATTCCTGGATCAATCAGAATCAGGCGCTCGATATTCTGGATCGATTAGACTTTTTGGTTGTGCAGGACATGTATTCGACAACCGAAACGGCGCAATTGGCCGACTTGCTGTTGCCCGCTGCAGGTTGGGGCGAAAAGGAAGGAACATTTATCAATTCCGAACGCCGCATCGGTGTGTTAAAGCGAGTGGCGCGTGCGCCGGGGCAGGCGTTGTCGGACTTTTCCATTTTTCGTTTGGTCGCCCATTACTGGGGATGCGAAGATCTGTTTGAGGAATGGAAAACACCGCAAGACGTCTTCGAAATTCTCAAACGTCTTTCCGCCAATCGGCCCTGTGACATCACCGGTATTCGTGACTACCAGATGATTGATGAGTGCGGCGGAATTCAATGGCCGTTTCCACAAGGGCAGGGGCCGCAGAAACAGGAGCGGCGCCTGTTTGAAGATGGCCGCTTTTACCATGAGGATGAGCGGGCCCGCTTTTTGTTCGACGAACCGAAGCCGCTTTCGGAGCCGCCTTCAAAGAAGTTCCCATTTATCTTGCTGACAGGGCGGGCCACCGCTTCACAATGGCATACGCAAACACGCACGGCCAAATCGGCAGTGCTCAGAAAACTCTATTCACGGGACCCGTATGTCGAAATCAGCCCCGATGATGCCCGCGAACAAGGAGTCGGTCCGAATGACTGGGTGCTGATTGAATCGCAGCGGGGGCGCGTCAAAGCCAAGGCGTTTATCACGCATGCGGTTCTGCCAGGGCAGGTTTTCGTTCCCATGCACTATTCCGAAATCAACAAACTGACCGATGCCGTCTTTGATCCTCATTCACGCCAGCCTTCGTATAAAGCGTGCGCCGTGCGACTTTCGAGATCATACGCGTAGATCGAGAGCTGTGCGAGTTGGTGATGGCTTAGACGGTTTCGCGCGTCATGAGTCACCTCTCCCCGTGCAACGAATTGCATCTAGTCGCGAGAAATCGTCGTAACTACTGGTATCAACTCGTTCCCAGGCTCCCGCCTAGGGACGCACCGATCGCCAGGCTCCTGCCTCGTTCCAAATGGATTCCCGCCTGCGCGGGAATGACATGATATGCGGCCCTAGCTCGAGACGTCTTCACCTAGATGCAATTCGTTGCTGTGGGGGAGAGGTCGGCCGAAGGCCGGAAGAGGGGGCCGTTGTCGACTCGATGTCGCCAACGAACGCCTCTACGACCGATGGCACGAACAACCGAAGTGTAAGAATCGACGGCCGATCAATTCCCTGAGCCTTCGACTACAGATCGAGCGGAAAAGACGTAAGCCGCTCCACACCACCGCCGGTCACGATGTAATTCTGTTCCAGTCGGATACCCGCCTGCAGTTCGTCGCAGTATAGGCCGGGCTCGGCCGTGAAGATGTCACCCTCTTCGAAGGTGTCGTCCCAGCGCGGATTCAGATGCGGGGCTTCGTGCGGATAAAGTCCGATTCCGTGACCCAAATGGTGAAAGAACGAGCCCGGTCGATATTCGTCGAGCATTTCCTGCGCTTGCTCAAACAGCTGTCGGCAACTGACGCCGGGATGAATGGTTTGCTCCACCATTTCGAGTGCCGCCACAATAACTTCCCAGGCTTGCATTTGTTCATCCGTTGGCTGCCGATTGACCGCGAAGGTTCGACAGTTATCGGCGTAATATCCGCGATAGGCGGGGCCTAGGTCGAGTATGTATAACTCGCCTGCCTTTGCCGCCCGGTTTCGTGGAGGTCCACCCGGAGAGTTACATTGAAAGTCGTTCCCGATGTCGGTCAATGGTTCGCCAGCCACTTCGACAGCCGCGGCGTGCAATTGATTGAACACCTCGAGTTCGGTGATACCTGGTTGAATGATCTCCCGTGCCCGCTGATACATGGCGTGCGTGCAGTCAACGGCGCGGCTAATCAATGCGAATTCATCATCATCCTTGTTACGGCGTAGTTGCCAGAGTAATGGATCCAGATCGATCGTTTTGGCGGGAGCGCCGTCATTAAGGAATTGGACGGCATCGCTGCCACCGGTTGAAAACTCAACTCCAATTCTTCCTGTGTCGGAGGGAATCGAAAACGCCGGCTTCAGTGCTTCCAGGGCTGCGCGGGCTTGCTCCTGCCGCAACGTCGAATGCCATTGGGCTTCGAAGGTCACCACGCGGTCGGCGGCGACATTTTCCGGCTCTGAATTGGGGGCCGACAAGTAACATTCGCCGTCCGCCTGCAAACCGACAACTGCCGACATCAACTTGTGAGGTCGAAAGCCGGTAAGCCATTGGACGTTTTCGGGACTGCGCAGCAGAGCCCATTCAATTTCCTGCTCCTGCATGACGTTCAGCAGTCGTTGCTGACGACCGCGACACAGTTTGGGTTCAAGCATGGTCACTGTTCGTTTCGTTCTGCCTTGGTATGGCTTCCTTCGGTCGGTGGCTCATTCGTTGTCCGTCGCCTGCATCAAACCACGCATGTACCCATAAGCGAACAATCGGCCAAGCATGGTGTAACCCGGCTCGCCGTCATCTTCCCCCACAAGTTGTGGCACGTGATCGGGGCGAATCGAGCCGTCGAAGCCCACATCGCGATAAGCTTGCATAGCGGCGAGCATGTCGGTGGGTCCCGTATCGTGGAACGTCTCTGCAAAGTGCTCCGCTGTCCCGCGCACGTCGCGAAAGTGGACGTACTTGATGTGCTTTCCTAAGCGTCGAATCGTCGCGGGGATATCGACACCCATTTCGGCGAACGTGCCCTGGCAAAAACAAATCGCGTTGTGGTCGCTGGGAGCCAGCGTTACGAGCCGTTCGAAACTCTCCACACAATTCATAATGCGGGCCTTGCCGGCAAATTCCGGCAAAGGTGGATCATCGGGATGCATGGCCAAGTACACGCCGTTTTCTTCAGCGACCGGAACGATTTCGACAAGTAGCCGCTCGAGATTCGCCCACAGTGTCGCCGCATCGATCGATTCGGATCCAATTTCGTCTGTACCGTATCCCAGATTCACAGCCTGTTGCGCCGCGGCCAGATCGAATTCGGTCACGCGCGCGCCACCCCGTTCGGGGGCATCGAGGCGGGTGCGCACCCAATCGGTTCCTGCCATAAAGTTGTAACACATCACTGGAATGTCCAATTCTCCCATATGGCGAATCAAGTTCTTCAATTCGGCAAGTTCCGAGCCATCTTCATCGGTACCGAAGATGTTGCGTTCCATCGGCAGGAAACCTTCAATAACCGTCCAACGCAATCCAAACGACTCAATGTGGTCTTTGACACGTCGCAGATCTTCGATTGCTGGACCAGGGCACCGATGAACAACGTCTGTCACTCCGCACTGGGCAGCCAATTGTAGATTTTCGTCAGACATCGGTGTCAGAACGGTTGCTAATCTCATAAGGATCTTCCTCAGTGTTTGGCGATTCCATTCGGCGAATTGATGCCAGAACAGCCGGTCAGTTTTGGTCGGACAGCGGTATCTCCAGTTGTGATGGCGGAATTTCAAGTGCTGCGCGATGTGCTGCGGCTGCCTGCCGGATATCGTCAATGACGTCCGGATGATGCTCGGCGACGTCATATTTTTCGGAGGGATCGTGTTCCAAGTGATACAAGACGGGGGGCTCGTGCTTGGTGGTCGGTCGGGGATTGGCATATCCAGGTTGAGTCATGAAGTGGGCCTTCCAGGGACCTTTGCGCAGCGCCATCAACCTTGGGCCTCGATAGTAGTAAACGGTATCGCGCGGGCTGGGACCGGTGCCGAAAAGAACCGGGCTAATATCGTACCCGTCCATCGTACGATCGTCGGGAACTTGACCGCCGGCGAGAGTCACAAACGTTGGAAACAAATCCAGCGTCGCGCCCAGTTCTTGGGTCACAGCTCCGGCTGAGATGCGTCCCGGACCCCAGGCAATCGTTGGTTCCCGCATGCCCCCTTCCCAGGTGGCTCCTTTGCCGTCTCGAAGTAATCCAGCCGAACCGCCCTGCTGGTCGTACGTCAGCCACGGGCCGTTGTCACTGCAAAAGACGACAATAGTCTTCTTGTCGAGATCGTGTTCGCGCAGGGTATCGAGAACCTGTCCCACGCTCCAATCGATTTCTTCGATCACGTCCCCGTAAAGTCCGCGCAAGCTGTGGCCTTCGAAGTCTGTTTGGCGAAACAAGGGGACGTGCGGCATGGTGTGCGGCATATAGAGGAAGAAATTCTCGTCTTTATGACTGCTGATAAAGCGGACGGCCTGTTCGGTATAGCGTTTCGTAATTGTCGTTTGGTCGGCGGGCCGTTCGATGACCTCTTCGTCGCGCATAAGGGGGACGTTCCAGTACTCACTATGTGGTGTGAGAAACGCTGGTCGACCTTTGGGAGACTCGGGGTCGCGGTCCATATCGTTGGAATAGGGAATCCCCAGGTAGCTGTCGAAGCCGTTGCTCGTCGGCAAGAACTGCGGGAGATGGCCCAAATGCCATTTCCCGACACAGGCGGTCGCATACCCTTGTTCCCGCAATGCCTCGGCCAACGTGATTTCCTCTGCAGGAATCCCACCCCCCGAATCGGGGAATAAAACGCGTCGCTTGTCGCTGCACATGCCGTTACGCACCGGCAGGCGTCCGGTCATCAAACCGGCCCGACTCGGTGTGCATACGCTCGCCGCCGAATAGAACTGCGTAAACCGCATCCCTTCGGCAGCCATCCGGTCGAGATGGGGCGTACGAATCGTGGGATGCCCGAAGCAGCCTAAATCGCCATACCCCAGGTCGTCGGCGAAAATGATGACAAAATTCGGTTTTTGATCTTGGGCGGCCAGAAGCGGGACCGACCGGCCAGCGACCACGACCACAGCTGCAAAAATAGAAAAGGTCAACTTTCGCGAAACCAATCGCATTGGGCTCTCCGTCATCATGAGGCAAAACAAGGCATGCTGATCAATCACGTTCCGCAAGGGAATCTTCCGCCGTTAATCGTTTGATAGCGACCAGTGTAAGCCGAATTCTCGGCGATTCGCTACCGACTATTCAGGCCGGCTTGGCGAAAGCACGATCATTACGACCCGCTCAACCCGTACATTTTGACAGGAAAAGAGGCACGCACATGGGTCGAGCGGCGGCGCAAGATGCTGCCGACCGGGTTCTGCGGAATGTGTGGGCCGTAACGATCATGCGGGCCTGTTGTGAAGATTTGAGGAGGTTGCGGCCACCATTTGATGACAGGATCTCGTCTTGCGCGGGCTGTATCGATTGTCCGATTGATCCGAATGTCTCGATGTGACGCTTGGCGCATCTGTATCGAGCATGCTCTTCCGCAGATGCGTGTTGTAAGGGTTTCTCCTTCAGGCGCAAACGATGCATTTCCGAACAATTAAGCAGCGAAGGAATGCCGTGGCGCCCCTGCCGCGCGGAGTTGCCGTTGGGGACGCCACATCGACACCGGCGGAGCTCGGTACTTTTAATGAGCGGTTCAAATTCTCCACTTCGAACCGAAAACACCGAACGGGCTGTCACAGTTGTGAGTAGCCTGCTTCGAGTCTCTCAACTGTTGCGCTCGTTAACGACGGCCCACTATGCTGAGTTCGGGCTGAACGATGTGCGTCATTCGGTGCTGCACACAATCCGCAGTTTTGAACCGGATGGATGTTCACAAGCAGAATTGGCTGCTGCCCTTCGCCAATCCGAATCGAATATTTGTACGCTCGTCGATCGTATGCGGACTGATGGTTTGTTGTACCGCCAGCGATCGAAAGAGGATCGCCGCAAACGTATCCTGCTGATCAGCGAGCGCGGGCGGAACCTTCTGCAAAAGGTCGAAGCCTGCCATGGCTTACGGATGCATAAGCTCATGCAGCCGTTAAGTGCCGGCCAACTGAAGGCCCTGGATGACGCATTAAAGCGGCTGCTTCAGGGGCTGTCCCCACAATCAGAATGCGATACCGCGCCCGATTCGACAGTCCGCGAGCCTCACTTTTCGCTGAAGTCAACTTCATCAACGGAGTGCGCGCCGTGCGGCAACTCGGATGCGCACATGATCTCACCCCATAGAACGCTGGAGCGTTCCCATGAATAGATTTCGAACGACAATGACTGCTCGCCGTTCCCTGTTTGGAATGGTGATCTTGATTACCGCCACCATGTTTTGCCTGGGGAATGCGGGTTGTTCGCGACCCTTCTGGCGCAAGCAGGCGGATTTCGATTCGTACGATGCTATTCAGGAGAAAACCGCCGACGCGCGGTGGTGGGTGCCCCGCATCAGCGTCGATCCTGATCCACGCAGCCGATTTTATGATCCCTACGATCCCGATTGTGAACCGCTGCCTCCGGACGATCCGGCCGCTCACGAATACATGCACTGGGTCGATGGGAAATGCGGCTATAAAAGTTGGCACGACTTTGGGACGGCTCTCAGTATCGAGAACCCGCATTGGCTGGAAGCATTCGGACTAACGAACGAAATGCTCGACGGCATCGAGAGTGGGGAAATCGAGCCGGTCGTCGGGCTGTACAACATGACTCTCGAAGATGCGATCGAACTCGCAAACATTCACAGCCGGGACTATCAAACAGAAGTCGAAACCGTGTTCTTGGCGGCATTGGCGTTGACGTTTGAACGGTTCCAATTTGGTGTGCGCTACCTGCCGGAGCCGACGTTTGACTTGAACCAGTTCTCGAGCACAAGCGGCAAAGGATCCATGTCCGCGAGCAGTGGAGTCGGCGCAAGCCAATTGTTGCCGGCCGGCGGCCAATGGACTGTGGAATTGCTCAACAACACGCTGTGGTTCTTTACCGGCGATCACCGTACGACTTCCGCGAGTATTCTTTCTTATTCTCTCGTGCAGCCATTGCTGCTCGGTGGCGGACGAAAGTTCGTGCTCGAGGCATTGACACAGGCCGAACGCAACTTGTTGTACGCCGTACGCGATTTGGCCCGGTTCCGAATGGTCTTCTTTACCGACACGGTTGCGGATTACTTGACGTTGCTGCGATTGCAGCAGAATGTCGTCAACCAGCAGGGAAATATTCTCCGGTTGGAAGAACAAACAGAAATTCAAAAGGCTCTCGCAGACGAGCGTCCGCAGGAAATCTCGGAAGGCCTCGAACAACTCCCCCCGGAGTTGGATCCCGAACAGCTGTCTGCCGAGCAAAAGGCGCAACTTTCCGAGGAGCAACAACTGTCCGGCATCATTAAACCGGATGGCATGCCGTTGCGGTACAACGATCAAACCAGTGCCTTATATTGGCGAGGTCCTATGTCGCCTGAAGATTTGGCGGCCGTGTTGCGCCTCAGCGACGACCCGGCGTTCCAGCAGGCGGTCAACGATATCTCTCGTCGATTGGGCAGCGAAGTCACCACGTTGAACGTCGCCCAGTTGGAAACCGATTTAGTGAGCAGTCGGAACACTCTGCGAGACCAGGAGGTCGCGTTTCAAAATGCTTTGGATACCTACAAATTGTTTGTGTTGGGGTTGCCTCCTGACTTGCCGATTTCCATTGATCTATCGATGTTGGGGCCGTTCGAATTGATTGACCCACGGCTGTCAATCGTCGAACAGCGAGTCAAAGAGTTTGTCATCGTGTGGGCGCAACTCAACGAAGACAACCCAGACGAAATGCAACTGGCCGAAGTCATCGATGGTTTGGTCGAACTCGACGAACGAATTCGGTTCGACGGGATCCAATTGGTCGATGAAGATTTTGCCCGCGTCGCCAGCATCCTGCAGCAAGGCTTGGGCAAGCGATTTCAAACAGAAGCGCAAATCCTTCGGGCGCGGCGCGACTACGATAATGATCAACGCTTGTACAGTGAATTGCGGAACGACTTGGATGAGGTTTCCAACAGCATCCAGCGAATTCGGTCCCAGGTTCAGATGGGTGGTCTGACATTCGATCAAAGAATTTTTATATTCGTGGAAATTGCCAACCTGCGGGAAGAGTTACTAAAAATCTCCCAGGGTCTGCAGGTCATTCAGATTGGTTTGCGAGTCGAACTTATTATCCTGGAACCATTTACGATGAAGTCCTGGGAGTCGGTTGAACAAGGTTTGAACAACCGTCGGGACCTGAAGAATGCCCGTGCCCAAGTGATGGATGCCAGAAGATTGCTGGAAGTGCGAGCCAATCAGCTCGAAGCGGTGTTAGATGTAATCATCGAAGGGGATATCGGGTCGTTGGGAGCGGGGGCTGAGTCTTCCCATTTTCAGCTCAATCGCAGTAGCATGCGGGCGGGAGTGGAGTTTACCGCGCCTCTTGACCAGATTTCGGAACGAAATGCCTATCGTACGGCTCAGGTCGCCTATCAGCGTGCTCGTCGTACCTACATGCTGGTCGAAGACCAAATTAAGCGAGACATTCGCCGGGATTGGCGCCAACTGGACGTCACTCGCCAAAACTTCGAAAACAACCGGGTGAACATTCGCTTGGCCGCCTTGCAGTACGACAACGCGGTCGAAGCGGCTGCAGCACCCGTGGAAGGAACGACGGCTCGAGGCTCAAGCAGTGCTTTGGACTTGTTGAACGCGTTACGATCAGTGCTGCAAGCGTCGAACTCGCTCATTGGCGATTGGGTGACTTATGAGCAGAATCGGCTTAACATTTACTTGAACATGGGTATCATGGAGATTGATTCCCAAGGGATTTGGGTGGACGACTATTACCAGTCTAGGGCCGCAAGCGCAAACGAGGCAGAGCAAGATGGCAACCGCACACGAGAATCAGACTCAGTCGGAGAATCCGACTTCGGAGGAGAGTTCGTTCAACCATGATTCCCATGCGGGTGGTGGTGGAGGCGATTCGCATCGTCGTTCACACAAAGGGAAGATTGTCGGCTTCGGAGCGCTAATCGCGATTGCAGCTGTCGCGTATACGGTTCCCTCTGTTCGCGAGTCATTCTCGCTCGGTAAGCAAGAGTTCCCCAACTATATCACCGAGGTTGCCAAGACAGGGCCGTTCGTCATCTCTGTGACGGAACGTGGTCAGCTCGACAGTCAAAGTAACGTGTCGCTGGTCAACCAGGTCGAAGGCAATACGACGATCATCACCATTGTTCCCGAAGGAACGTTGGTCGGTCCGCCCGTCAAGTCGCAAATCGCCGGCGAGGTCTCTGCCATCGGTCCGAAAGAGGACGACCAGCAGACAATCACGGTCAAGGCTGAAGATGGGACCACCGTCGACCATGTCGTGGAGTATAGTGAACACACGATCGTGAACGTTTCTGTGGGTGAGCCGGTACCACAGGGCTACATTCTCGCAGGCGACCTGGTTTGTGAACTCGACTCGGCCATTTTGGTTGATGAAGAAAAGCAGCAGCAGATTCTCGTCACGCAGTCGATTGCTGAATTGGAAAAGGCCGACAAAAACGTCGAGATTCAAGAGACACAAAATGCCAGCGATCTCGCAGCGGCCGAATTGCTGCGCGATTTGGCGAAAATGGACTTTGAGAATTACGAGCCGGGGGAATACGCACAGTTAAAAGCGACGCTGTTGGGCGAGATTGCCTTGGCGAAGGACACGGAAGTGCAATCCAGAGAATCGTACGAGTTTGCCAAACGGGTCGCGAAGAAAGGTTACAAGAGCCAAACCGAACTCGAGAGTGCCCGCATCAAAGTGGCCAAATCCGAGAACGATGTGAAGAACTTCGAAGGCCAGTTGCGAGTCTTGGAAGGCTTTACCTATGTCCGCGAAATGAAAGCCCGCGAAGAAGCGGTCAATGAAGCCGAACGGGAAATCACTCGCGTGAAGCTCGCCGGCGATGCGGCGTTGGCACAGTTCGTTGCCGACTTGGAAGCTCGTAAGCTGACACACAAATTGGAATCCGACAAGCTGATTGAAATGCGTCAGCAGATCGCTGCCTGCCGGATGATCGCGCCACAGACGGGTGAAGTGGTTTATGCCAGCCAGGAGAGCCGGCGGTCGGAACCTGTCGTCATCGAAGAAGGGGCCAGCGTTCGTGAGCGGCAAAAGATCATCAACCTGCCTGACCTGACTCGCATGCAGGTGAATGCCAAGATTCACGAATCGAAAATCAACCAAATTCGTACGGGACTACCGGTATTGGTACGGGTTGATGCTTTCGCAAACACCGTTTACCCCGGAATCATCGACGCCGTTTCTTCGGTTCCCTCACCTGGCAGTTGGCCCAATATGGACCTCAAGCAATACGAAGCCACGGTCAAACTGTTGGGCAAAGATGAGGAAATCAGCAAACAATTGAAGCCTGGTATGACAGCCAGTCTGGAAATCATCGTCGACAAGCGAAAGCAGCCTGTCCTGCAGATTCCGGTGCAGTCGGTCCTTTCGATTGGCGAGCGGTACTTCGCATTTGTTATGGGCGAAGATGGTCCCGAACGGCGCGATCTGAAGATTGGCGATACGAACGATACGGCAATTGAACTCCTCGACGGAGTCGCCGAGGGAGAAGAAGTTGTTATGAATCCTCGTACCAACTTCGTCGACGAAATTGCCGAACTGGAAGCTCAGTTTGGATCAGACTTGGCTGAGACCCCCGATGTCGAGGTACCGGACGCTCCACTTGGCGGCGCTGGACCTGGCGCTGGACCTGGCGGACGTCGGGGCGGCGGTGGCGCCGGAGCAGGCGGTGGCGGACGTCAGGGCGGTGGTGCCGGACCAGGTGGCGGTGGACGCCAGGGTGGTGGCGGTGGTGCCGGACCAGGCGGCGGCGGCCAAGGTGGCGGCGGTGGTGGTGGAAATCCCGCGGCCCTTCTTCAACGGGTCGATGCCAACGGCGATGGTAAGATCAGCCAAGACGAAGCTCCGAGCCGGATGAAGGAGAACTTCAGCACGTTGGACAAAAACGGCGATGGTTTTCTGGAACGCAGCGAATTGCCGACCGGCGGTGGTGGCGGAGGCGGCCGCGGCGGCGGAGGTGGTGGCAACCGAGCGGGGGCTGCCGAATGAAGCTGGCTGCTGAAATCATCGACTTGACGAAACACTACGACCTCGGTGCGGTCATCGTGAAGGCACTGCGCGGGGTGTCGAACGAGTTCCCGGAAGGTGACTTCGTCGCCATCATGGGCTCGTCCGGTAGCGGCAAGAGCACGATGTTGAACCTGCTCGGGGCTCTCGACCGCCCCACGAGCGGCCGGTACATCATCGGTGGTAAAGATGTCGCAAAATTGAGCGACGACGAATTGTCAGAAATCCGCAACCAGATGATCGGCTTTATTTTTCAGTCGTATAATCTGGTGACTCAGTATACGGTCCTCGAGAATATCGAGGTGCCGCTTTTGTATCGCCCCGGCTATCCCCCGATCGGATCCAAAGAGATCAATCGTTGCATCGATGTGGCGACGAAAGTGGGACTGGGTGACCGGCTTGATCACCGCCCGTTTCAACTTTCCGGTGGTCAGCAACAGCGTGTGGCGATTGCTCGCGCCCTGATTAACAATCCGGAGATTATTCTCGCGGACGAACCGACCGGTAACCTCGACTCGGCCACAGAAGAGGAAATCATGGCGATCCTCAAAGGGCTGAATGACGAAGGCCGAACGATCATCATGGTGACCCACGAACCGGAAGTGGCACGCCAGGCCAAACGGCAGATCTACATGAAAGACGGAGTTATTGCCGGGGAAGGAATCTTTCCCGGATAGCTGACGATATTGGTCAACAACGGATATTCGCTGCAATTGACATCATAGGTGAACAGAGTTTTCCTACTGGCCGAGTCTGTTTGTCGCGCCATGGAGTGGCAGACTCACCCTCCTCGTTGAGCTTCTGAATCATGATTCCATCCCGCCTTCTCCGCACTGTTCAACTGGCTCTGAAGAGCCTGCTGTTGCATAAGCTTCGGTCCGGGCTGACGATGCTGGGCATCGTGTTCGGCGTCTTTTCCGTAATTGCGATGTTGGCGATCGGTGAAGGAGCCAGTGTTCAGGCCCAGAAGCAAGTGTTGGAACTTGGCGCAACAAACGTGATTTGCGTTAGTAAAAAGCCTCCGCAAGAAGCCGCCACCGGAACGTCATCCGCTTCGATTTTGCGTTACGGTTTGTTGCGTTCCGATTTCAAACTGCTGGCCAACTCCATCCCCACCATTACCAAGGCGATCCCGATTCGGGAAATTCCTCAGGAAGTTCGCTACTTGCATCGCACGTTGAATGCACGATTGGTGGGATGCACGGCTGATTACCTCGATGTTAACCACCTGAAAATGGCCCAGGGCCGGTTTATCACCGACCGCGACATGGACAACCTGCAAAACGTTTGCGTGCTGGCCATGGAAACCGCACAGACGTTGTTCCCGTATGAAGACCCAGTCGGCAGAGCTGTGCAAGTCGGCGGGCAGTACTATTCGGTCGTGGGCGTAACTCAGGATCGCACCGCTTCGGCGGCCATCGGCGGAAGTATGTCGGGGCAGGATTACAACAAGGATGTTTACATTCCCATCAAGACGTTCCAAGTTCGAATCGGCGATCAGATCATCAACCGCAGCAGCGGCGGATTCAGTGCTGAGAATGTCGAGCTTAATCAAATCACACTCCGCATTAGCGATCGGGAGTCGGTCATTCCCACTTCGCAAGTCGTTAAAGAGTCTCTTGAACGGACGCACGAGCAACGCGACTACGACGTGGTAGTGCCACTCGAACTTTTGAAACAGGCCGATCAACTTCGACAAATCTTTAACGTCGTGTTGGGTTCGATCGCGGCGATTAGTCTTATCGTCGGTGGTATCGGCATTATGAACATCATGCTCGCCACCGTGACCGAACGGACTCGAGAAATCGGTATTCGCCGGGCACTCGGTGCTCGCCAGCGCGACATCACCGTGCAGTTTTTGACCGAAACCATGGTGCTGGCGGGCAGTGGGGGAATCATCGGTGTGGTCATGGGTCTGATGACGCCTTGGGCCTTCAAAATCATCCGTTGGTTCATCGACAAATTCGTTCTTGAAGGAACTCCCACGGAAGGCCAGTCGGACCTGACAAAGATGTTCCAGGATATGGAGCCGCAAATCGCGTTCTGGAGCTTACCGGTCGCATTTGGGATTTCGGTCGGCATCGGTATTCTGTTTGGTATCTACCCGGCCCGTTCCGCCGCTCGGCTTGATCCGATCGAAGCGTTGCGGCACGAATAAGCCGCCTCGCCAGTTTCACGACGGCCCGATAACAGCCAACCGATTCCAACGGTTGATCACGAGAGCTGATTTCGTCAAGCTTTCGATTCGTGATCGTCGCGATGCGCATTTCGTGACCCCGCCCCGCGGAGAGACCATCCCAGGGTGAGAAACGCGGCGAGATGGCAGAGATTCCGAGAGTCGAAATTTACTCATCGGACGGCGTGCCAATGGAGTATCGGGCAGCAACTGAAGGCATATCGTAAACGTGGAAAGAAAACGGGCTGTCATTCTGGTAAGTGGTGGGCTGGATTCGGCGACGATTCTGTCGATTGCCGCCGATGCAGGATTCGAACTGTGCGCACTTTCATTCGATTACGGACAACGGCACCGATTCGAGTTGCAAGCCGCCAAGCGTGTTTGCCAGGCAACTGGCGTCAGCCAGCACGTTGTATTTCCCATCAACTTGAGCGCCTTCGGCGGATCGGCGCTCACCAGTGATCTTCCTGTTCCGAAGGATCGAGAAGAAACGGAACTGTCGAGCGGAATTCCAGTGACGTATGTCCCCGCACGCAACACCGTGTTCTTGTCCATTGCACTCGCGTGGGGCGAAGTGCTCGGGGCGTACGACATCTTTATCGGCGTGAATGCGGTCGATTACAGCGGATACCCGGATTGCCGCCCTGAATTCATCGAGGGATTTGAACGGCTCGCCGGTTTGGCCACTCGGGCCGGCATTGAGGGAGATCATCACTGGAAGATTCACACCCCGCTGATCTCACTCAGTAAGTCGGCCATCATTCAACGAGGGTTGTCACTCGGAGTGGACTACAGTTTGACCCATAGTTGCTACGATCCGGATTCGTTAGGGCGCTCGTGCGGTCGTTGCGATTCTTGTCAATTGCGGCTCAAAGGTTTCGCCGAAGCCGGTGTTGACGACCCGTTAGAATACCAATGAGAGGATGTCCGTTTCCGCCCGCGGCTTGGCACGACAGCGTTTTTTAGCTGACTCGTGGCCGCGGCAATCGCGTTAGGTTCAATCATTGCTCGTTCCCACGAGCCAGAGACGCTCACGAGAAAGAGTAAATCGCACTAAGGTTGAAAGCATCGATGACAGGCAACATGAGAGTTGCTGAAATCTTTCATTCGATTCAAGGAGAAGGGCAGCACGCCGGCCTGCCAACGACATTCGTACGTACGACCGGATGCAATTTGCGGTGCTGGTTTTGCGATACCGCCTATACGTCCTGGGAACCGGAAGGAACTCATCGCTCGTTAGAAGAGATTCTCGCGGCCGTGGCACAATTCGATTGTCGCCAGGTCGACATCACAGGCGGCGAACCTTTTCTTCCACGCGACGTTGTTTTGTTGACCGAACTCCTACACGAACGAGACTACTTCGTGACGATCGAGACGGCCGGAACGCTGTTTCGACCTGTTCATGCGGATTTGATTTCGCTTAGTCCAAAGCTTTCCAATTCGACGCCGACTGGGGACCGTTGGTCGGGCAGGCACGATTTGATTCGCGAGAATCTCTCGGTCGTCACTCGGCTGATTTCCGAATACGAATACCAACTCAAATTCGTGATCGATCAGCCCCACGACTTAAACGAGGTAGTCGATTACCTGGCAGGACTGCCGGCTGTTCGGTCCGATTGTGTCTGGTTGATGCCGCAAGCAGTTTCGGCTGAACAGTTGGCCGAAAAGAGCGGCTGGCTTGTCGAGCAGGCGCAATCAATGGGATTCCATTATTCACCGAGACTGCACGTGGAACAATTCGGCAACGTGCGCGGCAAATAGAAATCGGCCACTTCCTGTATCGCAGGCTGCCCTAAGCGGGCAGCGCGACAAGGTGGGCGTTCATTTCTCGCAGGAGCCCCAAGTCGTTCTCTCACGCGAATTCGGGGCGATTCATTCTTACGCAAACTCGGGGCGACGCCGACTCAGCTGATCTTTCAGACGATTAACGATGCTGGAATGCATCTGGCTGACGCGCGACTCGGAAAGCCCCAGCGTGCTGCCGATTTCTTTCATCGTCAATTCTTCGTAGTAGTAGAGGATAATGATCAGGCGTTCGTTGCGATTGAGCCCCTTGGTCACCAGACGCATGATGTCTCGTTTTTGAATTCCACGAGTGGGGTCTTCGCCTTTGCTATCTTCGAGAATGTCGACTTCGCGGACATCCTTGTAGCTGTCGGTTTCGTACCACTTCTTGTTGAGGCTCACGAGGTTGACGGCGCTGGCTTCGGATTTCAGCTTGTCGAATTCCTGCGGCGACAGTTTCATCCGTTCGGCGATATCCGAATCCGCCGGCGGGCGCCCCAGCTGAGCTTCGGCCTTTTTCCGGGCGGCTTCCAGCTTGCTGGCTTTGCTGCGGACGAGGCGTGGAACCCAGTCCATCGTTCGCAACTCGTCGAGCATCGCACCACGAATCCGTGGTACGCAATATGTTTCGAATTTGACGCCTCGTTCGAGGTCGAATGCCTCGATGGCGTCCATTAGTCCAAAGACACCGGCTGAAATCAGGTCGTTCAGGTCGACGCCTTCCGGCAACTTGGACCAGACCCGTTCAGCGTTGTATCGTACCAGTGGAAGATATCGCTCAATCAGAGTGTTGCGCAGTTCCTGGTCGGATTGATCCTGCTTGAATCGTTTCCAACAATCCAGAACCGCCTCATCTGTTAACTTTGTTGCCATTTATCCCTCCGTGGTCGGTCGTCTCGGCTCATGCAGGATTCGTGGAATCCTCAGTCGCATGCGTGGATGATGCCGCCATCCGTGTCAATTCTTGTTGCACAGTCTCTTCGATGAGCTGTCGAGCTAGCGTACCGATGGCCAGTCCCAAAACGTAAAACAGCACCATCACCAACAATGCCAACCGCATTGTCCCCTCGAAATCGCTGCCGTCGATCAATCCACGCAGGATCGCCACGGCGAAGGAAATCAAGGACAACCGGCTCGCGAATTGCTTGGCCACAAGTCGATTCCGATACAAACCTGGAAATTCCGGCAGGACCCACAAGACGAACCTGCAGCGTGCCGGCTTCATCCCCTGTCAGTATCTATCGGCATGGTTGGCCAAATAATCCAATGAAACCGTTACATCTCTCCTGATTGTCAAAGTTTGATAAGACAGATAACTATTGCCGTTCAGATCGAATCAATGGTGGCTGAATGTCCAGACGGCGGGTTCAATAAAAATTGGTGTTAAGTCCGAATATTGGTGTGATTTCAACGTGGAGTGCTAGGCAGCGTGGCGAGAGATTTTCGTCCAAAGTCGGTTGAAGAACTCACCCCTGCCTGGTTGTCGAATTGTGAGGTCTTTGATTCGCTGTGCCAGTTGCATCGTCGCCAACGATGCGTGGCTATGCGGGGCGTCGAGTAAATAAGGTGTCCGCCGTGCGACGGCATGAGTCACACTGAGATCATGTGGAATCGCACCGGCTGATTCGACGTCACGCCTGAGGAACAATCGCGAGGTCTGCTTCAAACGGTCGAGGATCACACGGGCTTGCTGAATCGATTCCGCCTGATTGACCAATGCATGCATTCTCAACTCGTCAGCATTGGAAATCGATTTGACGGTGGCATAGGCATCGGCGATCGATGTCGGTTCGGGCGTTGTCACGATCAGCACGATGTCGGCAACCGTCACGAATTTGCGGATGGGCCGGTGAATTCCGGTACCGGTATCCACAATCAAGAAATCGTGGTCCCGTTCCAATTGTGACATTTGCTTGAGTAGTTCTCGTTGAACTCCCTCCGGGCAATCGGCCAGATCACTCAGTCCGCTAGCCCCGGGAACGACATGAATTCCACCAGGTCCTTCCAGCACGACATCTTTGAGAAGCCGCGCCCCGCTGACGACATGCGACAAGTTCCAGTAGCCGTTGAGACCACACAGCAAGTCAATGTTGCCCAGCCCCATGTTCGCGTCCAGCAGGCAAACCGCGGAATCGAGTCGCGCCAACGCGATGGCCAGGTTCAGGGCAACATTACTTTTGCCGACACCACCTTTTCCGCTGGTAACCGTAATCGTACACGCACCTCCGGCGGTGTCCGGCACCGGGTCGGGTGCTAACCGGCTTTCCATTAACCCACGGAGTCTTCTAGCCTGATCACTCATCTTGTGAGGCACTTTTTCAGTGGTTCGAATGAATTACAGACGACGGTCCAATGACGACGAAACCTTTGATTCGACCTAATAGAACAAACGATCTTGTCCCAAAACGAGTCTCGACATGCGGCTGGAATTAGCCGGCTCGATATCCTCGGGAACATCTTGACCTGTGGTTAAGTAACTGATCGGCATGGGGACGGCTCGCGCGACCGACAGCAGCGATCCCATTCCGGCCGCTTCGTCGAGTTTCGTCAAAATGAGCGATGTGGTATTGGCGGCAGTAAACTTGTTGGCGGTCGCTTCAATGCTGCGGAGGCTTGCCGTCAAACTCATCACCAAATGGACTTCGTCGACTTCTGCTTCCGCAAGCAGACTTTTGAGTTCCTGTATTTTCAATTCATCGCGCGGACTGCGTCCGGCCGTGTCGATCAACACCAGGTCCATGCCGACGAGTTCGTCCATCGCGCGTCGCATTTCCAACGGACTGGTGACGACCTTCATAGGAAGATCGATAATCTCGGCGTACGTCCGCAATTGTTCGACCGCTGCAATGCGGTAGGTATCGACCGTGACCAATCCCATTCGTATGCCATCCCGCAAGCGAAAGTTTGCCGCCAGCTTTGCGATCGTCGTTGTTTTGCCGACCCCTGTTGGTCCGACCAGGGCAACCACTTTTCGCTGGCCCGACTTCGACGAAATGGGTGGGGCGCACTGAATTTCCGATTCCACCATTGCGCTCAGAATGGCTTTCGAGGCAACACTGTCGGTGAGCTGTTCGGCCGTGCAATTTTGCCTGAGACGAAAGATCAGGTCCCTGGCCAGTTCATCTTCGACGTCGGCATCGATCAATTCGGTATACAGATGGAACAATTCGGTCGGGATTTCGTCCTGTCCGCCCATATGACGATGGCGACCCAGCGATTCGACCATCTTTTGAATGGAATCAAGCTTGTCGGAAAGCGGATGCTCGGTTTCTCCCTGGTGATAACTCGGCGTCGGTTGGGAGACAGCAGAGATCCGTGTCGCGTTTTCCCGAGGGATGTTTCCGGAATGCGCTGTTGGATCCGACCCGTCGTGACCGCTGTGCTTTAGATCGAGTTCGACACCCGATTCCGCCAGGTTCTGCAAGAAACTCGGCTTGTCGGTCGAAAACGGTAGGGAACTGGCGGATTCGGCAGCGGCATGTCCATTGGTTTTGAGGGAATCGACTTGGGTCTCTGCATCGCGCGCTTCACGCAGCTTGGCGGAAGAGGGACGCACGTTGACCCCGAGACCTGCAGTGATTTCCACTTCCTGCCCGGATTTGGCCCAGGGCAGAATTCGACGTTTGGTTGTTTGCCTGGTATGCAGAATGACGGCCTCGGCGCCCAACTCGCGACGCACCAAATCCAGTGCTTCCTGCATATTGCCCGCTTTAAAGGTCCGAACTTCAGTCATGTGACGTGCATTCCTTTTCTGACGCATCAATGCGCTAACGGCGGATTAATGGCTTTGAATTGGCTTTGTGTTCTGTTTTCCTTAGTCGGCGCCCGCAGCGATGGGTTGCAAATCCTCTGCACTGACTTGGCCCACGGATTCGACTTTGGTATCGCGTGTAATCTCGTTCAGGCTCATCACGACAAGTTTTGGCAACGATGCATTGGTGATTTGTTTCAATCCGGCTCGGAGGGTGGGGGTACTGCAAAGCAAAATCGGCTGCAGACCGGCCGAGGCCAGCCGTTCCAATTCGGCTGCGAACTTTCGGGTCACCATCTCGCCAGTTTGCGGCGACAGTTTGATGGCCAGTCCGTGTTCGCCAAAATCGAATCCAGCCGACAGAATGTCTTCGAGGTCTGGGTCCAATGTCACGACTCGCAAAACGCGCTCGTTGTCTCGATATTGCTGACAAATTGTGCGAGCCAGGGCAGTTCGCACGTACTCGGTGAGTATCCCGAGATCTTTGATGCGGTCGGTAAAGTTCCCCAGTGTTTCGAGGATCGCTTCCAGATCGCGAATCGGCACGCGTTCTCGTAGTAGATTGCTCAAGATTTGATGGACCTGCGCAGTCTTCAAACCGTTGGGAATCAGTTCTTCCACCAGTTGCGGGGCGGCCTTCTTGAGGTTCTCCAGCAATTGATGGACTTGTTGTCGAGTAAGCAACTCGTAGGCATGATCACGCACAACTTCCGTCAAATGTGTGACCAATACCGAAGTCGGCTCAACGACGCTGTAACCGAATAGCTCGGCACGTTCCTTTTGAGCCTCCTCAATCCAGACCGCGGGGCGGCCAAATGCCGGTTCTTGTGTTTCGATCCCCGCAATGGTGCCGCTGGTCGCTCCAGTATCGATCGCCAAGTTGCCGTCGACATATACTTCGCCCCACGCGACCGGGACGTCGCGAAGTTTGATCTGGTATTCACGCTGTCCGAGACGGATGTTATCGCGAATGCGGACCTTCGGCAGAATGATTCCTAACTCTTGCGCGATTCGTTGGCGAATGCGTGTGACCCGATCCAACAGGTCTCCGCCGGACGCCGGGTCGGCTAAGCGAATCAGGCCGACTCCAAGTTCGAGTTCCAACGGATCGACAAACAAGTTGTCTTCCGGTTTTGGTTCCGGTTTGGCGGCTTCTTGCTTCTCGCTTTTCTGCCGCACGGCTTCTTGAACACGGCGAACTTTCCGCAAGTTGACTCCGACAACCGCACAACCGACACCCAGGATCAACATGGGAGTTGTCGGCAGGCCGGTAAATGCCAACGCGCCCAAAAAGGCCGAGGCCAGAAACATGGCTTCGGGGTGACGGAACAGTTGGCCAATCACCTCTTGGGGCAGGTTGCCGCCGCCGGACGATCGTGTGACAATCAGGCCCGCCGCCAACGAAATGAGAAACGCAGGAATCTGCGTGACCAGACCATCGCCAATTGTCAGCTTAGTAAAGACTTCAGCGGCAGCCGCCAAGTCCATACCGTTTTCGACCATGCCGACGTAAAGTCCGCCGATGATGTTGATCAGCGTAATGACAATACTGGCAATGGCATCGCCGCGGACGAACTTACTCGCACCATCCATGGCCCCGTAAAAGTCGGCCTGCTGGGTAATTTCTTCGCGGCGAACCCTCGCTTGCTCTTGGGTGATTAACCCGGCATTCAAGTCGGCATCGATCGCCATTTGCTTGCCCGGCATGCCGTCCAAGGCGAAACGGGCGGCCACTTCACTAATGCGGGTCGAGCCCTTGGTGATGACCAAGAACTGAATCGCCACCAAGATAATGAACAAAATCAGCCCGACAACGATTTGGCCGCCGGCAACGAACTCGCCAAAGGCGGAAATCACTCCACCGGCTGCTTCTGTGCCGTTGCTGGCACCGTTAATCAGAATCAGCCGGGTCGAAGCGACGTTAAGCACCAATCGGGCGAGTGTCGTTCCTAAAAGTAACGCCGGGAAGACGCTAAATTCCAACGGACGATTGACGTAAATTGTTGTCAGCAGAATGACAACCGCTACCGTCACGTTGCAGGCCAACAGCAGGTCCATCAACGCCGGAGGCAGCGGCGCAACAATCACCAGCACCGATGTCACAATCAACATCGGGAAGATGAGACTTCGATTTCGCGCAAAGAATCCGCGCGAACCGCTGGCCGATTCCGGCGGCATCCATGCCTCCGAGTGGGGAAAACTTGGGAATTCTGCGTTGGATATGAATCAGAGAGGACGTGAGAGAGGCCCTTAATATCGAATTCACAAAATGGTGTCTAGATCGATTCATCTGCCTGTGTTGCCGAACGGTGGTCGAATCGACGTAGAGTCGTTTGGGAGCGGTGCGTGATTGCAATCGCGCAAATTCATGCGCCGAAAGGGGCTACGCAGATGCAACCAGGCTGGGGATTCACTCCTCCTCCCCCGCCTCGTCGTGCATGTCGAGCTGCCGCATTTTGCGATACAAATTCGAGCGATGTAGTCCCAGCAATTTGGCCGCTTCGCTCATGTTTCCCCGCACCCTGCGAATGGACCGGCGGATGTATTCCTGCTGAAACCTTTTGGTCGCTTCGCCGAGACCCAAATCACCGGAAAGGTCGATCGACGATTCCCGCTCGGGACTGAGGATGAAGGCCAAATCGTCCGCTTGCACGCGGTCGCCGGAAGTCAAAAACGAGACCCGTTCCATTAGGTTCCGCAATTCACGGACATTGCCCGGCCAGCCATGCGCCTGCAATCGGTTTCTGGCTTCGGCACTCAGTTTGAGTTTCGGGCGGCCCGCATGCCGGCTGAATTGCTCCAAAAAATACTCGGCGAGCGGCAGAATATCTTCGGGTCGTTCGCGCAGCGGAGGCAAGTCGAGCGTCACCACACTCAATCGGTAGAATAGGTCTTCTCGGAAATTTTTGTTCTGCACCGATTCGGCGAGTTTGGCGTTCGTCGCAGCTATCACCCGGACATTGATCGGGATCGGTTGCGAACCACCAACACGTGTCACGACCTTTTGTTCCAATACGCGCAGCAGTTTGGCCTGCCCACCGAGACTCATGTCGCCGATTTCATCCAAGAATAAGGTACCACCGTCGGCCAACTCGAATTTTCCGCGGCGAGTTTCGCGGGCGTCGGTAAAGGCGCCTTTTTCGTGCCCGAATAACTCGCTTTCGAGCAACGTTTCGGTGAGGGCCGCGCAGTTCACTGCGATAAACGGCTGATCAGCCCTGGGACCTTGGTAGTGCAACGATTGACTGACGACTTCTTTGCCGGTTCCACTTTCTCCCAGGACCAATACCGGCAAATCGGTTCCGGCGAGCCGTTCAATCGTCGACCGCAACGCGACGATGGCTGGGCTTTCACCGATGACGCGGATGTGACGCGTCACTTGCTCGGCTAACTGTTCGCGACTGCGCGTCAACTGCTCGCGTTCGCGTGTATTGGCCAGCGCCGTTGCCGCCTGCACTCCCAGTTGGGACAGGCTGTCGGCATCTTCGTCGTTGAACAAACCTTCGTTTTTATTAATGGCTTCGAAGGCGCCAATGAGTTTTGACCGACTGTCCAAAAGCGGAACGCATAACAAGTTTCTCGTGGTATAGCCGGAGGCATCGTCGACGCTGTTGTCGAATCGGGAATCCTTGTACGCGTCATCGACCCGAATCGTTTCTCGGCTTTGGATGACCGTTCCCACAATTCCGACGTCGTCGGCCAGACGGAGCGTGCCGTCTTCGACACCCAATGCAGGGCAGGCTACGACTTCGTGATGCTCGCGATCCCAAATGAAGATACTGGCGCGATCGCAGTCCAATAGGTTCGTTGCTTCTTCAGCGATCTTTTCCAAGAGCGGTTCGGTTTCGTGGACGGCTGCCAAGTTCGAGGCGATCTGCAGAGTTCGTTCGAGACGGTTCGAGCGTTTCTGTTCGGCCTCGAATTGATGGCTGAATGCCAGACCATACCCGAACGCACGTGCGACAATCGAAACAGCCGGTAAGTCCTCGTCGGTCAGATTTCGGCCCACCAGTACCAATAGGTGACCCGCCGTACCGTCAGAATCGAGTGGAACAGCAACGACCGACCAGTTGGCGACGTCTGAAACTTCCGTCCTTCCCGCGGAATCGCGATCGAGGCACTCCGCGAGGAATGCCCGCGGGAGCTCCGACAACGAGTGCCGACCATGTTCGACGATTGTTTTCCAATCGGTTGTCCGGTCGACGACGCCAATCCATTGGGCTGAAAACTCCGCCGCAATTTCGGGCAGAATCGTCTGAGCGAAACTTATTTGTTTCTTCGCGTCGGATGCGACTTGAACAATTCTCTCGCACAATTGAGCGGACAACACCGTCGGGTCCGTTCCGCTCAACCAAGGGTGTTCTTGCCAACGTAGCCAGGTTTCTGTCACTGAGACGCCTGTTTCTGTAATCAATCTGCCAAGTAATGCGGTTTCGCGCTATCACATTGACGAAGTCGAATTGATGACCAGATTCTAGAATGTCGCGGCCTGTTGTCACAACGATACCGAGTCGCGTCACGAATCGCACCCAAATTGCCACAAAAACGAATCGTAAACGTGGATGCTGGCGACCAGTTCCTGTTCGGATCGGCATTGGAACGGTATTCTGGATGACGACAGATGCGGCGAAACAGAGTGAGAATATGTGGGTCAATGCTCGGGATTTCGCTTAAAAAGGAAGCGATTTGCGGCGACAGGCAATGTCTCGACGCCGTCTGTCGCGGAACGTCTCTGGACACTACCACCGAGGAAATCAAATGTTTTGCATTAACGTGATACTCACCGTTCGCGATGAACATGACATCGACGAGATCCGCGGTTTGCTATCGCAGGCTGCAGGTCTTTCCCGGGAAGAGCCGGGATGCGTGCGATTTGAGGTTTATCATTCCCAGTCCGCCCCGAAGACGTTTTTGCTTTGTGAGCGGTGGGAATCGGAGCAGGCTTGGAAAGACCACAAAGAGCGGAAAGCGGTCACCGAAATCTATGTGCCTCAGGTTCTACCCAAAGTTGAACGCGTGCCCCATATCTCCGACATTGTGGAATGAGCCCGCGGGAGCGAAAAACGAAGAGGACGGGCGAGAAACCATGCCTGTTGGGAGATGCCCCGGCCGAGAATTCGGTTAACACCGTTCCGTTTAAGGTTCAGAGAATCGTCGTTAGCGACACAGCATCATTCCTGGTTCCATGCGAACTCGCGTCGCGAATTCCTGTCTGAGTCCAATGACGGACATTCAGAAGATTCGCCAACAAAATGAATGGGAAAACAATTGTGAGCAATCAACTTAACAAATTCAGTTCCCGCGTGACTCAGCCCCGTTCCCAAGGGGCCTCGCAAGCCATGCTGTACGGCACCGGTATGACCGAAGAGGACATGGACAAAGCCCAAGTCGGAATTGCCAGCGTGTGGTACGAAGGGAATACCTGCAACATGCACCTGAATCTCCTGGCTGAAAAGGTCAAGGAGGGGGTCGATGCGGCCGGAATGGTTGGCATGCGGTTCAATACGATCGGAGTCAGTGATGGCATTTCGATGGGGACCGAAGGGATGTCGTACTCGCTGCAATCGCGCGACCTAATCGCCGATTCGATCGAAACGGTGATGGGCGGGCAGTGGTACGATGCCAACATCTCGCTGCCGGGTTGTGACAAAAACATGCCGGGGTGCCTCATCGCGATGGGTCGTGTGAACCGTCCGTCGATCATGGTATACGGCGGTACGATCAAACCTGGTTGCTATGGGAACAGCGACAAGCTCGATATCGTTTCGGCGTTTCAATCGTATGGGGAATACCTGGCCGAAAAGATCACCGACGAAGAACGCAAGAACATTGTTAAGAACAGTTGCCCCGGGGCCGGTGCGTGCGGCGGAATGTACACCGCCAACACCATGGCGTCGGCCATTGAAGCGATGGGAATGTCGCTGCCGTACAGTTCGTCGATTCCAGCAGAAGATCCGCAGAAGATCGAAGAGTGCCTGCAAGCAGGCAAGGCGATTTACAATCTGTTGGAGCGCGACATCAAACCGCGAGACATTATGACACGCGAGGCGTTCGAAAACGCTGTGGTCACAGTCATGGCGCTCGGCGGCTCGACGAACGCTGTTTTGCATTTGATTGCGATGGCGCGATCGGTCGGCGTAGAGTTGACGATCGACGATTTTCAAAAGGTCAGCGATCGTGTGCCGTATTTGGCGGATCTCAAGCCAAGTGGCAAATACGTCATGGCCGACCTGCACCAGGTGGGCGGCATACCGGCGGTGTTGCAGTATTTGCTTAAAGAAGGGTTTTTGAACGGCGATTGTTTGACCGTCACCGGAAAGACGTTGGCCGAGAATGTGGCAGACTTGCCCGGTTTGGCAGAAGGGCAACAGATCATTCAGCCCGTTTCGTCACCGATCAAACCGACCGGCCATCTGCAGATTCTCAAAGGCAATCTGGCTCCGCAGGGGGCAGTCGCCAAGATTACCGGAAAAGAGGGCCTGCAGTTTTCTGGTCCGGCAAGAGTTTACGATGCAGAAGAAGATATGCTGGCGGCGCTCGAACGGAACGAAATAAACAAAGGCGACGTTGTCATCATTCGGTACGAAGGCCCGCAGGGGGGGCCCGGTATGCCGGAAATGTTGACGCCGACCTCCGCCATTATGGGGGCTGGTTTGGGAAGCGACGTTGCGTTGATGACCGACGGGCGATTCTCCGGCGGGTCGCATGGATTTATCGTCGGGCACATTACCCCTGAAGCGCAGGTGGGTGGGCCGATCGCATTAGTCGAGAATGGCGACACGGTCACCATTGATGCCGATGCGAATTCGATTTCGGTCGACCTTTCCGACGACGAGCTGCAGAAGCGTCGCGAGGCTTGGAAGGCACCGTCGTACAAGTTTACGCGTGGCACGCTTTACAAGTACATCAAGAACGTGAAGTCTGCTTCTGAAGGTTGCGTGACGGACGAATAACGGTTCGTCAATCTAGCAGCGTCGGGCAACAGATTGCGTATCGAGAAATGACTAAGCCGCTGGTTGTCATAAACGTGGTCGGTTTGACTCAGGAGATGATCGGCGACGATACGCCGAATATTCGCCGAGTCGCCGAAGATGGATTCTCGAGGCCGATGTCGACAATTCTGCCGGCGGTCACCTGCAGCGCCCAATCGTCGATTCTGACTGGGAAGTTGCCACGCGAGCACGGAATTGTTGCCAACGGTTGGTATTTTCGCGATTTGTCGGAAGTTTTGTTTTGGCGACAGTCGAACCAGCTGGTCCACGGCGAACGAATTTACGATGCGGCGCGAAAACGCGATCCGAATTACACGACTGCCAAAATGTTCTGGTGGTACAACATGTATGCCGCCGTTGACTGGTCGGTCACACCCCGCCCCAGCTATCCGGCGGACGGCCGCAAGATTTTCGATTCTTACAGCTCCCCGCCCGAATTACGGGAACGGCTTCAGGAAAAGCTAGGCACGTTTCCGCTGTTGAAGTTTTGGGGCCCCGGGGCCGATATCGCCAGTTCGCGATGGATCGCCGACGCTTCGATAGCGGTGATCGATGAGTATCGGCCTTCGTTAACGCTCGTCTATTTGCCGCATCTCGATTACAACCTGCAGCGATTGGGCCCGGACGATCCCCAAATTCGGAGTGACATTCGCGCCGTCGATGCCGAGACGGGGCGCATTGTCGATGCGGCCCGGCGGCATGGTGCCGAGGTCGTCATTCTGTCGGAGTACGCGATTACAAACGTCGATCGGCCCGTGCACATTAATCGCATTCTCCGCGAGAACGGATACCTGCAGGTGCGCCGCGAACCGCTCGGCTGGGAGACACTCGATTGCGGCGCTTCAGGGGCGTTTGCCGTTGCCGATCACCAAATCGCTCACGTGTACGTCCGCGAGCAGGCTGACATTGCCAAGGTGGCTGATGTCCTAAAAAAATGCGACGGAGTCGATCGGGTATTGAATCGTGCAGAACAGGCCGAGTTCGGTCTGGACCACGAACGGTCCGGTGAACTGGTTGCGATCGCTTCAGAAGGAGCATGGTTTACCTACTACTTTTGGTTGGATGACCGGATGGCGCCGGACTACGCGCGGACCGTTGATATCCACCGTAAGCCGGGATACGACCCCGTTGAGCTATTGGTCGATCCCCAATTGAAGTTTCCGAAGCTGCGCGTCGCCAGACGGTTGGCGCAAAAGCTTCTCGGTTTCCGCTACTACATGGACGTGATCGGACTCGATGCGTCGGTTGTCAAAGGAAGCCACGGTCGATTGGCCGGCACCGGTCGCGAAACCAGCGAGGACCCGGTTTTTGTCTGTTCCTCCAAGTCGATTGCCTGCGACCAAGTGGCGTTGACCGACGTCAAACGACTTGCGCTCGAGTTGCAATTCGGGTCTTAGTGTTACTCGCATCGTCGGGTGGTTCCCTAACGCCCGGGTGACGAAGAAGCCTTCTTCTCGAAAACCTGGGCAACGCCGGTAGAAACTGACAGTCGTATCGGCGACGAGGTGGACCCGTTTGCGGCGGCGGCGGCTTCCGGATGGGTCTTTACGGCCACTTCATCTCATGGCATATCGGCAGCAAATAGGCCCAAAACTGCTGTTTTTTCAGTAGGATCTTGCAGTGCCGCTTTGTTGCTTTACAATGAGAGATGATCCATCTCGGGTAGCATTTCGCGTGATTCTACGCGTGTGAATTCATAGACCGGCGGTTGTTCGATTTGCCGGTTCGTTTTTCGATTCGTCAATTTCACCCCCCCATGTCTGCAGGAGTCCAGTTATGGACATTCTTCGCAATTTTTCCGTAATCACCTACACGCTGTTGGGTCTGGCGGCCGTAGCGGTCATCTTTCGCCTGTCACAAATGAACGAGCCCGATTTGGGAGCCGAATGGGTCTCACCAACATCTTCTTCCGACGACTGGCGTCCCGACAGTTCGGGTCGGTCGACGGCGGCCAATCCCGCCAACGGGGAGTTGACCGCGCAGAACAATCGAATCGATGCGTTGGAAAACCTTGTCAGCCAAAAGAACGATGACATTAGCTCCTTGCGGGCCGATCTTCAGAATGCGGTTTCCGAGAATGTCAGCCTTCGCGATCAGTTGGAGTCGCTGCAGCAAGGCGTTGTTCCCGTTGGAAGCGAAGGGCCTTCAGGTGACGCCAGCGACCCCGATGCCGAAATCATCGACCAGCTGTTTAACGAGCAACAGCAGGACGAGGTAACGCAACTGCGAAATCAATTGACGGAATCGGAATTGGAAATCGTGCAGCTGCAGGACGAGGCGGAGCAAGCCGTCAATGCCGCATGGGATGAGCGGGCATACGTGCAGTCGGTTGCCTCGGATACGATCATTCAGGCAGGTGCTGCGGCAGTTCCCGGGCTGGTAAGTATGCTTGAAGACGAGAACATTAACATCCGGGGATGGGCTGCCGAGTTGCTGGGCGCTATCGGACCGGACGCGGGAGATGCCGTTCCGGCGTTGGTGGACGTCATCGCATCGGATCCCGATGCCGACGTGCGAGCAGCTGCCGAGGATGCATTGGACGCGATCGAGTCCAACGGCATCTAAGTGTGCTCGCCAGGCCTCTGGGACCTCATGGAAGGCCTCAATATCTCGCCTCAAACGAGCGCCGCCGGAACTGGTGCGGTTCCAATTTTCGTTCGATCGGGTCAAAAACCGGCACCGCCTCGATGCACCGGCCTCGATTTGGTAGATTGCCAAATCTTGCAGGATTTCGGCGGGACGAATTCCGGCTTCTCGATGTTGGTCCGCCAACGCGCCGACTCGGTTGAATTTCCATGAACGATTCGTGCAAACGATGACCGTTCTGCGGACGGAAAGCCGGATCCAGCAAGGCATCGACTGATCCGACGATCGAAAGTAACCACTCCGTATGGTTATCGGATTCGAATGCGTCAATCACAACTAAGATGTGGAATTCACCATGAGCGATATCGCGGATCTTGTTCAGACGGTTAATACCGCGGCAGACGAAAAGAAGTTGTCAGTGACTGCTGCCAAAAACATTGCCAAATGGCTCGGTGAGCCTCAGTACGCGAAATATGTTCCCCGTCTTACGGAGCTGATTAACGGAGGACAATTCCAGGACCTGGACACGATGTTCTGGGAAGAAATCCCCTTCGGAACGGGTGGTCGCCGGGGACTGATGGCCGAGTTGGGTTCGGCCACTGTTAACGAGCGGACCATTGCCGAATCGGCAAATGGACTCGCGACCTATTTCAAACAGCAGAATCCGTCGGTTGAGGGCAAGGGGGTTGTGGCGTGCGATTCGCGAAATCGTTCGCCGGAGTTCGCCCGCTTGACTGCTACGACACTCGCTGCCCACGGACTGCACGTCTACTACTTCGAATCGAACCGTTCGACGCCGGAACTTTCGTTTGCCGTGCGTCATCTTGGTTGCCACGTTGGTGTGATGATTTCCGCGTCGCATAATCCTCCCAGCGACAACGGCTTCAAGGCTTATTGGTCCTCTGGCGCGCAGGTGCTACACCCCGAGGACAAGGGAATCATCGATTGTGTGAATGCGTCCGGTGAGATTCCAACGCTCGACTTCGATACGGCCGTCAGTGACGGCAAGATTACGGTGATCGGCGAGGATGTCGATCGGGCTTATGTCGATGCGGTGAAGTCTCTCAGTCTGTCGGAGGCTCGTGATCTTTCTGCGATTTTTACGCCGTTGCATGGTGTCGGCGAAACGTCGGTTTACCGCGTTTTGCGTGAGGCGGGTTTTTCGGGAGTCGAAGTCTTCGAACCGCAGCGGTCGGCTGATGGGAATTTTCCCAACGTGCCCGATCAACTGCCGAATCCCGAACGCCCAGAAGTCTTTCAACCGGCAGTGGAGCATGCCTCCCAAACGGGCGCGGCGTTGATTCTTGCCTCCGATCCCGATGCGGACCGATTGGGTGTTTCGGTCAAGAATTCTGCAGGGGAATTCGTTCATCTCACCGGGAATCGAATCGGTGTTTTGGTGGTGGACTATATCTTGAGGAAACGGGCGGCGGCCGGTGACTTATCGGGCGAGCATTATGTCGTGGAGACACTCGTCACGACCCCTTTAATTGCGGCCATCGCCCGCAGTCACGGCGTTCAGGTGATTGATGATCTACTCGTCGGGTTCAAGTACATCGCGCAAACGATGGATCGCGAAGGGCCGGACCGATTTGTTTTTGGTGCTGAAGAATCGTTGGGTTATCTGGCCGGGAAGTACTGCCGGGACAAAGACGCGGCCATCGCAGCGTTGTATATTTCAGAATTGGCGAGTGAATTGGCAGCCGAAGGGAAGACGTTGGTCGATCGTCTCGACGAACTGTACGTACAGTTCGGCTATTATTTGGAGGACCAACTGTCTGAAAAATGCGAAGGTTCGCGCGGGAAGGAACAAATCGACGCGCTCATGACGACATTTCGGGCCGACCCACCGAAGCAGCTGGCCGGCATCGAATTGGATCGCGTGCGGGATTACGGCAAACATGAAATCCGGAATCTCCCCGACAACGATCGGGAAAGTGAACTGCCGGCCCCCGACGGAAATCTGCTGTTTTTCGATTCGGTCGACGACGGTGTCAGCCGGGTCTCCATTGCCGTTCGTCCCTCTGGAACCGAACCCAAGATTAAGTTCTACTTTTTCGCCCAGTCGCAGGTTCCCGGTGCGGATCAACTCTCGGATATTAAACAAGAAACCGCAGGCCGAATGAATGCACTCAAGCAGGAGTTGTCGCAATGGGTGCGAAATGTGTTGGCCGAAAGTTGATGGAACATAGATTCCGGCAAGAAATGAACGAAGGCTTTTCGAGTACTTTCCGATAGGCGGGCCTAATGACGGACGATCGATTGGGAATTTGGCTGGTGGGCGCGTGGGGAGGTGTTTCAACCACGGTGGCTGTCGGTCTAGCGGCACTGCAAGAAGGGCTTGTGGACGAGACCGGTTTGGTCAGTGCGTTGCCCCGTTTTGCGAAGCTGAATTTGGCTGATTGGCCGCAGTTTGTCATTGGCGGCCACGAAATTCGACAAACCGATTACGTCGCCGAGGCACAATCTTTGGCCAGGTTATCGGGAGTCTTCAGCACGGAACTGCTGCAAGGTGTCGAGAATCGGCTACGCGAATTCGATCAGAATGTGCGTGATGGTTCGTTGCTGAATGTCGGCAAGACAATCGAGTCGTTTGCCAGTACCTCGACGAAGAAGACGAAAAGCGAAAGTCCCAAGTCGACCATCGATCGCATTTGCGCCGATCTTAACGAGTTTCGAGAAACACATGGATTGCGGCACGTCATCGTTGTCAACGCTGCCTCCACGGAACCGCCTTTGGAAAGCGATGCCAAGGATTGGGATTGGGCCAAGCTGTCGGAGTCGTTGAGAAAATCGAAGAAGTCGCAAATTCCCGCCAGTTCCATTTACGCGGTTGCAGCGATGATTTCGGAATGCTCGTATGTGAACTTCACTCCATCGGTCGGTTCCGATATGCCGGCGCTTTGCGAACTTGCGTTAGAGCAGGGCGTGTTGCATGTGGGCCGCGACGGCAAGACTGGCGAAACATTACTAAAGAGCGTGCTGGCGCCGATGTTTGCCGACCGCCATCTCAACGTGATGAGTTGGGTGGGGCATAACATCTTCGGAAACATGGACGGCAAAGTGTTGGATGATCCCATCAACAAGGCGAATAAAGTTCGCTCTAAAGATCATTTGCTGACTGAGATTCTGGGCTATACCCCTCAGACTTTAGTTTCGATCGAATTCATCGAATCGATGGCCGACTGGAAGACAGCGTGGGATCACATCCATTTTCAGGGCTTCTTAAACACCAAAATGACGATGCAGTTCACTTGGCAGGGTTGCGACTCGTTATTGGCGGCACCGCTCGTTTTGGATTTGGTGCGACTGACCGAGCGGGAATGGCGGCGGGGCAAAAGCGGCATTATGTCTCACCTGAGCTCTTTTTTCAAAAGCCCGATGGGCACAGATGTTGCCGAGTTTGCCGGCCAATACCGGCAACTTCTGGAATGGGCTGACGAGGTCGAAAAGACGTCGGCCTCCTGATTGGTAGGACCTTTCCTGATGCTGTTGGATGGCCGCGACTGATGAAAACTATCCTGCTTCCCTACCTGCGTTTGCTACGGTTTCCGGCCGTCTTTACGGCCATGGCGGACATCTTTCTCGGCTATTTGCTGGTCGTCGGAGAACTTGCACCGCTTGCGAAGTTCTTACCACTGCTGTTGGCGTCTTCGGCGATTTATTTGGCCGGCATGGTTTTTAATGACGTCTTCGATCGCAAAGTCGATGCCGAAGAACGCCCGAATCGTCCCATTCCCTCGGGAGCCGTTTCGCTCCGATCAGCCGTCATCCTGGGGATCGTCCTCTTTGTGGTTGGTATGTCATCGGCGGTTTTCGGCGGGGTGACTTCCCTGTTTGTGGCAGGGCTGTTGATTCTTGTCGTATTGGGTTACGACGGTGGATTGAAGCAGACACCGTTAGGGCCGGTCGCCATGGGGGCCTGCCGCTTCTTGAACGTGTTACTGGGGGCGAGTGCCGGCTTGGAACTGAGTCAACTTTGGATGTTGCCCCACAACCAAGTTGCGACCGGGCTGGGGACTTACATTGTGGGTGTGACCTGGTTTGCGCGTAACGAAGCCAAAGTCAGCAGTCGTGGCCAACTGTTGGGGGCCATCGGAATTATCAATCTTGGATTGGCGATCTTGTTTGCTTTTATCCTTAACTGGGAGCCCGGCGCATCGCGGATGCACCTCACTCTGCTGCTGTTGGGCGTGATTGCATTTACCATAGATCGTCGACTGATCTACACCGTGTCCGACCCTGTCCCACAACGTGTGCAGGCGACAGTCAAAACGTTGTTGATGTCGTTAGTCACACTCGACGCGACGCTAATTCTGTTTGCGACAGGCGATGTGACGTACGCCCTTATGACGATTGCGCTGCTGTTTCCCGCGTTTTTGATTGGCCGGTGGATCGCGGTCACATAACGCCGCCGCCGTTTCGGACTGCTGCGATCGCCACTTACCGGTGGAGTTATCGCGATCTACTTTTTCTCATGGTCGTTTCCCGCTCGTGGGAGCCGGCAACCACAGAACAGTACACGGTTGTCGCGGCCACAAGTCAGCGTAACACGCTGTGGTCGGCGACTGTAATGATCATAGCGGTGCCTGAAATCCCATGACCTGAAATCGCGCCAATTCCATCGGCGTGGTCAGCTTGACTGCGCTAATGGCTTCGTACGAAACCATGACCTTACGCGCTCCCGCGCTGTCGGGCTTATCGCGTTCCAGTAGCAGGATCCCGCCGGAAATCAGGAAGCTCGCAAAGGGAATGGTCTCTTGAAAACTGGTGACCAGTAATCCTTGCCGCGGAATGCTTTCCGGCCAGTTCTCAAAAATTGATCGCCACGCTTCAGCGGTTTCCATGGCTTCCGTTCCTTGTTCAAGAGCCTCGATTGTTGTGTGGCTGATTGGCGACTAACTTCTTGTCTGCGCGAGGCCAATTTCGCTTGATCGTCCATTTGACATTTGTAGTCCAAACGGCTTTTGAAATAGCGGTTTTGCAACGATATTGTCAAGACAAAACTGTTGTCGCCCACGCCACGAATCGTTACGGGGCTCAGCCCCATTGATGCGAACGCGTACAACAACTGCTGGATTGCGCCCGGATGGTTTGTTACAAGGAATACGGGATCACTAGGTGGTTGTGAATTCCGGGCGGGCGTGGCCGGGGAGCCGGCAAATCAGCTCACCCGATTGCCTTGTGGTTTCGACCGCCGAAGCACAACCTGCCAAGATTGGAAGAAAAGAGAATATCATGACACAAGAAGCCCAATTGACGAGGCGTTCGTTTCTTGCTGGAACATTGGCAGCCACATCGACAGCGCTTTCGCCGATCGTCGGGTTCGCCGCCGATTCAACTTCCGATTCCCGGTTTCCAATCTGTGCGTTTATCAAGTTTCTACAATCGATGAGCTACGACGATCTCGCAGCAGCGATTGCCGAATTGGGTTTCGACGGCATCGAGGCAACAGTTCGTAACGGCGGGCACGTTTTGCCGGAACGCGCAGAAGATGATCTCCCGAAACTGGTCGAAGCCCTGAACAAGCACAGCCTCAAGATCAATGTGATGGCTTCCAGTGTCGGGAGCGTTGAGGAACCACACACCGAGAAAGTCCTAAGGACGGCGGCTCGGCTCGGTGTCAAACGGTATCGCCTTGCTGGTTACAAATACGACCTCAACAGACCGGTGGTTGACCAATTGAAAGAACTGAAGCCAGTCATTTCCGACTTGGCGGCATTCAACCACGAATTAGGGATTCAAGGCGTCTACCAGAATCACTCCGGTTCGAAGAATGTCGGTGCCGCTATCTGGGACTTGCATCAATTGATCCAGGATGAGCGGCCGGAAGATATCGGCATCGCCTACGATATTCGCCATGCTACGGTCGAAGGCGGACTTTGCTGGCCAATCAACTTCAATCTCATGCAGCCGCATTTGGGAGCCGTGTACGTCAAAGATTTCCGCTGGGACGGTCGCCGCGCATTCAACGTGCCGTTGGGGACTGGGCAGGTCGATCCCGCGTTCTTCAAGCAACTGCGGCAATCCGACTACCATGGCCCGATTTCGCTACACGTCGAATACTTGCGTGAAGCGGGAATCGATGAGAATTTGGCGGCGCTCAAGACCGACTTGAAAACACTCCACGAGCTATTGGCCGGTTGATTCGGTGTCGAACGTCGTCCCCCAGATTATTCAAGCCTGAAGCGCCAGCGAAGGATCCTCGTTATTGTGCCTTCGCTCGCGCGTCAGGCTTAAATGCGGCGCTTTGTGCAAGCGAGCCATGGCTTGTATTCCCGTCGAACGTTGCGATTTGTGGCCGCGAGTTCATGAATCATCGGGCTACGACATCCGTAGCTCGGTGAATTCCCGCACCCGATTCGTGATAGCCGTTTCGACTGGCAGCCGCTCGACGCTGCTGGCTCCATAAAAGCCGACTACACCCTCCGTTTTGTCGAGAATGTATTGCGCGTCAGCCGGTTCGGCGATAGGTCCGCCGTGGCACAACACGATGATGTCGCGATTGACCCTTTTGGCGGCGTCGCACATCTCTTGCACCCGGCCGGCCGATTCTTCAAGGGTGACACCAGATTTCGCGCCGATCGAGCCTTTGGTCGTCAGCCCCATGTGGGGAATCAAAATGTCAGCTCCAGCTTCGGCCATGGCAGTCGCTTCGTCCGGATTGAAAGCGTAAGGGGTCGTTAGCAGATCGATTTGGTGGGCCTGCCGAATCAAGTCGACCTCCAGCCCGTAACCCATATTGGTTTCTTCCAGGTTTTGGCGGAATTGTCCATCGATCAGTCCGACCGTGGGAAAGTTCTGCACGCCGCTAAATCCGGCCTGCTTTACGTCCCGCAGAAACGTCGACATGATGCGGAATGGGTCGGTACCACAAACGCCGGCGATCACGGGGATGTTACGAACGACCGGCAAAACCTCACTTGCCATCTCCATCACAATGCCGTTCGCGTCGCCGTAGGGCATCATGCCGGCCAGCGAACCATGACCGGCCATTCGAAATCGGCCCGAATTGTAGATGACGACCAAATCAATGCCGCCGGCTTCTTCGAATTTGGCGCTGATTCCTGTACCAGCTCCGCCACCAATAACCGGGCGCCCGTCGGCAATCTGCTTACGGAGTCGCTTCAGAATATCTTCACGGCGGAATTGCGGCATCGAATTGTCTCCTGCAGGGCGAGTTCGCTATCGAAGCTGGTCGGTCAGACCGCGATCGATTTTCGTCATTGCGGCTTCAGTATGTCGATCAGAAACTTGGCAGCGCGCTCGGCAAACTCTTCGTCGTTGATATGGCTGTCCATTTCCACCAATTCTACGTCTCCGCGGGTCTCCCGAATGGCGTCAAACAACGCATTCTGCGCACTGGGATCATAAAATGGCTGGCCGTCGCGGTCGATCGCCGAGACTCCTTTCAGGGGCAACATGAGAATCGTCGGGCCGGTCGCAGTTTGGGCCTTGCGGCCGATTTCTGCGCCGATATTTCGATTCTCCTCAGGTGTGGTTCGCATGAGCGTGACCGTCGGATTGTGCACATGCAGCAATCGAGATCGGAAACGGTCTGGAATCGAATCGACCGGGCCGAAGTTCACCATATCGGTGGCGCCAACCGATATCACTTGAGGAATCCCTGCACGTCCGGCCGCCGTCAGCCGGTTCGGTCCTGCAGAGAGGACTCCCCCCACAAGCTCGTCAGCTAATTCCGTCGTGGTGATATCCAGGACTCCGGCAATCAAGCCGTCGGCAATCAGTGACTCCATCGCCTGGCCGCCGTTTCCGGTTGCGTGAAACACCAGAACCTCAAATCCGGCTTCTTCCAAGAGGCTGCGCGCGTGCTCGACACAAGGTGTTGTCACCCCAAACATGGTCGCGGCGACGATAGGTTTGTCTTCTTGCTGGGCCACGTCTGCTTCGCGGAAGCGCACCATTCCCGCCATTGCCCGAGCCGCCTGCTGAATGATCACGCGGCTAATTCGATTAATACCCGCGATGTCGACGATCGAATTGAACATGGCGATATCCTTATCGCCAACGTAGGGCCGCACTTGCCCCGAGGCCATCGTGCTGATCATCACCTTCGGAATGCCGATCGGAAGCGACCGCATAGCAGCGGTGGCAATACTCGTGCCTGCAGATCCCCCGAGGCCGATCACTCCGTCGACCTCGCCGGCCGCAAAGGCCTGGCTGATCAAATTGGCAACCCCGGCCGCTGCATGCGTGACAGCCGACCCACGATCGCCTTCAGAGCGGATTTGGTCCCGCGACGTGCCGGCAGCCGCGAAGACGTTCTCAGAAGACACATCGGATGAAATCGTCGATTGTCCCAAGCAACCGGCATCGACTAAGCGGGTGGTCATTCCGAGATCGTCGAGCGTGCGGCGCAGAAAGTCGGCTTCGTTTCCCTTGGTGTCGAGAGTGCCGATGACATAGACCGCCACAAGAGGGAATCCTCGAATTCAGCCCAGTTGAGCGTCGGAGTTTTCGGGTTTTGACGGTTGCTGAGAATCGAAAAAAAACTCCCGCCAGTCGGGTGACTAACGGGAGTATTGATCGTGTGTCTGGGGGGTAGAACAATGCCGGCTAACGATTCCCTTTAATTGACACACGTTATGATTGATTGGGAGTATTCTGATTGTACCCGATCGAATTGTCAATGGTTCGGTGAAAAATTTGGAAAATTTTTAAAAATATCGGGAATATTTCCAACAGGCACAAAACGGCCCGATATTTGGGTGTCTTTTGTACACTTCGTTTCGCTTGTCTTCGAGGCTTCCCGCCTATTCTTCGCGGCTAATCTCGACCGTGGTAATCAGGGCCTCGTCGCTGAATCGCAGCGACGCCACGACTTCGTTCAGGCTGTCGACAAACTCGGCGAACGAAGATGCCTCGTCTAGCTTGAGGGCTTGCTTGGCATGTTGTCGATTTCCATGATTCGAGCAGACCACCTGATCGCTGTCGGAGTGGTAGTGATAATGGCCGTGATCAGGGCAGAAATAAGTCACTCCGTATTTGGCGTCGGAAAGTTGATCCACCTGATCTACCGGAACGTCGTACAACTTCACCAGATTGTAAATCGACATGATATTTCGATGGCACGCCTGACGCGACTTCTCCGCCCAATAAACTTGCAAGTCGTCGTTGAGTTTGTTGAGTGCCCGACGGTTCAACCTTAAGACCGCATGCGCTTCAATCGGTTCGGCTGATCTGTCGCGGCTAGCCGCGTCGATCACCTCTTCCAAGACGTAAGGCTTGGTCGCCGCCACCAGGCGTCCGTCGACCAGCGAAACATAAAGCCTGATTTTGACCGCATAAAGTTGAAAGCTGAGAGCATAAACGCGGTGGTCCTGGTAATCGGGCAGTCGATAGGCATCCAATTCCGTATTGAGTCCAAAAAAGTTACTTCCTTTCAAAAAGATGCGAGACACCAGATTGTCCAGAAGTCGCGTCGCTTTTTCTTCGTCGTCGACATCGATCGTTGCGTAGATCGGAATATTCGTGGCGGCGAATGCAGTCGCGACGAACCCTTGTTGCATCACGGAAACCGATCCCAACTGCTGTAGCCGTTCGAGTTGCGTCGGGTCGATTTCCAAAATCGTATCGTCATCGCAAAAATGGATCGAAACCTGGTCGCCGATCCAGCTCAGATCAGTCAGCGTGGGATCCATTTCGAGAACGTCATTCACGCCGGGAATCATGCGCAAGATTCCGCTGACCTTGTCGCGGCCCGGAACCAGCATGATCGATGCCACAGCCGAGTCGGAGATTCGCGATGTGTCGACAGGCTGCGGCTTCTTGTCGACCCAACCTTGCAGGTCGCGGTAGACGCCACTGTTGGCAAATGGTAGGAAGCAGAACTCCATTTTCACACGAGAACCGGTGGTCAGCCGTGCGGCAATCGGGTCGAACACGTTTTGCCAATACGATTCATAACGCTTTTTGTAGCGGTCGTATTCCTGTTGCTCGGTGGACGAGACTTTGAGTAAATCGAGTTCGGCATTCGGCGTGAGATACTTCAGGCGGTTATGCAATGAGCAGGTCGCCGAATCGTGATGGGCGTCGAACGCATAGGCACCACCATGCGGGCAGACCAATTTGTCGGGATCGATAAAATGCCCTTCGACCAAATCGGTAAGCGATTCGGGCGATTCATTGTGCTCCAGCCGATAGAACAACGAAGCATTGTTCAACATGACGAGGTTGTTAAAGCATTCCAGCCGCCGCTTTTCCGAGATCTTGAACTGCGGGCTGACGAGCCGTTTCAAAAATGCCTCCGAGGCAAATAGGTACCCCGTTTCGGCGCTCTCCGACGGTGGCAAAATCGTCGTGATGTAGCGATAGTCAGCAGCATCAATGAGCGCCGGAATCTCACCTGTCATCGTGTCGATGACTTTCCGAATGGCGACATGGCTGTTGGAAAATACGGCGAACTCTCCCGCAGTGACGACGAATGAACTGATGACTCGATCATTCGTATATCGTGCTGCCACCCGATGTCCGCGGTAGTTGAACTCACGCTCGTTCAACTCGATGTCCTGCTGCCGGGTCTCTTCGATCCAACGTTCGGCGGCCGCCGCGAACTGATCCGGCTGATTCAGCCGAAACACGAACGCGACGTCTGCCCCTTCCGCCAGAAACGTATCCGAGCCGGTCATGGCAAACTCGTCCACGACTTGTTTGGCAAACAACTCTTCCAACTCCTCTCGGTTTATGCAGAGTTGTGATTCAAGTTTTTGCTGCAAATGCTGTTCGGTGGCATTGATTTTGAACATTTTGAGCAGGTTTTCGCCCCAGTCTCGAGAGAGGTCGAACACCTCGCCGCCGGCTTGCATCGAATTGAACTGCAGAAAGTACTGATCGGCCGGAATCAGCCGCGATAGTTCGTGGACCTGCGGCTCGATCCCTTCTTTTTCCTGCCGCTCTTTCAGTAACTCCTCATAATCGAGCGAGCGGATGTTCGGCGGAGCGAGACGGCTGATGTGGATATTCAAGTCGCCTTGCTTTTTGCCGCTGCCCAGCGTTTGTCTCTGCAGCGATTGCTGCATGGCCAGGCCGCCGCTAAAGGTGTGGTACAGGCCGAATTCGATGTCGTTTTGCGAAGAGGCTCGGCGGGGGATGCTCGGCGGTTTCACGCCGTAGCGGTCCTGTGATTGCAACAACACGTATTCGAAGAAGCTTTCGTAGGGGTAGTACTGCAACAAGTTGGCGAAGTGCACGTTTTGCTGCTCGGCCCATTGACGGTAGAGACTTTCCGGGCCGGTTTCTTTCGGTGGAATCGCAACTTCGATTTCCGCTTCCCGCGTGTCGACCCGCCGACTGCCATCTAGGTTTTCCGATATGATTTCATAGGAGAGCTGCAGTTTGGCCACGCCCGATCCGCGCAAACGGCCGTAGAATTCGGCGTGCTTGCGTTCAAATTTGGTTTCCTTCGGGTAGATGAGATACGAGTTCTCGTCGAGCGATGTCAGCCGCAGGTAGTTGCTCTTCTCAAATTCTTCCGCCAAAAAGGGCTGTTCGAGCCGGACTGCAAACGCGATCGTATCGCTATCTTTTTCGCGATAGACTTCGATTTTGTGATTGAAGGGCAGGGTATCAGCCGCGCTTGCCGGAGAGGCGACCACGATGACGTAAAGTACGGGCAGCAGACAAATTCCTCGCATCGAAAGGTCCCTCATTTCAGCAGAATGGAAGGAAACAAAACGCAGACGGTCTGTGTAAGAGGCGAGGAGGTGGAGCGAATATCACGCAGAGATTCGGAAATCTCCCAAAATCCGGGCAAATCTACCTTTTTGCCGTATCTCACCGAGACTGCAGCGAGTCGATTTGCGCGCTTCCGGTATGTCGACTGGGGCCACCCGCATGTGTTTGGACGAAGTTCTGATCCAAATCGTGAAAAGTACGTTGGTTCCATCACGTGAGTTCACTTGGTGATTCCCGTTACGATAAGGTTGTCGTTGTGAGCGGACCCGGCGGGGATGTGTCTACTTTGTTTGATGATTAGAGCCTGACGCGCAAGCGAAGGATTCCACTGATTGTGCCTTCGCTAGCGCTTCAGGCTTCGATAGCACGGCGTATTCGGCAATCGAGTCCGACTGCGTCTTGCTTTCAATGAAATCGAGTAGCAACTGCACGATTATTGCAAACTTGATTTTGGAACCGGCAGTTTTTTGAGAGTTCCAGAGTCTCACCAAGCACACAGGCTGAGAAATGACAGACGAATCGGAACCGAAACCTGCCAAACGTTCCCGAACGATGTCGATCGCGATCGGTTTGGCAGCCGTCGCACTGATTCTCGTGCTCATCGTCGCCGCCTTTGTGGGCTGGCAGTGGTATGCGGGGAACGCGTCGCTTGAAGGGCTGCTGGCCGACTTGAAAAGCCAGGGACTGCCGACATCGGCTGCCGAACTCAACAAGTTTTACGTGATACCCGATGAAGCGGAAGATACGACCTACCTGTGGGTTGCTGCCATCGATGGAGTCACCAACGCCAACGTGAGCCGCAAAGGGCAGGATTTGCCGTTCATCGGGCAAGGAGAAACTCCGGTCCCCTCGCCCGGTGACGAGTGGGCCGAACTGGAAGCGTGCCGAGCGCTCGTGGACGATTTGGAGGCGGAACTCCAAACGGTCTACGAAGCGGCCGAATCGGAAGGCTACGTCCGTTATCCGGTTAATTTCTCGGCGGGTACGGCTGTCACGCTTACTCATGCTCAGAGTGCTCGCGACGTTGCCCGACTGCTGTTACTCGATGCGCATGTTGCCGCTCACGACGGCGAGTATGCTCGTGTTCTGAAGGACCTGCAGGCGATCTTTGCACTATCTGATACGCTGCAGCGTGAACCGATTCTGCTTTCACAGCTGGTAAGAATTGCGATTCATGGGATCGGCTGCGATGCGCTGCAGGATTTGATGCCTTATTGCCAGTGGAGCGACGCCGATCTCGCATCGTTGCAGTCGGCGATCGAGTCGGCTGACTTCAAGTCGGGAATCATCGATGGGCTGAATGGGGAGCGCGCCATCAGTCTGACGGAGATTGGCCGGATGCCGATCGGACCGTTCGGTCCCACGAATAAGCGTGCGGCCTTGGAATTCTTCGCGAGTACCCAAGAAGTGTTGATAGAACCTTGGTACGATGCGCTCAACCAGGAAGGCGACCTGAACGAAGAGTTCATGATTCGTGGGCAGGGGCAACTTTCGCGACTTAGATTTGTGGCGGTGTTGATGCTGATGCCGGCTGTGGAACAGGCGATGATCGCCGGCGCCCGGGCGACGGCTGAGCAACGCTGTGCCATCGCAGCGATCGCGGTTCGGCGGTATTGGCTGCAGCATGAGGAATGGCCTGCGTCGCTGGAAGAGATCGATGCGGTATTATTCGGTTCGGGATTCGATTCTGCAGCGGGGCTCGTCGATCCGTTTGACGGCCAGGCGTTACGGCTCAAAGCGGACGAATTGGCAATGATCATCTATAGCATCGGCGGCGACCGAGAGGACGACGGCGGAAACTGTGCGGAGGTCTATGGAAGTCTGCCGACCGACGTTGGTTTCGTTTTGAAGCTGACGGATTGACTCACTTCTGTGCTTGTAAGAAGGCCAACAAGTCACTTAAGTCTTGCGGCTGAAGTGTTTTCTCCAACCCGGCCGGCATAATCGACGTGGCCGACTCGCGCATCGTTTCGATGTCGGATCGGGGGATGCGAACTTCTGCCAACTCCGCCGTGCGTAGCGTGATGCCGTCGACCGTTTGGCGAATGATCACACCGGTATGCACCCGCCCGTCGGTTGTCGCGATCAAATAGGGCCGAAAGCCCCGCGCGAAGCTGGCACTTGGGATAGCGACTGCTTCCAGCAAATCTTTGGGCGTACGGATCGAGCCGATTGCGGTCAAATCGGGACCGACTTTGCCGCCTTGTCCGCCCATGGTATGGCAACCGGAGCAGGCAGCTTTCTTACCGAAGAAAATCTCCCGACCCCGTTGTGAATCGCCGTCATGAATCAACAATTCCAGTGCCAGTAATTTTTCCTTCTGCTGCGACTGGTCGGCCGCCGAGCGGGCGAGAAGTTCTTCTGCTTGTTTGTGAACACCGGAAGGGTATTTTTGTAGTGCTGCCCGCAATTCGTCAGGCGAGAAACTGGTCGCATCATCGGAACGCTTGAGGGCGGCCACGAAAGCCGCGCCGACCTGTTCGCTACTTGAACGAGCAAAGCAGCGGACAATCACCGGTGCTACGATCGGCCCAACCACGTCCAGCTTCTTCGCCAGCTTTAGCAATTGCGCATCGCTTAAGGGAGCATCGGCCAACGCCCGAGCGGCGGCGAGTCGATCAAGGGGCAATTTATCTCCTGAAACCTGATCGAGCAAAAACGTGAAGGAGGCACTGTTCAGTTTCTTCAACCTTAAAGCGATCGCGAGCAAGGCTTCGGTGCGGAGTTCGTGTGATTGGTGCGAATCGCCGGCGATCGCCGCAAGCCGCGCATCGAAGCGATCGATTCCGTGTGCCTGCAGAATGCGAACAGTCTGCAGTTTTTCGGAATCGTCTCCGTCAAGAAGGATGGCCTCCAGTTTCACAAGCCAAACTTCCGGTAGCGGGCCGATTGTGCTGCGGTCGATCACTTCCAACATCAATAGTCGCAGCTTCCGGCTCGATAAGGCGCTGGTCAGCGACTCGGCAACCAATTGCTGAATCTCGGGGTCGTTCGCTTGGGCCAACAGAAAGCCTCGCAGGACGGCTGATCGGGCATCGCCAAGTTCAGACTGTGTCAGCCAGCCACGTAACAGCGACATCGTTTCACCGGCCCAGCCTTCGTGACGCGAAATGACCGCCATTGCTTCCTGTTGCAAGTCGGGATCGTCGGTATCGAGCAATCGAGCCACCTGTTCGCGGGTTAGGTTTCCATGATCCATTTGGTCGAGGGCGATTAGCGCCGCCCGCCTCACCTGAGGATTTCTGTCCGTCAAGTACGCCGCCGTCAATTGCGAGTCGTCGATTCGAATCATGGCAAAGATCAGCGCATGTTCCAGGAATCGGTCGTGGCCTGCCGAGGGTAACGCTGAAAATAGCGCTGCCAGTGCCGATTCCTTCGCAGAGTGGTCGAGCGAAGTCGACTCGGCATCGCAAATCCGTCCGAGAGCTGTCGCCGCTTCACGACGTGCTGCAGGCGAGTCGCTAGTCACCAAAGCACAAAGTTGATCGACAGCAAGTCGATCGCGTGCCATGCCCAGCGAACGAGCAGCGGCGATGCGCACGCTTTCGCTTTCGTCAGCCAGCGCTTCGCGGATCAACTGATTGGCCGGCTCCGTTTCCATCCGTGAGGCGGCCCAAACAGCGTTTCGTCGTGCGGCGACCCGACGATTGCGATCATGCAAAACCCGCCGCAAGTCGGGCAGAGTTGGTCCGCCGATCTGCGACAACTGGTCGATGGCCCGCTCGCGCACGGCTGGCCGTTCATCGTCGAGAAGAGGCGTGAGTTTCTCAGCCGACAGAGAGGTGATTCCAAGTTTCTTGCCCCAGGGATCGGCGGGTGGATGGAAATCTTTTGGTTTAATGCGATAAATCGCCCCGAGGATTTCTGGCTTGGAAACCTGCGACGTGGGGCAGCCCTTTAAGAACCAGCCGCCGGTGTTAATGACCAGCAGGCTGCCGTCCGCGTCTTGCAACACGTCGGTCGGATGAAAATCGGTGTCGGATGATACCAGAAAGTCTTGATCGCGGCAGCGAAACGTGGCGCCGTCCCTCTCCAAAATGTGCCGCTGCACGCGATGCATATTGAATTGTGCCGAAAACAGATTGCCTTCGAAATCGTTGCCCAATCGCGTGTCCTTGATGATTTCCAGTCCAGCCGGCGCAAAGACACCGAACTCACTCAGCGCAGGCAGCAGACTGCCGGTTTTCTTGAGCTCCGACAGGGCATCTTGCACACGTTCGTCGTCGCGTGGGAACACGCCCCCTTCAATCATGTGCAGTAATCCGTCGCGCTTGCCGTCGCGTGGCACGGTGTAAAATGTCATCGTGCTGAAGATTTCCCCTTCCGGCGTAAAGACCGCTTCGACGGGGTTGTCGAATCCGCCGCCGGCCACTCGTTCGAAGTCGCTGCCGTCGGGGCGGAATCGCCACAGCCCGGCTGCTTTGCCTTCAGTGAACGTTCCATCGGGATGCGGAATCTTATGTCCCTTGCGCCCATGATTGAGATAGAGCCGGCCGTTTGGACCAAGATACGGTCCATGAATGTCGGCGGCGTTTCCAGACCATCCCCAACCGGTCAAAACGATGTCGCGCTTATCGGCCACCCCGTCACCATCGGTGTCCTGCATGCGATACAGGCTCGGTGGCGAACAAACATAAACGACATCACGGTAGCACATCACGCCCATCGATTCGGTGATCTTGTCGGCAAACAACGTGCTCTTGTCGAATTTGCCGTCGCCGTCGGTGTCTTCCAATCGGACAATTCGGTGTGGTTTTCGAATTTCCAATTCGGCAGCGGGCAGATTGACTCCCGACGAGTCGACGACATACAGACGCCCCTGTTCGTCAAACGACGACAAGACCGGCCGATCCACCAGCGGGTATTCGGCGACTTTTTCAATCGTAAATCCGTCTGGAACGGTTGGAAGTTGTTCCTCGGCAAATCCGACGGACGGCGTGAGAATCAATATCGCCGGAGCGACGATTCGCGACAGGACGGTGGAGTATGCGATTCGTTGCATTGTCATGCCACCTGATCGAGGGACACCTAGAAACAGCCGACCAGCTTAAGGAAACGGCCAACACGGTCATCGACAACTGACTTGGATCTTAAACAGGATATGTCGGCGACGAAAGTACGGAGTTTGTTCGCAACGACTTAGGAGCCGTTTCATCTGCCCATTTTTTCGGACAAGGGACAGCCCCTTTCATGATGCAAGGGCGAAGTGCGAGGAGACGCACAACAATGCTTCCGCTTGCCCAATCCCATGGATAAATCGGGAAAAGTTGATATGATGGATTCGTGCTTGTTGATAGGGACGCCATCGAGGCACCGACGCATTCTCACTGACTGGGTGGGTTGTTCATGATTCGGACAATCTTCTATGTTGTGGCGCTGTGCATCGCTTTTCGCGCCGATGCTGCCGAGATTGCGACGAACCGGCTCGAAGTTTCGCCCCCCGAAATCATCATCGGCGGCTTGAATCGCGAGCAGCAGATCATCGTGACGGCGACAACGGACGATGGCCGATTGCTGGATGTGACGCATCTTTGTGCAGTCGATTCCCGCGATGAGCAGATTTGCAGCGCTGAGGGACCGCGGCTGCTGGGGCGAGCGGACGGAAAGACTTCGATCCGCATTTCGTATGCCTCATTGGAGAAAGTTGTTCCGGTCGAGGTCGTCGAGTTCGACACTCCACCGCCAATTCATTTTCAACGCGATATCATTCCGCTGCTTTCCAAGACTGGCTGTAATAATGGTGGCTGCCATGGCAAGGCGTCCGGCCAGAACGGATTTAAGCTGTCGGTCTTCGGATTCGACCCGAGAGCCGACTTCAATGCGTTGGTCAAACAGAACCGGGGACGCCGGTTGTTTCTAGCCGTTCCCGAAAGCAGTTTGCTGTTGCGCAAAGCAACGGGAGCGACACCGCATGGCGGCGGGCGTCGCATCGAGCCGAATTCTTTGGACTTCAACCTTTTGACGGGTTGGATTCGACAGGGAGCGCCGTGGGGTGACGAGCAGGCGCCTCAAGTGACGCACATCGAAGTTGAGCCGCGTCAGCGAATTCTCGGCATGCGGGGTGAGCAGCAGATTCTGGTGACAGCCATTTATGAGGACGGCGCGAGGCGCGATGTCACCTCGGCGGCACTTTACTCCAGTAATGCTGAAACCATCGCCAAGGTCGATGAGCAAGGACGACTTGCGACCGGCGAGTTTCCCGGCGAGGCGGCAATAACAATTAACTACATGGGGCATGTCGGCGTCACCGAAGTGTTGATTCCTATCCAGAACTCAGTGGCCGCCTGGGAGGGGATTCCCGTCAACAATCGCATCGATGAGTTGGTCGTCGCCAAATTGAAGAAGATGGGGATCGTGCCTTCGGCGCTTTCGAACGATGCGACGTTTCTGCGGCGGCTGTATGTCGACGCCATCGGAACTTTGCCGACGTCTCAAGAAGTCCGCCGTTTCGTCGAAGAAACACAGCCCAGCAAACGTCAGCTGGAAATCGAAACCGTTTTACAACGATCCGAGTTCGCCGATTATTGGTCGCTGAAATTCGCCGACGTTCTGCTCGCAGATCGCAAGAAGATTGGCGAACGTGGCGCCTATGTGTTTCATCAATGGTTGCGCGAGCAAATCGCAAGCGACCGCCCCTATAACGAATGGGTCCGCGAATTGATTGCCGCCACCGGCTATTCCAACAAATACGGTCCGGTGAACTTCTATCGGGCGTTGGACCAGCCGGAAGATATGACCAAGGCGATCAGCCAGGCGTTTTTGGGCATTCGTTTGGATTGCGCCCAGTGTCATCATCATCCGTTTGATCGCTGGGGCCAGGAAGATTTCTTTGGCATGGCTGGTTTCTTTAATGGCATCGAGCGCAAAGATCTTTCCGATGGGAGTCAACTTGTATTTCACAAAGGGCACAAACAAAGCAAACTGCCGCTCACCGGGGAACTCGTTGAGACACGAGCGTTGGGCTACGATTCCTTTGTAAATCTCGAAAGCAGCGATCCACGCATCAAGCTCGCCGATTGGGTCACCAGCGAACAAAATCCGTGGTTTGCGCGGCTGATGGTTAATCGCTTGTGGAAACACTTCCTGGGCCGAGGTTTGGTGGAGCCCGAAGACGACTTGCGTGCCACGAACCCGGCGACAAACGAACCGTTGTTGGAGTACCTGGCGCAACAATTCGTCGAATCGGGATACGACATCAAGTCGATCGTGCGGTTGATTCTTAACTCGCGGACTTATCAGCTTTCCAGCGAAACGAATGATTCCAATGCTGGGGATCAGCAGAACTTCTCGCATTATTTCGTACGCCGCATGCCGGCCGAAGTACTGTTGGACGCAATTAGCGAGGTTACAGGTTCGGCGGAGCAGTTTCCGGGAATGCCGCCGGGAACACGTAGCGTTCAACTTTGGGATAATCGCTTGCCCTCCTATTTTTTGGACACGTTCGGCCGCTCGCCCAGAACTTCTCCCTGTGAGTGTGCCAAGTCGAGCGAACCGACCATGTCGCAAGCGCTGCATTTGATGAACGCACCCGAAATCGAGGCAAAGATCAGCGACGAGCGTGGCCGCGTTGCGTTGTTGTTACGCACCAAATTATCTCGCGACGAACTTGTTGAGGAGTTATGCTTAACCGCGTTAGGCCGACTTCCCGAATCCAAAGAACTTGAGGTTGCCGAACGTTTGTTGTCGGATCAGCCCACGAGACATGCAGCGGAAGATTTTCTGTGGGCGCTTTTGAATTCCTACGACTTTTTGTTCATTAAGTGACAATCGATGGCTGCAATCGGGTGCGAACGTTCGCAGTCGAAAATGGCCCGTTTTGCTGTCGCTCAACGAAGGAAAGCGGATGATGCGTTCGAAAAATGCTCGCGGAATCGCACGCCGGGACTTTCTTCGAGTCGGAACCGTTGGCGGGCTCAGCCTGGCGGAAGTGATGCGGCTCCGCGAATCGTGCGCTGCCGAAAGTGGCAATACTGACGACATCAATTGCATTTTCATTTTCATTATCGGCGGGATGCCTCATCAGGATATGTGGGATCTCAAGCCCGAAGCGCCTCCGGAGATTCGCGGCGACTTCATGCCGATCAGCACGCCTGTTCCCGGTGTTCAGATTTCCGATGTGTTGCCACAGATCGCTCAGGTCACCGACAAGCTGGCAATTCTGCGCAGCCTGACGCATAGCAAATCGGTTCACCAAGACGGTTATCACACGATGATGACCGGCAAAGAGCCCAACGCGTCACTTGATCGCAACAACAAAAACAATAACCAACATCCGTCTCTGGGGTCGTTGGTGGCTCGGCTCGGCAATCAGGGGGCATTGCCACCATATATATCGTTGCCGAACTTCATCGACAGCGGCGGACCGTCATTTCTGGGGCCCAGTTACGGTCCGTTTGTGATCGACGCCGACCCGGCCGCCCCGGAATTCGAAGTGCGGGATATTACCTTACCCGTTGGCGTCGACGCCGAGAGAAGTCTGCGTCGGCAGGCGGCGCTGCAGCAGATCAATCAACTCGAGCGACAAGTCGACTCGCAAATTCAAGCACTCGATTCGTTTTACCAAAAGGCGTACAGCGTGATGACGTCGCGTCGCGCGAAAGAGGCCTTCAACATTAATGTCGAATCGGCAAGAACCCGCGAGTCCTACGGGATGACCAGCATCGGGCAATGTTGTCTGCTTGGCCGCAGGTTGGTCGAAGCCGGTTGCCGATTTGTCAGTATTGAGAACGGCCATTGGGATACCCACCGAAAGAACACCAAGAGTCTGCGGGAGTTATTGTGTCCCGCCTTCGACCAGGCGATTCCCGCATTGTTAAATGACCTGTCGGATCGCGGGATGTTGGAAAAGACTCTGGTCGTCGTTTCGACAGAATTTGGGCGCACGCCCCGCATTAACGATTTGCTCGGCCGCGACCATTGGCCCAACGCGTTTTCCATAGTGATGGCCGGTGCCGGTCTTACGGTGGGACAAACGATCGGAGCAACCGATAAGCAAGCGGCGGCTGTCATCGATCGACCCATTTCGCCTGCGGACGTCAGCGCCACGATTCTTAAAGTGCTGGGCATTGATTACACGCAGGTCTTGCACACCCCACTCGGTCGGCCGGTTCCTGTGGTCGACGAAGGTCAGCCAATCTCTGAACTGTTTGTATAAGTGGTGATCATGAGAGTTTTCGCTGTCATCACTCGTTTGTTACTGCTGGCAACTTTCGTGCTGCCGGCGTCGGATGCGTGCGCCCAGCCGAAACCGGGCAAGGAGCCTTCGAGTACGCATATTTTTCCGGCCGGCGGTCAGCGTGGGACCGTCGTTCCAGTGCGGGTGGGTGCCGAATGCATTCCGCCAGACTCGAATTTCTGGTTCTCCGGAGAAGGAGTGTCGGCTGGCAACATCTTAAGCCAGCAAGTCTTTTCCATCGCGGAAGAATCTCCCCGGCGCGTTCCCACGGAAATTCCAATCACACATCCGCGCGAATGGCAGTCGGAAATCGCGATTGCTGATGACGCCGTTGTGGGGACCGCATATTGGCGGCTGAGTTGTGCCAGCGGAGGCACGTCTTCGCGACCATTTTTGATCGGCGATTTACCGGAGTGGATCGAGACCGAATCGAATTCGACCGTTGATCGTGCGGAACGTGTCGAGTTGCCGGTGACGCTCAATGGCCAAATCAACGGCGAGCGGGATGTCGACTATTATCGTTTTTCTGCTCCCGCTGACGAAGTCGTCGTCTGTGAATTGGTTGCCGCGCGCATCGGTTCACGGCTCGACGGTGTCATCGAGGTTTTGGATATTGAAGGTCATACGATTCCGTCTCAAACAATTCATCGGGGTAGCGATCCGGTCATCGCCTTTCGTTCACGCAAATCGACGGACTATCTGATTCGAGTTTCGAATGTTTCCTGGCATGGCAGCCCTGCCCATGTTTATCGAATCAACCTGACGGTTCGCCCGTTCGTCCATTTCGCGTTTCCTGCAGGCGGCCAACCCGGATCAACGCAACAGGTCAATTTCTTCGCGTTGTCGGGAGGTCAGGAGTACAACATTCTGACGAGTGATGTTCAGTTTCCCACGACTTCGCGGGGGTTGCTGACGGTCAGCGATGCGAATCTTGGAATTGCCGGTGTGAATTTGACTGTCGACGTGTCTCCGAACCTGTTGGAGCAGGAACCGAACGATGCCGGCTTCCCACCGATGCAGACCGACGTCCCGATCACGATCAATGGCGCCATTCAAACCGAGATGGACGAGGACTGGTTCCGAATTGCGGCGAAAGAAGGGGAGCAATTTTCGATCGTCGGTCGATCCTACCCACCGGGCGGTCCGGCATTATTGACCGTGACTGTTGCCGATTCGCAGCAAAAACGGCTGGCTCAGTCGCGAAGTGTGGAATCGCGCGATGGAGTCTGTCGCATTGAATGGCAGGCACCGGCTGACGGTCAGTATTTAGTGCGAGCGGCCGATATGCGGCACGGCGCCCGCGGCGGGCAGGAGTTTATTTACCGGCTTTCAATCGAACGGGCGCAGCCTGATTTTTCGCTTTCCGTCGATTACGACAACGTCAATGTCACCCAGGGAGCCGAAACGAAAGTCGAAGTCCGGTTGATTCGCATCGGGGGCTTTGATGGCCCGGTCGAACTTGCCATGGAAAGCCTGCCGGAAGGCGTCAGTCTCAGCGACAACGTTTTTAAGCCGGGCAAGGATTCGGTCAGCTTGAAGGTCAAAGTCGCCGACGATGTTGGTGCGGCAAGCTATGCCTCTCAATTGATTGGCCGCGCGACAATTGCTGATCAACCGGTGGAGCGTGTGGCAACAGCCTCGCATTTGGGGGTCGATGGCCAGGGCGTTTCGATCGGTTCTTCGCACGTCGAAGAATTGCACGTGACGGTTATGCACAAACCGTTATTCCGTCTGCAGTGCAGCGAGCATTACCAATATGCGCATCGGGGCACGATCTATCCCTACTTGATGGATGTCGAACGGTTCGAAGATTACGACGGCCCGATTATGTTGCAGCAAGGCGATCGCCAAAATCGGGACATGGATGGTGTGCAAATTTTCGACTCCGTAGTTCATCCGGGAGAAATGGAAGCGATTGTTCCGATTTACCTTCCGGAAACCATGCACATCAACGTGCAGGGGCAAACGCAGCTTTATACACAAGGCTACGTACAGTTCGTCGACAAACTCGGCAAGCCGCAATCGATGTTGTTCCTTGCCGAGAAGCGGAACATGATCCGATCGATGCCGCAGATTGTGAAGCTGCAAGCTATTGACGAGTCGATCAGCGTCTTGCCGGGAAACAGCGTGCAATGTCGATTGGCGCTGCAGCGCACGAGCAACTTCGACGGTCCCATGACCGTGGAACTCGTCGAACGGCCCAACGGTATCTCTGCCGAACCGGCCCGGTTCGGGGCAGGGGAAGACGACGCAGTCGTCGAAATTCACATCAGCGGCGATGCGTCAGTGAATAAAGGCGCACTGCTCCGTTTTCGGGCCACCGGTTTGCTTTACTCCGACCGTCGAGTGATTTCGGAGGTGACTGTAACGCTGGGCGGCACCGAGTAAGGGGTGCGAGTTCTTGACCGACTTCCGTTAGGCCGGCGAATTGGCGGCGGCGGCATTCGTGCGGACATCATCGACGCGGCAAGATGCTATTGCTTCGGGCATGGAATTGCCGAACTCTTTGCAACCACCGGAACGCGGTGCTGACCCTGCGCGTCATGCACTATGACGTGCGGCACCGGATTGTTCGCAGTAAACGATGCGTTGACCTCAAACGGCGAAATTACTTGAGTGACGATTCCGGTCGGCTTTACGCATACCAGCCGATATTGTGGCGGATAAATCCGTATCGGAAGTTGCTCGAAGGATGTCTTCCATCCCCCGGTGGGATGCGAACCTGTTGCATACAAATTCACTTTGCCATCGACTTGTTCAGCACGATAGCTAGCGGAGTGACACAGCTCTGGTTTGGCCGTTTGCGGATTGTCATCCGGGCGTTCGAATTTTTCCAAAGTGACCACCCGTCTTTTGTCATTTCCCAAATCGACGACCAAACGGTGGATACTGCTCGGCCGGCGGGGCGCAACGAGGAAGAATGCACTGCCTTTCGGTTGCAAATCTCCTTCCAAACGAAAAATCCGGCGGCCTTGGCCGGAAGGATCAGCGAGTCTTAGCAGCGTCAGTTTGACATCAATGGGTGCGTAGTACGCTTCCGTACAAATTCCTGGGTCACCGAATTGATTCAAAGTGCATGCGTTGCCATCCAAAGTGACCTGCCCGCGTCCACCGAGTTCGCCTTCGACGGCGATTGTATGAGCACCACCGACGGCCTCGACGAGGTAGGCCGATCGGAGCGATACGTTCGAACTGCTGCTGGACTTGGTCTGCTGGGCACTAACCGGTATTGCCGAAGCCATAATAATGATGCCACCTGTCAAAGCGCACGAAAGTGCCAATCGATTCATCACTTCCTCCTTTGATGTGAATTTCAACTCGTCAGCCAAGACGGCACTCGCGTCCGGATGGTCGCATTCTACCATTGCAAACGATGCCTGACGACAACGGTAGACTGTTGCATCAGGAGTTCCCAATGTCGCGACAGCATAAGTGGGAATCCGTCGATTCTGAATTGGTAATGTGTGTGTTTGACAATTTGCTGGAGATGCATTTCAGTGAAGATAGAATCGATCTTGGAACATGCGTCGATCGACGGCCATCTCATGGAAACATTTCGGAGAAAACTGTTGGTGTATTTGCGCTGGACGATTTCACTGCCTGCTGTTCGCATTCTATTGGTGACTGCTCTGTTTCATACCGCAGCAGATGCCCCCGCTTCCGTCGTTCGAAGCTGGTCGATGCAACACCGTTGGCCCAAGCAAACGGTTTACTACTACCTCGACGAGCGGCTTGACGAAGAAACGGGCGAGCCCTGGTACCGAAAGCTCAACGAGCAATCGGAGAAATGGACGTACGATCAAACTCCTGAGCTTTGGAGCGTTCCGCTGGAACAAACTGTCACGGATGGATTGCAGATGCTGCGGTGGGCCAATCCCGGTTTGAAGTTCATCAATATCGGACGGCCGGATGCGGACCGTTTTCCACACGCCGTCAAGTTCACCAAACGGTCGGAAACGAGTCTGGTCGGCATGGCAACGGCCACCGGTTACTCGAACGGCCAATCGAAGCGCTACGAAATCCACATCAACAAATGGTGTCACGCCGGCATTGTGGCACACGAGATGATGCACATACTCGGCATGTCACATATTCAATGTCGGCCTGATCGTGATACGCATGCGATTGTTTTCACGGGCCAGACTTATCTGGAGGGAACGCCTCAGGAATTCACCGTCCCGGATAATGTGCGCAGCGGTCACGGGAACTTCTCGCTGCTAATCGGTCGGCGAATGCTGGGTGCATATGACTTCGATTCGATCATGCACTACTCCGACAGTGTGATGAAGAAGAATCCGGACGATGAATCTCTCGTCAGACCGAAGGTGACGATCGGCAAGCGAATCAATCCCGGTCCACTGCGTGGTGTCGACGATTCACAACCGGAAACCGGCATTCATTACTTTACCGATAACGGAAACGGCCGGTCGTACTATGCTCAGCGCTCGCATTTGTCGGCGATCGATCGCTGGGCGCTTCGCGAAATGTATTATCACACGTATCAACCCGAGACAGGGGCTGACTTCAACGGGGATGGTTTCGCCGACTTGATTGTGGGATCCGCATCGCAATCTGCTGCAAACGGGAGATCAGTCCGAGTGCTGTACGGCGGAGCATTCGATTCGAAGAGGTGGGGACTGAACATCGAGAATGTTAGTGCCGCAACAAAGCAGTTTTCTCTTCGGGGCGATGAGGTTCGTCACTCGACTGAGTTGCGCCGCGAGAACAAGACTGTTGTCTCGTACGGTGACTTCAATGGCGACTATCGAATGGATGCTGTCATCGGTAGGTCGGAAAGTGGCACTGGTGCGGGAGCTGTGCATGTCATCTATGGGGCACAAGATAATGATGGACGCGACGGGCGGATCGGTCTGCAGCGACATGCTCAAGGCGACGATCTTGAAGAGTTAGAGTGGTCGGGACTCGCAGGAGAGGGACTGGGTGCAGCCATCGCTGTCGCTGACTTTAATGGCGATGGGTATTCCGATTTGGCCGTTAGTGCGCCGAATAGTCGCGGCAACGAGTCCGTGGGAAATGGCAAATTTTATGTGCACTTTGGGTCGAAAGCCGGCCTGACGACGTCCTTCGATCAAGTATTGGAACCGCGTGATACTGCGGAAATCGCCGAACGATTCGGTACGGAAATCGCCATCGGCGATTTCAACGGAGACGGATATAGCGACATGGCAGTCGCCGCACCGGATGACGATTTGGGCGCCGAGGCCATCAGCAATGCCGGTTCGGTGTTTGTATTTCGAGGATCGGAAGGCGGGTTGCTGCCGACCGCAGCGCGGTTACATCAAGGTCTCGGATCGATTCCCGATACGCCGGAACCTGGTGATCGTTGGGGAAGCAGTCTCGATGTGGCTGATTTCGACGCCGATGGTCTTTCGGATCTCGTGATCGCAAACCACTCAGAAAGCATTGATGTAGGAGACAGGACCGTTAAGCGGGCCGGGCTTGTGACCGTGATTTACGGTGAGCGCGGCGACAAGGGGATTCATGCTCAAAACCAACGGACATTGTCGTTCTCGTTGAGTGATGTCGCCGGCGATGTAGGAACCGATTCCGGTTTTGGATATGACACAGCAGCGGCCGACTTCAATGGAGACGGCTTTTCGGATTTAGCGATTGGGAGCCCGTTTCAAGACTCGCAGGCGGGGCTGACCGACGTTGGAGCCGTCTACATCGTCAATGGAGGACCAGAGGGGATATCGGTTGCTTCGACCGTCGAAATTCTGCCAAGTGAATTCAAGGCGACCGCTCCCAGTAACGGAGCGCAGATCGGGTGGTCACTCTCGAATGGCGATTTTGACGGAAACGGTTATGTTGATCTGGTCATCGGCATGCCTGGGCAGCAGGTTGATGGTATTGCAAGTGCCGGCCAAATCGTCGTCCGCTATCACGGTTCGCCTTATGACAGTTCTGAGACGCCGATTGGCCGATCATTTCCCGCTTATGTCGCGATCGACCATGCTGCTTGGGGTGCCGCGATTACCGCGGAACCTCGGGAGAGGTTCGGAGCCGTTCTGCCTTAAGGCAATTGCCCCCAACTGCGATGCCTTGGTTGTCGACCCGACTGGGGCGCGCAACTTGCAGTTACTTCTGCCGTGTGGCTCGAATCTTCAGGTCCATTTGAACTTTACCGTTGCCGTCTTGTGAGAGGATGTGCGTTTGGACGGCGTCATCGCCGAGAAAACGGCTCGTTGATGTTCTCGTAATTCCCGGTTTCTCATTCACGACTTTCCACACGAAGCCCCCTAAATCGTCATTCCATTGGCCGACCGATTCGTCGAGTTGACCCGTGTTGGACATTCGAATGTAGCGGTACTCTTGGCGATTGGTATCGTACCCGGCAACCCAAATCGACTTGTAGCTTCCCACCTCCGACCGTCCAAAGAGGAATCGACCATCCAGAATCCAATCGCCGGTCATGACTCCGGTGGAAGTGTTGCCGGCTGGAGATGCCGCTGATGGACGTTGCACAAATTCCGTGTCCCATTTCCCGATAAATGCTTGCAGCTCTTTCGTTTCTTCTGGAATCGTTTGGATTGGCTCGTCGATTTTGAGCCATACTTCACGCATGGGATTCGGTACAAGGTTCTTTTGGCGCGTTCTGGTCCACTGCATGTCGAACAGCGTTCCTCCGCCGTTACCAGTGAAGACCAGGCTGCCACGTATTGTGTCGTCGTTGGCAAAAGTCTCTGTGAATAGTCCGGCCGTATTGGGCGGCGCTAAGGGGCTGGTAGCCGTCAGCGATTGGTCTTCGGAATTCCATGTGCCGATCCATTTCCCGATGACCCCCGAAGATTGGAACAGCCATGAGACGTATTTTTGCGCGCTGGAATCGTACGTCCAGAAAAACAAAGACTTCGTGACCTTGTCAGGATCACCGACGATGTGACTCACTTCAATGCGCTGCAAGAACCATCCGTTCAACAGGAATTCGGCATGGCTCGATGTTCGATACGCGATTTCATTTGGCGTCCAAGCGGCTGGTTTGCCGGTAACTTCGGATGACCAATCCCCGACGTAGTGCCCCAGCACGTCCAGTTCTGTCGGTTTGCTGGGAGATTGTTGGGCCATCGCGGATGCACAGCAGCTAAGAATGTATAGACCGCCAATCAAATTGCTGATTCTCATGGTGTTACCTCATTTCAACCGAACAGACTGATAACGGTCTTCTTGCTGACGATGGGGGCCATTGGATGTCGACAGCCATCATTTCTTACGCACACATTTGCCTTCCATATCCAAAACGACGTTCCCTGCCGAATCTTTGGCTTTCAGCGTCCAGGTAAATGTATCTCGGTCTATCCATTTCTGCTGACCGGTCGAATGAATTCCCTCGACGAGCATGCCGTTGAATGTGAATGTTGAAGTCTTGGCGTCCCATGTTCCCTCATAGGTCTGACCACTCGGTGACTCTTCAGGAAAGTACCACTGCACGTACTTTTTGCGCTGCGCATCGTAGGTCATGAGATGCAAGAACGTTCTGTCACCTGGTGACCAGGTCCCTTTGTTTTCGATCATGTTTCCATTGAGAATCCATTGCCGTTTCGTTATCGCCTTGGTGACGATTTTCTCAGGAGTCCACGCCGCCGGATTGTTGACAACGGTTTCTTCCCAGGATCCGACGTAACGATCCAAGACTTTCATCTCGGGTGACTGAGCCGCATTGTTCTGTGCGTCTGCACAGGGCGTATGCACGATTGCCAACATGAACGCAATAGTTGCGACGCGGATAGAATTCATCATGGTTGTCCTTCCCAATGGCTGTAGAGACTGCCTGCGGAATTTGATGGAGCGGACGACCTCCCTACCTACGACAAGCGTCGCCCGATATCGTACACGGACAGATCGCAAATTGCTGCGAAAAAATCTTGCCACCACGGCGAGTCGTATCTCGCGCGCAAGATTGCTTGTGCTACAGCGTATTACGCTGACTTGTGGCCGCGACAATCACGTTTTGTCCTAAGCCAGCTGGCGTCCACAAGCCAGAAACGCCCGCAAGAAAAAGTAAACGCTCTAGAAAGTCGGCACACCACCGCGATATGCAAGTTGGCGAGTGCCACGCAAGACGTGATGATTGCAAGCGGACTTTCGCTGTGCGCCCGATTACCGAAAGTTCCATCTGCCATTTGTAAAGCTGTAGGCTTTCGCAACGGCCCCTCGCTTGCCGCTCTGTTTACCGTTGCCTGTCAATGCTCCATTGGCAAACGCGAACCAGATTTTCAGCGTTCCCTTGGTGGGAGACGGCTCGGTGATCGTCACGTCGAAGCGACCGTCGTCGTCGACTTTATCGACATACGTTTTGGTCCAATACTCACCGGGGCGCGCATCCGACTCGTCAGCCACGACAGCATACACCGCTTTTCGACCCGACTTCACACGGCCGCTGACCGACAACGTTTTGTCTTGAGAATTGGCGGCATATTTCATTTCAGAAAGTTGCACTTTCGGTAATTGCTTTCGAGCGTCGGCAACGCCGCGGAAAGCAGGATGCGTCGACATTAACGCGGCAGCCGCTTCGCTGAGATACACGCGGTTGTCCCGCTTGGATGCAACCTTTCTAAAGCTGGCGTGCGTGGGCCCCATCAGACTGTTCCCACCGTTGTCTGTGCGCCGAGGACCGATGTGAGGCAACTGAAAACCGTGGCCCAACTCATGAATCACAGCCTTCAAGTTGATCGTCGCCAGGAATTCCTCACCCAAGGGGGCGGATGGCCGGATGTTGCCAGCTAGCGTGTTGTAATTGCAGACCGACCAACCCCCGATTTTCGGATCGAAGGCTCCTCGAAACACTCGAAACTTTTTTGGCGGATCCCCGACGTATACCATGACCCACCAAATCTGCCGACCCACATCGAGTCCGTTTTGTTCAATCGCCGATGCAATGGCTTCGTTTCGCACCGAAGCGTCGCTGTATTGCGATGCGTCTTTTTTGCCGCGGACTTTCAAAACCTCTGCATGTCCATCTGCCGTATGTCGAAAAGGCATGACGATGTTGTCGTGGCCCCATCGCGTAAAACCTTCCGTCAGGAACGATTCGCTGTATGCCACGATCTGGTCGATGCGTTCCTGATAACCGGCTGGTTCTTTGACATCACTTGGCAAGAACAAGATCAGCCGCACCTGACACGGTTCCTGTGCTGCTGCGGCAGAACCAACGCACAATGTCAGAAGAGTCATAAATGCGAAGCACTGATGCATCGATCGTTCCTTCCGCTGGGTGTCTTAGGTTTGGGATGCTCGTTCGACGTGGTGACCCTCGTTGGGTCGACATTCAGCTTATCAGTTTCCTTGTGTGAAGTGGCCAGCAAATCAGCCACACAGCGCATCGGTTCCACGCGCGGCTTAATTGAAATTGAGCGATTTGTCGTCGTGAGTTGGTTGGGGAAAAGCTGAAATCGCAGTCCGTCATTTCGGGTCCTGGAATAACCAGGAATCTGCGTGACGTCTCGAGCGACGATTCGTGGAATCTGATTGACCTCCCGTGAAGACTCGCTGATCGCGGAACGGCCCACGCAACTCCCGACGAAATTCCAACGTGCTGTCCAATTCTGAGTTTTTTCATTCGCCCGGAGATTCGATCATGTCGCTGATTGACGGGATCTGCTGCGATGAGTGGTTTCACGCATCTCGAGTGAAAACACTCGACAGGTGAGAAACTGGTGTGTTGGAAGTTGTAACTAATTGATGCGTATGGGGTTGCGTGTTCTTGGTGCGGCGCGCGGCGGCCCGAATACGGGTCGAGTTTGCGACTGGTAACCGTCTTCAGTCTTGCTGAATCGCTCACGCGGTAATCTGCCCAAAATACGCCGACCCTGGGGGTCGTAGCAGATGTATCGAGACTCGCGAAAATAGCAGTCGTATTAGTTGAACTGACTGGCTTCCGGGAAAACCTCGAAGCTCGAAATCGCCGATCGAAAACCGCAAGGAGTGCATTCTCTTGCCGTGCCCGTTGCTGCGCGATCCGGCACCGGCTTGGCGATTATCGAACAGCTTTGGGAGCGAACGGATGCGACCGAACATTGGCGGAATTCTGATGGCTTGTCTCGTGGCTTCTCTCGCGGGATGCGCTTCAAGCGAGTCGAGCGTTTTGACGCGCAACGAACTCAACGATGACTGGTCGATCATGAGGCACATCAAGGGCATCCCGATAACCGTTCGCGTGCCGACCCACGTCAAACTGTACGTCTACGACAAGTACTTTCTCCAGGAAGTTCAGCTCGTCGAAGGGGTCAGCGAAATTCGTCCGGTGGAACTCGAGATTCCCGTACGGGATTTTGCCCAGGATTTCATCTACACCGAAAAAGTGATCATGGTCGACTTTAAACGGCCGGCTGCCGGGTCGTTCAACTTGGAAGTCGACCTGACCGAGGACCAATACATCGAGAAAATCCAACACGATGTCACCGATGAAACCATTCAACGCGTGACTGAACTGGTCGGACAGCTTATGCCGGAAGGGATCGGTGCCTTCGCATCCAAAGGTGCCGGTGAAGACATTGATCCCAAGTTGAAAGAAATCAAATCGGTCGTGGCTGTCGGCGTGTTTGAGGTCGATGCCCCCGACTTCGAACTTCAAATCACCGAGTTCCTGAACTGCCATTTGAACAATTCTCACGATGCTTGGGTTGCGCCGCCATGGGTGGGCGATGTACACCGACCATCGACCGATCGTCCGACGCCGGGCCCCGTGCTGTGTCCAGATGGAAACTGCTTGCCAAGTATGCTCGGCGGAGAACAAGTGATTGAAATCAGCGGTGACTTGCCGGTGCCCGGTTATCCGGAATGACGTGTTAACAACTCTGAACATCTGTCGGCCCGGTTTCATTTTTGGGAAAAAACAGTTGGGGGTGTCTCGTTGGGGCTGCTATCGTGAAAATAGGCCCATTTTTGCAGCCGATTTCGAATTTCCGCAGTCGAACGAGGGCGAAGCGTAATGGCCAAGAAAGCTCGAAAACCAAGAGCGAAGAAACCGGCAAAAGCGCAGGATGCCTCCCAAATGAAAATGACGCTGGAAGAGTTTCAGCGTCGCCAACGATTTAATCTCCGTTCGCCGGAAGTCGCCTACCAGCACGCCCGCAACATCATGGAAAAGTATGAACAGGATTTGCTGGCAAAGAAGCACGTGATCGGTGTCGATGTCGGCATGAAGCTGCAAGGCCCTGCCTCGACTCGGGAGTTTTCGGTATGGGTTTACGTCGACAAAAAGCTACCACCAGATGAAGCTGCGAAGTTGCTGAAGAAAGATCAAATTCCCTGTTACTTAGAAGATGTTCCCACGGACGTGATGGCGCCGAATTTCGAACAGGCCGCAACACCGTCACCGCCAGGTGGCACAGAGATTACCCCGAAAGCAGTTAGTAATCCGGGGACGCTAGGTTTCGATGTTGTGAGCTTTAGCGACGGTCAGATTCGATCGTTAACTTGTACGCATGTTGTCGACAAGAGTGAGCAGGTCAATGCCGATACCGAAATGCTGGTGAACTCGACGAGTGCCAGCATTGGAACTGTTAGCAAACAACAGGGGGTTGGCTGGGCTTTTTCGGATCTTCTGGATTGCGCAGTCATCAGTTCCCCCACACCGCCGTCGCGGCGCACTGGAATTCCCGGAGGAGTGAAAGATCCCATCCGACTGCGAAACGCACGACCGTCGGATGTGACATCGGAACTACCGGTTTGGAAACTGGGAGCAACGACGGGACTCACCGACAACGGGATTGTGATCAATCATTGCAGCAATTCGTTTCCGGTTCGCCGACATGACGGCACGGTGATGTTTTTGAAAAAGCACATAATTATCAAACCGCGCATGGCGAATGGTCGATTGACGTCGGCATTTGCGTTACAGGGAGATAGCGGTGCGATCGTTTGCATCGATGACGAGGCGATCGGAATTCTCCGCGCTGTTGAACTGACAAGCGACGGTGTCCCGACCGGCAAGGTGGCGGCGGCTCCGATTGTTGATGCGTCGGCCACCCTTGGCTTCGGAATCTAAACGGAATTTCGTGTAAAGGATGACGCGTATGAAGACTCTGCGATCGCTCTTGTTTGGGCTACTGGGAGTCTCGTTGGTCTTCTCTTCCGGCTGCATCACACTGCATGACCGGATCTGCACGTTGCATGATAAGATCTGGAAGGACAAGAAGTCTGTTCCGCCGACGGTCGCCCAAACGCTAGTTCGCGTTGGGGGGAGTGTCCACAAACCGGGCGAATACGAATTCGGTGAACGGGCCACGACGCTGCGCGATGCCATCAATCTGGCCGGCGGCCTACGCTCCACAATGCCAACATCGACCATGTCAGGAGGCGTCGGCCTGAAGCAACTGCAAGGCCTGGGCGATCTGCAGCAACAGAATCTCCAGCTCGAAGAGTTATTCAAGAGCTTTGTGACTGCGTTCGAAGAGTATCGCGACGCCGGGCCCGACCAGCTTGGTCCGAAGAAAGGGCAGTACCAAAAAGCCAAGAGAGATTTTGGTGTAGAAATTGAGGACTTTAAAACGGATGTCGAGGCTCTCGGGAGTGCTACATCGTCACTGATCTTCATTGTGAATGACAGCATCAATGAGTGGGAAGCCATCATTCCGGACTTTGAGGAGTTTCGCGATGATCGCGATGCCGAAAGCGGTGATCGGTTGGCCGCATCACTCAATACATACCCGGACCTGCTTCGCGGAATTAGTGACAAGATCGACGGCTTGACTTCCCAATCGATGGTCAGTGCCCCGGTGATGGAAGAAACTCGCTACCTCGTCAGTCTGCGGCGTGACGGGACGATGCCCCGAGTAACTTACTACCTGCTGTACGATGAAGTGATGAAAGGGGGCATTGCCGGGGGTATCACATTGGCCGATGGTGATGTCCTGGCCGTGGTTCCCGCCCACGATACGTCGCTCAATTCGTTTATCGCTGATCGCAACTTATCTTCGGCACGAGGATTGGGCGGCACGTTATCCTCCCAAGTCACCGGCAATGACCTCGCCTCCCGGTTCAATCAAGATCAACTCACGACGGTGTTGATCCGTGCCTCGGGCGACATGCGAAGTAAAGACGTCTATCTCATTCCCACGCGGCTGGCGCTCGACAGCCATTCAGAAGATGGCTTGGGCTCATTGAATTTGGCGAACACCGATCTGGTGAACGTGGCTCCCACATTCGCGGCACCCTTGTTTGCCGACTCGGTCATCGGATCGATCGTGGCGGACGTGGTTGCCGATCGCGTGCAGATCAACCGCCCGGAATTCAGCGACTTGCAATCAGCGTCTGTCGAACTGCAAAGAACGGGTGAAAACCTCGTGCGGGATGTCAGCACCAAAGTGAATCGCTTAGGTGGTTTTTGAAAAACTGTTCGGTAGAGAAGAGATCGATGGTCAGCGCATTAGCCATACAATCGATGCGTCGGCATGCGGCGAAATGTGTCGCCGCTTTGGTTCTGGCGCTGCTGACTTTGGTTGCTTCGCATGCCAACGGCCAGGTCGTGTTTCAACGGGTGCCGCCTCAGAGAATTCGTTTTGCAGAGGAGCAGTTGCCTGTGCAGCCTCCTCCTCCGCTGCCGGCTCCACCTGCCGATGCGATCTCTCTGGTCGAAGTCGGTGTTCTAACGGCTCACCCCATCGACGCCGCCCTACAACAAATCGAGCATCAACAGAAAAGCCGACTTGATAGTCGTACATCGATTACAGCGCTCGGGAACTTGTTAGCCAGTCTCGAATCCGCCAGTAACGATACCGCTCAAGAAGCTGCTTTCGAGGATGCCATCACGCGGCTGTCTTTCCTCGCCCAATCCGACCACTTCGCCACGCAAGCTGCTTCGGTGCGAGCGCTCCAAACCGTGCTGTACGGTATCAGCCCCGCTGATAATGAAGTCTTGGAAAAGCGATTTGAAGTCGTCGTCGATTCGCTGCAGCAACTTGTTCTCAGCGAGCACGTGGATCGGTTGTTGCGCAGAACGGCCATCTATCTGCTGATACAACGAGCGGGCGTGGGCGTCACTGCTGATTCACCGCTGCCAAAGGCCACGACCATAATCGTTACCGCATTAGAACAGATTCGCGATCAGCGCGGTTTGCGGACAATTCTGACGGATTCAGCTACCAAGGCAGTCTCTAGTTTGTCTGAGAACAAGGCGGTCGTCAGCACGCCCCCACCAGACGGCCCACCCAATCCTGGGGCACCAGCGAACCCTGGCGGAACTTCCACCGATGAGGAATTCGACGTTTCGGAGTTGATCCCGTTTCAACCGCTTGCCGCCGGCAGTGCTGCGACGATTGGAAACGATTTGCCGACCGTCGGCCAGGGTACGGGAACGGCAACCGATCGGCTCGGTGTGGCGACGACCCGTCCGTTCGATGCCGAACGGGATATCTATTCCCCGAAGCGCATATTGCGGGGTGACAGCCGCAAGCCGTCGACTTCGGACGCAGATCGCCGCGCACGCGCGACCGGTGCCAGCGGCGCTTCCAAAGCCACCGGTGCGTATGGCATTAAATTCGTACCGGCCAAAGTCGAATAGCGACCGCTACGAGAGCGATTGACTTATGTCGTGGGCGTACGTGGCTCGTGGTAGACGGAGATCATAGAACAGAACGGGATTGTCACGGCCACGAATTCGCGTAACACGCTGCAGTCGGTCGGTACGAAGATTTCGTGGCACCCACAGCAACCTCTGCGTATGATGGTCGAACCTCGGAATCGCGTCGGCGTGGAAGTTATCAATGTCGACGCAGAGAGGGATGCATCCTTTGAGCCATCGGGACTTGAAGGTCAGTCACTACGCGTCCGATGGTGTGCACGCGACTACTGCAACGACCACCCCGCATCGAGGAGCAGACGTCAACATGCTTCGAACAACTTCGATTGACCGAACTTGTGCTGCAATCGTTTTCTTGAGCCTGATGGCTGTTTCTGGCAGTCGCATTGCGAATGCGCAGCCGAATATCGTCCTCATCTACGCCGACGATTTGGGTTGGGGCGATCTCTCCTGCTTCGGCAATCGCGACCGGTCGACGCCGCATCTCGATCGAATGGCAACCGAAGGGGCACGTCTGACTGATTTCTATGTGTCGACGCCGAGCTGTGCCCCATCGCGCGTGGCATTGTTGACGGGCCGTTATCCTTATCGAACCGGTGTGCCCAGCAATCCGGCCCCCGACGCCAGCCGTGACCATGGCATCAAAGCGTCGGAAACAACGCTGGCCGAAGCACTCAAGTCGGTCGGGTATGCCACGCGGTGTGTGGGCAAATGGCATTTGGGGCATCTTCCGCAGTATTACCCGACCAAGCACGGCTTCGATGAGTACTTTGGAATTTTGTATTCGAACGACATGCGCCCGGTCATGCTGGTTCGCGATGAGCAAGCGGTCGAATACCCGGTCGTGCAGAGTTATCTCACGCGGCGCTACACATCCGCCGCAATCGAGTTCATTGAACACAATCGCGACCGCAACTTTTTCTTGTATCTGCCACATGCGATGCCGCACAAACCGTTGGCTGCGTCGGAGGAATTCTACACGCCGGAAACTCGCGACGATTTGTATTCCGATGTGGTTCGCGAACTCGATTGGTCGATCGGCCGAGTCATCGACAAGCTGCGGGAATTGAACCTCGATCGCAAAACGTTGGTGATCTTCGCGTCCGACAACGGGCCGACCTACGGCGGCAGCAGCGGCGGCTTGCGCGGGACCAAAGGCGCAACCTTTGAAGGGGGCATCCGCGTTCCAGGCATCGTTTGGTGGCCGGGTACGGTTCCAGCCGGTCAGGTGATTTCGAATCCGTGCGCGACATTGGACCTGTTTCCCACGATTTGCAAGCTTGTGGGAATCGACACCGCCGAGTTCAACTTGGATGGCTTCGACATCATGCCGATGTTGACCGGGGCGGGGCCCGCGCCCGAGCGTGCGATCTACTCCTGGCAAGGAATTCGCTTGATGACGGTCCGCCAAGGACGCTGGAAATTGCATGTCAATCGGTCGAACGTTTGGAGACGAGGCAACAAAGGGGACGAATGGATCGATCCGCGTGGCCCCGACGGCGTGACGTTAATCGCACCCCCCGAGCAGTACGAGCCTTGGCAGTATCCCAGTCCTGCGGACACTGCCGAAACGGTTCCACCGGGGGCCGGCTTACTGTTCGATCTGGAAAACGATCTGCATGAGCAGCGGGATGTGGCGGCAGAACATCCGGAAGTCATGCAGCGGTTAACGGAATTGGCCGAGGCGGCAGCCGCCGATGCCCAACAAACACCGCAGCCGGAAATCTCGCAGCCCAACCGGCAGTTCTACCTCGGCCCAGGGCGGATCACTGAGGAGAACGCGATTTCGATCGACGAAGCGCTGCGAAGAACCCGGGGCCGGTAATTGTTTCGCGGATAGTCCCCGACAAGTGCCTGGGTTTTTCGCGTCTTTGATTGATGCGCCCTCAAAACGGGACATTCTACTTTTCATTGTGCGACGTTGTCCGAATCTCTTTCCGAATACCAGTGGAAAAGTTGAATGTCCCGTTTTTGTTCAAGCGTCAATTCGCCTAACTCCACGGCCCAAGGAGCGACGGATATCCGTCTGGGCTCATAGACGTTCGACTGGGGCTGTGCACGTCGAAAGGACTCAAGAATTCCAGTGCGCCCCAGCTAAAAGTTCGGAGAACCGTTCAGCTAACCAGGCCCAATCGCACGTGCCGTCACTGCTGCAGAAATGGCAGAAGATCGGTGTGGTGGCCGATCATCTTCCATTTGCCGCCTTCGTTGCGAAACGTGTTTGTTGCGCGGATTTTGACATTCTGAGTTTGACCGTCGGCATTCAAATTCTTACCGATTTCGTAGTTGGTCACAATAGCCAGATCGCGCCCGGCGTTAATGTGTAACTCTTCCGGATGGACTTCGCCCCCAAGTTTCAAGGCGGCTTGCGCTTCCCAGTCGGCTAGCACTTGATCCCAACCGACGTGGATTCCACCCGCCGGTCCCATATACGTCACGTCGTCGGCATGCGACCAAACTTCTTTCATCGGGCCCACGTCACCAGTAAACATCGCGTTGAGCGCCCGATAAAACTCGGCAGCCGCCATTCGGACTGCTTTGTCATTCACGTTAGCCGACTCGTCGAACGCTGTGCTATGGGAACTGGTCACCAGCGTACCGATTGTGCATATCAACAGGGCAACCGCATATTTCCTCATAACTCGCTCCTTGGGTGAAAGTGCTGCATCAGTGGCTGGCGAGAACAACGCCAAGACAAGTCTTGTTGTCCCGCACCGCATTTTCACTTGAATGGCCGCCCGGATCTACAGAACAATGTGAACGACGGATAGAATCTGCTTTTCTATGGGATCCGCGGTGGTGGTTGGAGATTAGTTGATGAAGCGAATGATGCAGCTTACGGCAACTGTTTGGTTTTCGGCGATTGTTGTTGCACTCCCGTCGGTTTCAGCGCAAGGTCCGGCGACCGAAACCAAACAACCGGCCGACGGTCTGACCGGGCCGCCGTTCGTTTCGGCCAAATCGTGGGCGATTGCCGACGGCAAAACGGGCAAGCTTCTGTGGGGGCATAACGAAGAGGTCCCGCGTAAGTCGGCCAGCACGACCAAAATGATGACTGCCTGGATAGTGCTGGAAATGGCCCGCGAGAATCCCGACATTCTCAAAGAGACGGTTACCTATTCGAAACTGGCCGACGACACGACCGGATCGACGTCGGGGATACGAGCTGGCGAAAGTTTATCGGTCGGCGAGTGCTTATATGGCCTCATGCTGCCATCAGGTAACGATGCCGGCAACGCGCTGGCCGAGCATTTCAATGATCGATTCGACCCAACAGAATCGGGCACGGTCCCCGAAACCGTTCTCGAACATGGGCGCACGGTCAAATTCGCCACGCGCGCCAATTTCATCGCGGAAATGAATCGGCGTGCCGGAGCGCTCGGCATGTCGCGGACAACTTACCGCATTCCTTATGGTGATGGAGGCAGCGACGATGATCGCACGACGACTGCCCGCGATTTGCTTAAGCTTGCCTGGACAGCCATGCAAAACCCGATGTTCCGCAAGTACGTTTCGACACACGCCCACACGACGAATGTCAAAACGTCGGACGGTTCATTGCGTGAGGTTTCCTGGACCAATACGAACCAGCTGTTGCCGATCGAAGGGTTCGACGGCATCAAGACCGGTACGAACAGCGGGGCCGGCGCGTGTTTGGTTTCGAGCGGACGCAGAGGTGGCGATCATCTGCTGATGGTGGTCCTGGGTTCCACCTCACGCGAGGGCCGCTATGTCGACAGCAAGAATTTGTATCGCTGGGCGTGGCTGGAGCGCGGGCATCAGCCGGAGAAGTAGCGATGCAACGTTGATTCGCTCGCGCTTTCGCGGGAATGAAGGGGTCTATGTCGAGGGATTCTACCAGCCTCGAGGGTCTGGCCTAAGATCGCCGATGTGCTCCAGAATAACCCCGACCCCTCTCCCAGCGGGAGAGGGGAG
>JANQRQ010000304.1 GCA_028284485.1 Planctomycetaceae bacterium | reverse complement strand
ACCATTTTTTGCTGCGGCGATCTGAGGCGGAATGTCGACTGGGCGTTTCCGTCCGTTCGCTGGAACGACAACCACAGCGGTGGATCGTTAACGGGGAATTCGAGGCACCTCTGTTAATCGGCGCCGGGGGGCAATTCTGCCCCGTCGCTCAACATCTCGAAGGTGGCAAGCGGCCGCTCGCAACCCTGGTAACGGCCCAGGAAACGGAATTTCAAATCGCACAAACTGAATTGGACAAAGTGGCGGTTGCGCCGGAATTCCCAGAACTCTATTTTTGCGAGGACCTAAAGGGCTATGGATGGTGCTTTCGCAAAGGGGAGTTTCTCAACATTGGATTGGGGCGCGTCGAGTCCGAGGGTCTTCCCGGTCACGTTGCGGATTTCGTTGAGTTCCTCAGGCTGCGGGGGAGTGTTGCCGCTAATATTCCCAATCGGTTTCGCGGTCACGCCTATCGACTGTATGAGCGCAACCTGCCTCTACTTTACGACGATGGCGTGATGCTGATTGGCGACTCGGCTGGGTTGTCGTACCCGCAAAGCGGGGAAGGAATTCGGCCCGCGATCGAGTCGGGACTTCTCGCCGCAGAGGTCATTCTCGACGCTTCGGGAGAATACTCGCAGGAAATCTTGAGGAACTATCAGGCCGCCATCGTCCGGCGACTGGGTAAGCCACGGAGAGCCGACGTACCTGGTTTCCTTCCGGCCGGTTGGCTCCGGTCAGCTGCTGCAATGTTATTATCACAGCGATGGTTCGCCCAAAAAGTGGTTATCGATCGTTGGTTTTTGCACTCGCGGCAGACGCCTCTGTGCACCGACCGGAATGGTTCTCATCGCGATAGAACCTCGGATGACGAGGACTGCGAACTCACTCGACGGCGCAGCGAACCTTTGACAAAAGTGAATTGACACAAAAGGTGCGCCGAAAGCCACTAGGGCTGATCGTCCTCAGCGTTTGTATGCGAGCCATGGTGGTCGGCTGGTTTTCTGCGAAACAGAGTCCAGAGGTCGTCCAGTTTCAGTAAGTACGCCGCAACGAAATAGGTTGCCACAGAACTGGCAAACGGCCCGCCAATACGTAGCAATCGAATTAGAAGTGCGTCGCCAGTCGGCATGAGCCGAATTGCCACAGCGCAGACGATCGACATAGCGGCCGTCGCAATGAGAGAACGAGCCGCGGTCGAACCCAGTTCCCGCCAGTTGAGTGATCCGGTCTTGTATTGGAGAAGCCAGACTGTCACAGCCGTTTGGACGATGGCGGTCAGCGAGGTCGCCAACGCCAATCCGAATCCGCCCAAAACCCAAATCAGTGCAACGTTCAATGTAAGATTGAGCACAATGGCGATCGTGCCAATGCGTACTGGGGTCAGCCGATCGCCGATTGCGTAAAAGGCGCGGTGCAGAATTAGCAAACTGCTAAATGCCCAAACACCGGCTCCGTACGCAGTGATCATGGCTGCCGTTTGCCGGGCATCGTCAGCATCGAAGGCTTTGTATTGAAATAAAGCTGTGCTGAGTGGATCCGCCAGCAGAATCAATCCGGCACTGGCCGGAAGACCGACGATCATCACCAGGCGTAGGCCAAGCGCCAAGTCGCTCCGCATACGGTCGAGTCGCCCTTGTTCCACATGCCGTGCGAGTTGGGGGAAAAGGACCGTTCCCAATGCAATCGCAAAAACTCCCAGCGGGAATTGGTACATCCGCTGTCCCAGATACAGCGCCGAAACCGTACCGCTATTCAACTCGGGCAAACCGGCTGTTGCCAACGAGTCGGAAAAGAATGCCCCAGCGTCCGAAAAGCCCCACGCCATGAGACTGTCGCACAGCGTGTTGAGTTGGGCCACGGATAACCCGACGACAATTGGCAGCATCGCTCGGCTGACATCCGCCACCTTGCTCTTTTGCCGGGCCCAGTCGGCCTGCCATCGAAAGCCAACTTTCTTCAGCGGACCGGCCAGCGAAATCATCTGCACGACGCCACCAACCAAAATCGATGCAGCGATCGCGTACGCTTGTGCGCTCGGCGAAGCATAACGCGGTGCGACAAACACAATGGCCGCGATCCAGACGCAATTCAGCAAAACCGGTAGGAATGCGGGGCGACTGAAGTGCCCCTGGGCATGTAACACGGCGCTCAATTGAGCATTCAGGCAGACAAACAACAGGTACGGCAGCATGACGGCCGTCAGGCCGGCCAGCAGACGGTTACTCTCGCTGAGTTGACCGAATCGAGTCACAATTCCTAACGCCGTCTCGCCGACCAATACTAAGCTGACGAGCACCACAGCGACGGTCGCAAACATGGCCGTCGCCAATTGAAATGCCGAGGTCTTGCCGCTCTCATGCAGTTCGCGGACAAATGTTGGGAGGAACGCTGCCGTCAGCGCGCCCTCTCCGAATAGGCGGCGCGCCAAGTTCGGGACCTTAAACGCAAGAGTGAAGGCATCGAAAACGGGGCCATTGCCGAAGAGTGTGGCCATGCCGATATCGCGAACAAGGCCCAGGATCCGGCTAAGCAGGGTATAGAAGCTAACGACGCGCAGTCCGGCGAACATTGCCCAAGCCGATTGCGCATCCGGCGATCGGTTTGCTGCGTCGTCGTTCACTCGACTCCAACCGGTTCGAGGCGAGCACGGTTCATATCGAGTTGAATCAGCAGGTCGACGACTCGTTCGACCGAAAGGCCCCACTCGAACGACCAGCAGATAATGTCGAGGTTCTCCATTCCGGCGTAGAAACGATCGAGCACGCGATCGACCAGCAGGTCGCCCTCGAGAATCAGCATATACAATTGGCCGAAATGGTCGTCATCGAATTCGAGCCACCGGCGCCGGCCTTGTAAATGCTCGAGCCGCTTGATTCGGCAGTAGTGGGGCCAATGGATGCGGTACCATTCCAACAACGCGGCCCGCCCCAAGTCGCGTCCAATTTTTTGGCTTTCAATCCACTTGTGCCGTTCCGCCTCTTTGAGGGCTTCCTCATGAAGGCTCAGAGTCGAATCCGACTCTGTCAGGGTATCGCACATGGTTGTCCGTTGTCCCGAACGGAACACCCCCGTCTCGTTTGTTTCCTCATGGCGACGCGATGCCGGGGAGAACATCGTATTTATTTTATGATCACTAATTATCGTGCGCCACGACTTGAAATATATCTGCTTCTCCAACCAACAACAAGACTCATTTCAACGCTTCTCGATCACTTCGGACCAGTCAAGAGCAAACGGTTAAGAATGGCCGCCATGAGTCCATCAGATATGCCGAATTCACCTCGGTGGTGACGTTTCGGATGAATTTAGACCGTTTTTCCTCCGCTGCGGGGGAAACAGCCACATCGTCAGCACAACCACCAAACCGAACAGTGTATAGCAGACCGTGAAGACCCATGTCGGGAAATCGAAAAATAGAAGCTCATGGACATGGTGAGCGATAAAATCACCTTGATATCCGGACTCTCCAGAAAGCTCCCGTAATCGTTGTTCGTAAGTCGTTAACGGGCAAGTAATGCCGACGAGCGATTCTGCCACGACCACCAGAATCATGCACAAATGCACGATACGAAAGGTTCTATTCCGGACCCATCGCCAGCCTCGAAGACCGCCGATGACGATCAACACGAGGCCCAGCACGATGAATGTCGCGTACATGGCATGTACGACGACAACGAGGTCAGCGGCAATTCGATATTGGAGAGACATCTCGTTAAGAAAGAGGCTTTCGGCAAAGCGATTATTCCACAGTTTCGCATTGATTTTCGAAAACTCAGTATTGTCAATTTGACCGCAAATTCTGTTAAGATGTGGTACCCCCAAGATGTCAGCGACATCAAGTTTTTTCAACGATTCAAGTTTCGAAATCACTGAACGAGGAATGTGATGAGAACAGGTCGTAAATCGTATTATTTGCTGATCGCGTTGTCAGCTTGTGCACTCATTGTCGTTTCAGTGCTAACGTTTTTGCAGCCATCGACGGTATTGGCCGAAAGATCCGATTCGCAAAACTCTCGTCTCGGAATGACCGTTGGCGATTTTTCCCTGCCACATCATTTGGGGGAAACTCGGTCGCTCAGTGACTTTCAAGACAAGAAGATTGTTGTGCTCGCATTTCTCGGCACCGAATGTCCACTCGCCAAGCTGTACGGGCCGCGATTGGCCGAATTGTCGAATCGCTACGCGTCACAGGGCGTTCAGTTTTTGGGAATCAATTCGAATTCTCAGGACAGCCCGACCGAAATCGCGTCCTACGTGCGGACACATGACCTTTCCTTTCCCGTTCTGAAGGATTTGGAGAACAAGGTTGCCGACCAGGTTGGGGCACAACGAACTCCCGAAATCTTCGTCCTCGACCAAAATCGCGTGGTTCGCTATCACGGGCGCATCGATGATCAATACGGCGTCGGCTACCAACGCGGCAATGCCATTCGCGCTGATCTGGCCCTCGCTTTGGATCAATTATTGGCCGGCGATGACGTAGCAGTCGCCGAGACAGAACCAGTGGGTTGCTTTATCGGCCGAGTCCGCCACGTGGAGCCCACCGGCGATGTCACGTTCAGTAATCAGATCGTACGACTCTTGAATCGTCGCTGCGTCGAATGTCACCGCGAAAGCGAGATCGCACCGTTTTCACTTACCAATTATGAAGAAGTCATCGGTTGGGCCGACACAATTCGAGAAGTTGTAAACGATGGCCGCATGCCGCCCTGGTTTGCAGATCCCAAGTACGGACATTTCCGCAACGAAGCCCGCTTAACCGCGGCAGAAAAGGATTTGATCAACACATGGGTGAAAAACGGCTGCCCGGAAGGTGACCCGAGTGAAATCCCGCCGCTCCCCGAATTCGCCGAGGGTTGGCGGATTCCGCAGCCGGACGAAGTGTTCGCGATGTCGAAAGAGGCCTTCGAGATTCCAGCCGAAGGAGTCGTTGACTATCAATATTTCGAGGTGGACCCTCATTTCACTGAAGACAAGTACATCGTTGCCGCTGAAGCGCGTCCGGGGAATCACGCGGTCGTGCACCATATCGTTGTCTTCTTCAAAGCGCCGGACGAAAAAGAGATTCGCCAAGGAACTTTTGTGGGCTACGCTCCTGGGATGCCGCCGCAAATCTATGAGCCAGGGCGCGCCATTCGCATTCCGGCCGGAAGCCAGCTCGTGTTTCAAATGCATTACACGCCGAATGGTTCGCCGCACACCGATATCAGTGAAGTTGGTTTTGTGTACGCGGACAAATCGGAAATCGACAAGGTTGTCGGTGGGATCGCCATTTCGCCTCGAGTCATCAAGCGATCCAAAGAATCACAAGAACGACAAGGATTCCCGATTCCCAAACAAAACGACAACTACAAAGTCGAAGTCGAGCAAACCATTGGCCGCGACACCATGCTGATTAGCATGATGCCGCATATGCATTTGCGTGGCAAAGCGTTTCGGTTCGAAGCGATCTTTCCCGACGACAAAGAACAACGCAAAGTGACATTATTGGATGTACCCCGGTACGACTTTAACTGGCAGTTGCGATATGAACTCGCTGAGCCGATCAAGCTGCCCAAGGGGACGCGTGTGATCTGCACGGCGCACTATGACAATTCCGAACACAATCCCGTGAATCCCGATCCCGATACGGTCGTCAATTGGGGAGACCAAAGCTGGGACGAGATGCTATTTGGATTCATCGGGACGATGCCCGCCGACTAACGAACCTACCTCGGACAATGTTGACAAGCATTCCCGTCGAATTTCGGATGAGTGAGGAATGCCCCACAATCGATTGCACACCGGACGATTTAGCGAAAACCTCACGATGAATTCTCACCTCAATCTTGTCGTCGCATACTGCGCTTTGTCGTTTTTCGGGGCCCCGGCAAATGCTCAAGAATGGGTCCGGTTTCGCGGTCCGAATGGCAGTGGTGTTTCCACGGCAACGACGATTCCGGTCGAGTGGACTGAGGAAGATCTCAATTGGAAGATCGAAATTCCCGGCATTGGTCACGGGTCGCCCGTCGTCTGGGAGAATCGGCTCTATATCAATGCGGAATCGAACGACGGCGAAAAGCGGATCGTGCTTTGCATCGATACCCAATCGGGACAACAAATCTGGGAGAGGTCATTTCCCGCTGTCACTCACAAGAAGCATCGTAAAAACAGCTTTGCCTCTTCGACACCGGCCGTTGACGAACGGCACGTCTACGCCGCTTGGGCGACACCAGAGCGCATTACCCTCGTCGCGCTCGATCACAATGGGGCGCTCGTTTGGGATGCGGACTTGGGGGCGTTTAAGGGGGGGCATGGATTCGCGGCATCTCCCATTGTTTATCAGGACATGGTTGTCATCGGCAACGACCAGGATGGGGAAAGTTCGTTGATCGCCGTTGACCGCTCGGACGGATCGATTCGGTGGAATGTTCCACGCCGCAGCAAACGAATTACCTACTCGACGCCTTGCGTTTATGAGAGAGCGGGGCGGGCGCCGGAATTGATTTTTACGAATTGGCAACACGGTATCACGGCGATCAATCCCGATTCCGGAAATACGAATTGGGAACTCTCGACATTTGATACAAGCCGGAACGAACGAGCGATCGGCTCGCCCGTTGTGGCCGGTGATTTAATTATCGGCACATGCGGTTTCGTGACGGCTCAAAAGCATGCGGTGGCTGTTCGACCAGGCGATAGCGGGCAACCCGACGATGTCGAAGAGGTTTTCCGAATCGAACGAAATGTTCCCCATATCCCAACCGTTATTGTGCATAACGATCGCTTGTACATGTGGTCCGACAAGGGAATCGTCGGTTGTTATGAATTGCAAACCGGCAAATCGATTTGGCAGCAACGTGTTGGCGGAAACTTCTTCGGATCTCCGGTTTGTGTGAACGATTGTTTGTATTCGATTAGCGACGAGGGTGAAGTCGTCGTGATTGCGGCAGATGACAGATTCGAAGTTCTCGCGAAAAACTCGCTCGGTGAGCCGAGCCATAGCACACCCGCTGTTGCCAATGGCGCCATGTTTCTTCGCACGTTTTCTCATCTGATTTCGGTTGGTGGGTTGCCATCGACGGATGTAAGGTGACTTTCGCCGAGTTTGTGGTTGGAATATTTTCTCGACAAGCGGTTGTATGGGTCGAGGATTATTGATTCGGCGAACGAACTGGGACCCTATGTACAAACACTCGCTCCCGTTCCTGGTCTGTTTGTTGGCTTGCAGCGGTTGCCGCCCCAACGACGCGGCAGATTCCAGCCAATATCCGGCGCGACCGATCAAGCTTGTCGTTCCCTTTGGTGCCGGCGGAGGGACCGATACCTATGCACGCATTTTCAAAAAGGCAATCGACGAAAACGATCTGTTGTCGCAGCCTCTGGTCATCATCAACCGCGATGGAGCCGGCGCGACAATCGGTAGCCGTTTCGTGAAGAATGCCGCGCCGGATGGATACACGCTGCTGTTGTTGCACGACGCAATTCTGACAGCCCAAAGTTCGGGTGTTGTGAATTACGGTCCCGACGCCTTCGAGCCAATTGCCGCGACCGGCGAAGTTGGCATGGTGATCTCTGTCACCGAAGATTCGCCTTACCACACACTGGCGGAGTTAATGCAAGGCGCAGCCGATCAGCCCGGCGAGGTCAAGTTTGCTGCCAATATGGGGGCGCTCACCCACTTTGCAGGCCTGCAGTTGGAGCACGAGCATCCCGGTGCAGAATTTCGGTATATCCAAAGTGGTGGTGGTGCCAACCGGTTTGCCGACCTGACTGGAGCGCATGTCGACGTCACCGGATTCTCACTTGAGGAATTCGTTCGCTTTCGAGCGGGAGGTCTGCGCGGATTGGCCTACTTTGGCGAGCAACGGACCCCGGCTGCCGACGATGTCCCCACGGCGCTGGAGCAAGGTTACGACGTCGTAGCTACCAATACGTTTTATTGGTGGGCTCCCAAGGGGACGCCGATGGAGTGTCGTCAGATATTCGGTGAGGTCCTCCAAAAGGCGATTCAAACGGAGTCTGTGCAGGCGGCCATGTCACAGATTTATTGCGACCCCTTTTTTATTACTGGGCCAGAACTACAAGAACGGATCGCGGCATCGGCAGAACGATTTAACAGAGTTCCTCAGCGGAGTCTGATTGAACTCCCCAATTATCCATTGTTGGTCGTCACGGCAATTGCTGTGGTTGGTTTGTTATGGGTAGGGCAAACTCAGTGGAAATGACCGCGGACCGAACCCGTGCCGTCTGTTCCATTGAGTTTGCCCTACCCATAACAAACCAAC
>JANQRQ010000282.1 GCA_028284485.1 Planctomycetaceae bacterium | reverse complement strand
ATAGAATCGTCGGGGCTCGACTTTGAGACGTCCACCACTCCATTGCGGACCAATTCTCCATCACGAGATCAATGGAATCGCCCTGTGTTGAACCTGGTCCATCAGATTGCAATTCGACATCGAGCTGATTCTCGATCGTCAAGATTTCGGCATTGAAGTTTGCTTTTTCGACCGAAGCCAACAGCCAGTCCGAAGAGGACTCATGGCGATTCGGAACAGACTGTTCGTCCCCACGCTCGATTTCGTTCAAAGCGATCGGTTGTGGCGTATCGTTCGCATTCGCAATTGAGAATTGTCGATGCGTGCTCCACGGTCCGACTTCGCCGTCGGCCCCGATAGCCCGAACTGTCCATACATAATTCCCGCTAGGAAGTGCCTGCGGATTGGTGAAGCGATTGCCGGGAAGCTGTTTTTCGCGAATAACTTGGGATTCCCCGGTCGTCAAATTGTTCACCCACAAGTCATAGGCGGCGGCACCTGGGACTTCTGTCCATTCGAATGTCGGCGCCGCCGAGTTCGACGCACCAATTGGAGCGACCGCCGTCGGACGTGACAGGGAAACGATGCTGAAAGTCCCGTGATCCTGCCACGGCCCTGTTGCGCCGTTGTCGGTTACTGCGCGCACAGTCCAGACGTATTCATGATCGGCTGCGAGGGGCGTCGACGGCGTGAATTGTGTCCCCGAAATGCCTTTTTCGCGGATCACGCCTTCTTCACCACTCGTCAAATCATTGACCCAAATTTCGTAAGTCGCAGCCCCAGAAACCGCGGACCACTCGAAGGTCGGCGTTGTATCCAGCGTGGGATCGAGCGGCGCGATCAACTCCGGCGCCTGTGAATCGACGATGTCAAATGTGGCATGGCTGGCCCATTTGCCGACGGTCCCATTCTCGGCGATCGCGCGCACAGTCCAGAGATATCGGTCGCCGACCGCGAGTGCTTCGCTTAGCGTATAGGAATTGGTTTCCAAATCACTCATACGAATGACACTGTTTTCACCGGTCGTCAGATTATTGACCCAAATGTCGTACTGGGCCGCTCCTGGAACTTCCGACCATGAGAATGTCGGCGTGGAGTCAATCGTTGTTGCTCCGGGGGTACTCAGCGTGGGCGGGGCGGCATCTTGCGGTGCGAGGATTTCAAAGGTTCGGTTCGCAGCCCATTGTCCTGCTTGCCCGGCATCGTTGATGGCTCGCACCGTCCACACATAACGGTGGCCGGCAACCAATGTTTGTGCAGTGAAGAATGGGTCCGAAATGTTGGTCTTTCGAATCACTGCCGATTCACCAGTCGTCAGATCGTTCACCCACAGATCGTATTGCGCCGCTCCCAAGACTGGCGTCCAGGAGAGGGTCGGCGTTGGGTCAATCGTGCCGCCGGCAGGCGCAAGTAGTCTCGGCGGTGCGACAGCGGTTGGCTCGGCAATGGAGAATCGGCGGTGGGCGGCCCATTTGCCCGCCACGCCCGCCTCGTTATAAGCGCGAACCGTCCAAATGTAGTCATTACCAGTTGGCAACGGGTGAATGGGTGTGAATGATTCGCCTTCGATACCCTGCGTACGAATGACGCCACTTTCTCCCGTTGTCGTATTATTCACCCAAATCTCGTAGCTCGACGCTCCCGAAACCGGGCTCCAACTGAGAGTTGGCGTCGTATCGAGCGTCGGTCCGTCGAAAAGCGTCAAGGCCGGCGGTTGGGCGGACGTGGGGGCCAGCACTTCAAACTGTTGGTGGCTACTCCACAAAGTTGGCGATCCATCAACATGGAATCCACGGACAGTCCACAGATAACGATCACCGACATTCAAGGGTGATGATGGTGTAAACGTATTCTCGGTGAGCGATCGTTCCCGGATGACGGCACTCTCGCCGGTCGTCAGGTTGTTCACCCACAATTCGTAGTGAGTCACATTGGCGATCTCGGACCATTTGAATGTTGGCGTCGAATCGATGGTCGAGAACCGCGGCGCGATCAACGTCGCCGTCGTGGTGAATTCCTGAGGATCAGACCAACCGCCGGCATGCCCCTGGCTGTCAATCGCGCGGACCATCCACGAGTATCTCCCTCCACCCGAAAGCGGCTCGCTGGGAGTCCATGATGTACCCGAAACGGCGACAGGTTCAGGAAGGACGGCAGCTCCGGACTGCAAGTCGATGATATCGACCTCATAGCCCGACGCGCCCAATACCGATGACCATTCGAATTTCGGCGTGTGGTCGTTCGTCATCGATGACGGCGTCAATAGATTGGCGGCCGCACCGACGGTAAAGATATTATTCGTGGCCCATGGGCTGGCGTTGTTGGCATGATCGAACGCGCGCACCGTCCAAACGTATCGATGCCCGGCTTTTAGCGGAGTTGCCGGCGTGAACGATGTGCCCGCAATGTCGTTCACACGAATGACACCACTTTCACCAGTCGTCAGATCATTGACCCAAATCTCATAGTGGTCGGCTCCCGAAATTTCAGACCATGCGAACGTTGGATTCGCATTGATCTCGTCGTTCGGCATGGCGACCAGTTCCGGTGGCGCCGACGCATCGGCCGAAGTTACGGTAAAGCTTCGATGTTCAGCCCAGGGACCGACATTCCCGTCGCTATCAATAGCGCGGACCGTCCACACGTAAGAATGCCCGAGGGGCAATGGAGTCGTTGGCGTATAGCGTCGTTCCGTCAATCCGTCGACACGAATCACACCGCTTTCGCCGGTCGTGGAGTCGTTAACCCAGATCTCATATGTCGCGGCGTTTTCGACTTCCGACCATCGAAACGTCGGAGTGGGATCAATCGTTGACTGTATGGGATCACCAAGTACGGGGACGCCCATGGCAGCAATGTTGACCTGTACGATCTGGTAGTCAATGAAGTCTGCGCTCACTCCCGCCGATACCGTAATAAAATGAGTTCCTGTCAAACCGTTCGTCGGAGTAATGGTCAATAATCCGGTTTCGAAATCGACCTGATAGTCGAGGTCGGCAGGCGCTCGCACGGGGACCGGCAACTGATTGATGTCCAGGATTTCTTCGTCGAGAAACCAAACTTCGGTTCCGCCGTTCGTATGTCCCTCGGCATCGATCACTCGCAGTTGGTAAGTCGTTGTCGTATCAACCGCGGTTTGAATTACCGGTATGTCCGCCAGAAACGGTTGCGTGTTCACGGGGTCCGGCGCAACGGTCACACGAAACGTTCGTTGAGCTGAATTTCCGTCCGAATCGGTCACCGTCACGGTAATGTCGGTCACCCCCGAGGCACCCTCGGGCGCTTCAATCATCAACACTCCGTTTTCGTTGTCGACAAAGACATCAGCCGATTGGATAACGACATCGGTAACGGGGCGATCGCTCGAATCGGTCGCGACATTGCTGATAGCTTCGCGCAGGCTTTCCCCTTCGACAAGGAGACCGAAAATCGTATGTTGAAAATCGAGATGTCGCTGTGCACCTTCGGTTATGAAAAACTGTGAATCGTTGGTGTCGTCGAAGGACTTGGCCATTGCCAATAGTCCGTTTGTCGTGAATTGCAGATCGATGTCGTATTGATCGTCAAAGAACCCTAGTGACGATCCGCCCGATCCCGTCCCTGTCGGATCGCCCCCCTGAATCACGAATTGGTCGATCACACGATGAAAAATCGTTCCGTCATAGAATCCGGTTTCCGCCAGTTCGATGATTCGATCTGTTGCTCGCGAGGCGCGGCCTTCGAACAATTCGAAGACCATCTCGCCGCCATCTTGGATATTCAGTCGCAGGCTGCGATTACCCTGGAGGATCTTACCGGTCACCAAGGAATTGCTGGTCGAGATCGTGTACGTCAGGTCGTCCTGATCCAAGTCGAAACCGTCCAGCGGTATATGCAGAGGCGCGCCGCTAAGAAGTTCGACGTCGGCAATCGGCTCGAGTGTCGGCGCGTTGGTCAGCAGCACTCGGTCTTCGAGTTGCTCGATGGATGCAGGAACGAGTTTGGCGTCTCTTGTGTTGCAACGCCGCTTGTGTGAGATCTTCGTCGCTGCACCAATGAGCCGAGGAAGCAAGGGAGGATTCATGGGGGTGACGTTCACTGTGAATAAGGTTTGCGGATGAGATTCGAACGACACATGCCGTAGATGTGGATTTGCACAGAGGTCTGGGACATTTCGCAGGCGCAAAAACATCGCCCGGACCCTGGACATATTGGCCCGCAGGTGGACTCGAATTGAGCGAGACTTAAGGTGTGAATTTAGAGAAGAGACGTTGACTGCTCAGCGAAAGAAATCCTCCGCACACAGCCTAGAGATGATGGAGAGCGAGATTTTTCGCGAATTTCCGCAATTCCGTCAAGATGGGATTCGTTCGGGTCGATAGCTGAGGTCCGAAAAACATGGCACCTGAAGCATTTCTCAATGCAACGCAGCCCATCCGAAGCGTATTCCAGCTGATCCGTGTGGTACTCCACAGCCAAGGACCCCGCAACTCGAGGCCATTCTGCGGGACACGCAGTCTTACACGGCAATGTCTTACATCTTGCCGCAGCCAAGCGTTGGCCCAAATGCCCAAATCAGTAGATTCTGATGCGTTTGCGGCGTTACAATATTTCGCATGGGCAAGAACTTTTGTGCAAACCGTTGTGACAGGATGACTCGGTCCGCTCGAAGCAGGTGGATGCCACTCCTCTTATTCTTGCTTGTTACGGTAACAGCTCGGCAGATATCTGCGGACGATCTTTCTTCTCAATCGACAACTCCACTGTCAAATCTCCGTACATCGCTGCAGCGCTACTGTCTCGATTGCCACAACAACGACGAAGCCGAAGCACGCATCAACGTGCAGTCGATGACAGACGACATCGACTTTGAAAGCAACTTCCGGGACTGGGAGAAAGTCGTCCGCATGCTGCGCGATGGACGTATGCCCCCCGAAGACATGCCTCAACCGGCGGATTCCGAACGATCGCGACTTATTCAATCTGTCGAGGCTGGGATCCGCAGTTACATTGACCATCATGCCGGTGACCCTGGTGACGTCGTCATTCGCCGACTGACGAGTGCCGAATACGGCTATACGATTCACGATTTGACTGGTTTGGATCTCGATCTCGAACAGGGATTCATTAGCGATGCGGTCGGCGGTGAAGGATTCACGAATGTCGGCGGCGCCCAGTTCATGCAGGACTCAACATTGGAGCGATATCTCGAGTCCGCCAAGCTTGTGGCAGCGCATGCGGTGATTGGGGCAGGGCCTTTGATGTTTTACCGTGACCCCGGAGAAACGGGGCGCGAACTTGCTGCCATCAATCGTATCAAGAGTATTTATCGCCTGCATGGTTTCCGCACGGCCGCCGGCGAAGGCGCCGAGCCATTCGGGCTGGAGAAATACCCACAAGTGTTTTATGTCTGCTGGCAATTTGAGCACCGGGACACGCTCGGCCTCGCGGATCGTTCCCTAGCAGAACTCGCCGAGGCGCAGGGCGTCTACCCTGGCTTTGCCGAGCATGTTTACGGCGCCCTGACAACGCCGCAGCCGCTGTTTCCCATGTCGGTGATTACGAGCGAGTGGAAAGCCTTGCCTCAGCCGAAATCCGCCACCGATGTGCAATCGGAAATACGATCGGCCTGCGATCAGCTTTACCGGGAGTTGCGCCTTTGGCAGAGCACGTTGGCTGCTTCCGCAGGCGATGAAGAAGAAGCCGCCGTTTTAACAGCAGGCGAAATTCACGCCAGACCGACCCATAAGTTCTTCGCAAAAATCGATTGGCCGATCGGTGCCGAGACGGCTGTGATCGAACTCTCTGTTCAGCCGGCGACCGAGGAAGACGTCGACGGAGCCTTTGTCGTTTGGCATAAGCCACATCTTCTGTTTCGAAATGAGGGAGTTGTTTTCGAAAAACAAGTTCCGTTAACCGACGTGCTAGATTCGGAAAGTCTGGCGAAGCTTCATTTTGGCGAACACCCCACGGGGGCCAAAATCGCCGACGATTCTTTCGTATTTCAGGGCGCCACCGATGTCCACCTCACGATGATTGTTCCGGATGGGGCGACCGATGCTCGTTTGCAGGTCGACGTGGCACTCGACCTCGAACAGGGCGCCGATCGCGTGGTGCGCTGCACCGTTGACGATGGTGCCGTCGAAGGGGAAACAGCAGCCGAAACGGGTGCCAGCTCGGCGCTCTTGGCCAATCCCGATGGTCCGATGATCGAGTCGTGGAAAGCCGGCGTTGATCAATTCGCAAGGAACTTTCCCGAAGTTTCCCAGCGAGAGCCGGCCCCCTCCGATCGCGATCCGATTCCCCCACCGTACGACAATTCCTACAACGTGCCGGAACGCAATCATTGGCATTACGCGGTCAAGTATCACCGCGATGACGATTTCTTAGTTCAACATATGCTCGATGACGACGTGCGGGGCGAGTTGGACCGAGCCTGGACCGACCTATTAACGTCGTTTGACTATCACAATGTCAATTTCGAATTCGTTCGCAAGAAGTTCGGCCTCGACATCGGTGAAAAGGATATTACCAACCTTGATCAGCCAACAATCGACCAATTGCCCGACGAACCACGCCGATACGCCCAGCGCTGGCGCGACGAATACGTTGCCATGTATGCAACACTGCGCGAGGCGGAAATTGGCCACCTTAACGACGCACTGCGATTCGCCGATCGTGCCTGGCGACGTCCGTTAAGCACGGGTGAACAGAATCGCTTGCGCGAGTTCTACTGGGATTTACGAAACACCGAGGAATCCGCCTCTCACCCCGCAGCAATCCGGGCGCTGATTTCGCGAATCCTTGTTGCGCCTGCGTTTCTTTATCGCGCTGAAAAGCCACAACTGGAAACCACGGGCGCGGAAACTGTGCCACTTACCGATTGGGAGTTGGCGAACCGGCTGAGCTATTTTTTATGGTCGTCTGTGCCCGACAAGCCGCTGATTCAGGCCGCCGAAGAAGGACGACTGCAAGACCCCGCTGAATTAAGTCGGCAGGCTCGCCGCATGCTGGGGGACGAAAAGGCGCGCCGATTCACTGCGGAATTTTTCGGCCAATGGTTAGGCTTCTATCGGTTTGATGAATACCAAGGAATCGATGCGGGCCGGTTTCCTCAGTTTGGCGATCGACTCAAATCTTCCATGTATGACGAAGCGGTTTCCTTCTTCGAATACATCGTCCGTAATAATCGAGCGGTCGACGATATTCTTTTTGCCGACTATGCATTCCTGAATCAGGCGTTGGCGGATCATTATGGAATAGCAGCCGATGGGCTTTCACAGAAAAAGGTGGCGCTGTACGAAGGCGTCTCGCAGTACAGACGCGGAGGTCTTCTCGGTCTCGGCGCGATCTTGACGGCGACTTCGGCACCACTTAGAACCAGCGCCGTCAAACGGGGCGATTGGGTTTTGCGCCGCATCGTCGGCACACCTGTTCCTCCTCCGCCGGCCGACGCTGGTTCGATTCCGGCAGACGATGTTCTCGCGGATGGTTTAACTGTCCGGCAACGGTTGGAACGGCACCGCACGGATGCCGCTTGTGTGAATTGCCATTCGCGCATCGACCCGCTCGGATTTGCGCTCGAACACTACGACACGATCGGACGTTGGCGCGATACCTATCGTGACGGACAAAAAATCGATCCGGGTGGAGTCTTGCTTGATGGCACCGAGATATCTGGACCAGACGGTTTGAAAAGCTATCTTCGTCGAGAACAGGCGTCGTTTCATCACACGTTGTGTGCGAAGCTGACCGGATACGCGTTAGGGCGTGCCGAATTATTATCGGACCGCCCGCTGATCGAGCAGATGATGGCCGACGCTGATGAGGGTCACGGGATTGCCGATTTGGTCGTTCGAATCGTCACGAGTCGCCAATTCCGTCATCACCGAATTGAATAGTTGCGGAAACTCGCTAGCCGAGGTCACACGTTTTGTTCAACGCACGAAATTGCTCGAAAGCGGAAGCCCCGTCAGTCTATCAATACTTGGGCGTTTCGAGGGCCGCTGGCGAGTGTTTCGTAAACCACACTGGACATGATGCGTCTCATTGCCGATATTTGATGAGTTCCCAGTTGCCCTGCCGATGGAATTTGCCAAGCCGATCCTAATTGGACGATCGGCAACGCAATGCACGACACATGAGGCGAGACATGCAGCAGATCACTCGAGGCATCGCCGGACATTCGCTCACTCGCCGGAGCTTTCTACGAGGGTCGGGCGGTTTGGCGCTCGCCTTGCCTTGGCTCGAATCGTTCCCGCTGCGTGCTGAGGAATCGGGGAAAAAGCTCGCTGCCGCCGAATCCGACCGCGAGAGCAAGCCACCGGTCCGCTTCGGCTGCGTCTGTTTCTCGAACGGGGTCGAGCCGGAACATTGGTGGGCGAAGGGGCAAGGGGCGTCAATGAAGATCGGTCCCGGTCTCGAACCGATGATGCCCTATCGCGAAGACATAAACTTTTTGCGTGGGTTATTCAACGAGCAGGCAGTCAAACACGACAGTGCACATTTGGGACGCTTTCCGAACTTGCTCTCCGGCGCTTGGGTCAGCACCGATCAAAACGAGATTCGCGTTGGCAAAACCATGGATCAGTTGCTAGCGCAGCGCATCGGCCGCCGCACCGCCATTCCGAGTCTGGTTGTGGGAATTGAACCGACCGAACTTCGTTTGGAAGACGGTTTGTCGATGATCTACGGTTCATGTATTTCCTGGGCCGGCGATACCAAGCCGGCAACCAAGGAAATTTATCCCGCCCGAGTCTTCGACCTGCTCGTCGGTGATGGCACGGGCCGGCAAATCGACCGCACGATCTTGGATCAGGTGCTCAGCGATGCCCGCGATCTCAAGCGCCAGATCGGCCAGTCCGATCAAGTCAAGCTGGACGAGTACCTCGAATCAATTCGCGATATCGAACGCCGCATCGATCGTGCCTCCGACGACGGACGACTCGAAGGCTACAAGCCGCTGCTCGCCGAGCCGAACATGCCGCGACCCAATGAACGCTTGCCGCAAGATATCCCCGAACACATGCGGCTCATGATGGATTTAATCGTTCTCGCGTTTCAGATGGACAAAACACGCATCTTTACTTGCATGCTCAATAACGATTTGTCGCAGATGAATTTCGGATTTCTCAAAGGCGTAGAGGGAAGTTTGCATCTCGACCTCACGCACAACGGCCGCGATCCGAAACTCGAGGAGATGTACCTCAAGACAAATCGCTTCCATGTTTCGCAATTCGCGTATTTGGTTGGACGTATGAAACAGATCCAGGAGCAGGACGGCACGTTGCTGGATCATTCGATGCTTTTGGGTTGTTCCAACCTGTTCGACGGCGACAAGCATGAAGCGGACGAAATGCCGATATTGCTCGCCGGGCGGGGCGGCGGCACGCTCGAAACAGGTCGTGTGCTCGACTATCGCGACGGCGGCGACGAAAACCGCCGTGCCTGCCGACTGTATTTGTCCCTCATGGATCGCATGGGCATCGAACTGCCGCGGTTCGGCGATGCCGATAAGCGCTTGGCAAATCTGTAATCGATATCGGCCGATAACGGGTGAATCTTGCCGGGACAGATCCTGGGCTACATAGCTAAAACACCGTGCATTGAAGCCTGACGCGCAAGCGAAGGCAAAATCGGAGGGTTCCTTCGCTGGCGCTTCAGGCTTGAATTGTCCAGGCTAAGCCTTTTTCCAGCAGAGGAACTCTTCGTTGTCAACAGAATCCACCGCTCGGACGACTGCTTCATTGTCGAAATCGGAAAATTCATGGAGACACACTATCGGATGGTAGGCGCCCCTCAATGGTGACGCAGAAGAGAACGGCCTTGGTCTGGTTATACGCCGTGTTTGCGGCCGCCTGGACGTACTGGTGTACACGCGGGCGCGACGGTCACCTTGTAGCGGCAATCGTAGGGTTCGTTCTCTTTGCTATTCTCTATTGGCTCACCCTATACCGGCATCGTCCCATTGCAGTCGGAATTCTGTTGTGGTACTTGGTAATTCTCGAGGTTGCCGTCGCAATTGCGTTGGTGATCAACCCACAACTTGATGAGATGGGCGGGATGCTGAACCTTTTGATCCCAATCATCGTGTTGGGTATCGTGCTGGGAGGGCTGCTTCCGTCCCGGTTTCGGTGAGTCAAAGGCGGCGATCATCAACGCAACCGGGATCAATAGAATAGATCGACAAAGCGGTCGAGTAGGTCAGGCTATTGCCTGACGGTGAGGCCTCAGGTGGCCCGGCCGATCTCGGCCGGATGTCGCAGGCACAAGAAGCTGCTCCCTGAACGTTCAACGTTAGGCCAGATATCAACTTGAATCAGCACGTGATGTTTGCTGATTCTTCCGAACGTCAGGTCCTGGCTGACAACACTCGGTGTGTGTCGAATCTATAGAACCAAAGTCTCTCGCCGATCGCATCCTCAGGGCGCTGACATCTTGTCGCTTCGCGACCCGGCCACGAGTTGGCCGGGCTACCCAGATTCGTCGTCCAATGACTTGTTGCCAGGAGCTAATCCCTCGCTGACGCGTCGGGTTACCATGATTTGCAGAACATCCTGGATGGTCCGCGGGCTAGCGCCCTGCGGCTCAGGCAGTTGTCGGCCAGATCCGGTCCCGACCTGGCGCGATCTCTTATGCACGTTGGATACTGCCAGGACAACAGGTCCTGGCCTACATGGCTAAAACACCGCCCATTGAAGCCTGACGCGCAAGCGAAGGCAAATCGGAGGGATCCTTCGCTGGCGCTTCAGGCTTGAATTGTCCAGGCTAAGCCTTTTGCCAGCAGAGGAACTCCTCGTTCTCAACAGAACCCATCGCTCGAACGACTGCTTCATTGTCGAAGTCGGGCAACTTCTGCAGACATTCCAACAGTTCTCCATCGACGGCGAGTCCGTGTGGAATAATGTATCCCACGTCAACGGTCTGAATGACAAAGAACACATCGTCGTCGTAAGGGCCACAGTCAGTCGTGACGATCAACACGCGATATAAATCGTCGACGGCGACCGAGTTCGTCGTACCGTCTCGCCATGTCAGTTCGATGACCTGGTTTTCACAGCGGACTTCTGTGATGAGATTCCGCGGTGTGCGGTTGAATCGAGACCTTAGCCATTGCATTATGCCCATGAGGCCAATTCATTCTTGGACGCGTTGCGGTAGACATCCCAGTCAAGAAGAACACTCGATCCGGACTGCTGATTGTAACCGTCCGCGTTGAATCTTGCCGCCATCAGTTGCCGTTCAACGTTCCGTGCACGTGCGCTATCCCCGGGCGGGTGGAGCGACTTCCTCGGCAGGTCCCGAATCCCAAGTCGACATCCAAATCATGTAGACGGCTCCGCATAACGAAAGCCCCGAAGAAAGCGCGAATAATCCCGGTCCCAGCGCCAACCCCGGAATCTGCAGCGGGCCGAGCACCACCGATGCCCCATAAATCCAAACTCCGATCATCGGTGCCAGCATCCCGCGCAAACCAGTCAGTCCGACGTGAATGCTATTGTACAGCGAAACGTTTTCCTGCTTCGCAAAATACATGCTGCCGGTCAGCCAGTTGATCGTACCGCCGCCATTCGAAATTGCGTGAATGATCGACCCGACCGCAAACGGCCAGATTTGCCGACTCAATCCGCCATAGCAATGAAAGGCGTAGGCGACGCACTGCAAGCTGTTGAACACACTGCGCCCCAGCATCGGGTTTACGCGATCGAGGAACCGGCCCCACATCGGCGCCGAACACGCCATCAGCACCGCCGGGGTCACTGCGACAAGCCAAAACACCACGCCGTCGCTCGCGCCGACATCTTCTTTGAGCGACTCTGCCACATAAGCATGCGACATGTGGTTGGCAAACCCCGCAAACCAAAATCCGATTTGATACAGAATGAACCGCCGGTCGGAGAGGAATACCTTCACGCCCGCCGTGAAAGCTCGATGGGGAGCGGCGACATTCCGATCTTCGAATTGGTTTGTCCGATGAACGGGAATGCGGGCATACGAAAACGCCGACAATGCCAACGTGACGCCCACCGCGGCATAAGCCCAATAGTAAAGCGATGGCTGCCAAACAAACCACATCGTTCCGACGACCGTGGTCACCAGCGCAGCGATGGCTGCCACCGCCTTGACCCATCCCACAGCTGCACTGCGATGGGTCGGCGGATAAAGCACGCGAAACATATTCATCTCGGCGACGCGCGGAAAGACGCGTATCACGAACGCAATGCCGACGACGACTGCGAAGAACGTCGCCGTTTTGATCATCCCCGTGGCGAACAACAACAGCGCCGTGATTAAGTTGGGGTAGATAATCAGCGACCGCATCGGCACGCGTTTGCCGATGTAGCCCACCAGCGGGCTGAGCAAACTGCTGCCGCCGAACATCGCGGCGATGAACATCAAATGCTCTTTCGTGCCGCCCGGTGAAAAGATCTCGTCCGCTTTCAGTGCCGCCAGTGACAGTCCCAAAAGCGAAATGAACGCACCCGATCCGAGGTTGTAAAACGTCTCGTAAAAGAGTGCCGGCCGACATCGCGCCGGTACCCGGTCGAGCGCTGCCTTCAACAACGGCAACGATCGCAGCCACGGGAGTGGCCGTTGACTCGGCTGTGGCGGAGGGTTCGGGGTGTCGGACGGAATCGGCATGCTGTTATGGCTGTAGCTCGAATAATCTCAATGAATTAATACTGTACTGAAAAACAGTGTCTAGCCGTCGGTTTAAGTAGTAGGCCAGATCCCGACCTGGCGCGTTGTTTTGCGCCCAGTTGAGATTGCCAGGACAGGTCCTGGCCTACAGCTGAATGAGATCGAAGATTCTCTTCGACTCTACAGCCGGCGCGGTCGTCGAGCCTACATTTGGGCGCGAAAGGCCGGCTCCTGCTCCCAGAGATTCATCCATTCTGACGGATTGTTCATCAGATGGACAGCAACGCAGGTGGGCCGTCGAAATCCGTACATTAGGAGCAGCGTAGTGGTAGGCCCGCGGGACCGCTGCGTGAGAAACCGTTTGCCATCGTCGATGTAATTTCGGCGAATCGGATATGAGCTATCTGCTGACATAGCAGTTTGGCAATGCGCTTTTCAGCCCCTTCACGCCGTTGTCCGTCACGCCTTCGCAACCGTCTAGGTACACGGACTTCAGATTGATCAAAGTCCGAAGATGCCGAAGTCCGTCATCAGTTACATTTGTATTGGAAAGCGACAGCGACCTCAAATTGGTCATCTTGCCGATATGCGACATTCCAAAATCTGATACGTTCGTTTCACTTAATCCCAATACTTTGAGAGACTTCACCTTGCTGAGATGAACTAGTCCATTGCCTTTGACTTTCGTCTTCGAAAGGTACAGTGCTTTGAGTTGTTGAAGCCTGCCAACGTGCCCAAGTCCGTCATCGGTTATCTGCGTGTTGTGGAGACTCAATCGCTGCAGGCCTGACAATTGGTGTAGATCCACGAGTCCATCATCAGTCACCGACGAACTACCTAGGCTCAAAGACTCAAGAGTTTTCAGGTTATCGAGATGTGCCAAACCCGCACCAGTGATCATCGTTGAGTTCAGCGCCAACGATCTGAGACTCGTCAGTTTGTTGAGATGAATGAACGCTTTGTCATTTACAAACGTATCTGAAAGGCTCAAGTATCGAAGTTTCGTTAAGCCTTCCAAATACATCAGGCCGTCACCGGCGATTCTTGTATGCGATGCGTTCAATGACCTAAGATTCGTTAGATGACGTAGATGCCGCAGGCCGGCATCCGTGATATCCACTTTGTGGATGAATAATGTATCGAGACTCTTCAGTTTTGCGAGGTACTGCAAATCGTCATCCGTGACGTTCGTATCATAGATGTTTAACTCTGTAACACCTCGCACCTTGCCAAGATGCTGCAGACCGTCATTGCCGATTTCACTACAAATTATTTGCAATTCTCGAAGAAACCACAGATTGCTGAGGTGTCTCAAACCCTCATCGGAAATCTTCGTGCGCTCCAACGTCAATTCGCTGATGACTGACAAATCCCCAACATGGGCCAAGTTTTTCTCAGTGACCTCACATTCTCCGAAATACACTGTATCGAGATTTTCAAACTTGAGTCCCAGTTTCCACAACCAAGACCGTCCAAACCGGGCGTAATGGACTTGACCTCCCTCTCGTTCAATTTCCCCGACGGCGACATTGCGTTTTGTGAAGTGGCCCACCACGCCACTCGCAACAGCTAGCAGCACGATCGTGCCAGCAATAATTTGCCAAGGTCGAATTGATTTGATGGGGCTGGTCATTCTGAGAATGTTCTAGCTGTGAATCTGAGGTGTCGCCCAAGCCCACAACAGTCCTGCGAACAAGGCCAGCAACAGCAAGATCTCGATAGCATAAGTTCGCCATAGAGGTTTGTTGGGCCCGGCCATCAAGAGTCATCCACAATTAGAGGAGTCTGCAACTATCGTAAACGGGGAGATCAGGCTCCGAAACCTCTCTCGTCGGCGATGATCCAATGACGAGATTGGCCCAGAGAAATGTTCTCCCTGTTTAGGTCCTACCCACCTAAAACGCGAAATGTGAAGGAAAATCGTCAGCACATTCCATCGAACACTCGATAACGGCGGGTGGCTGGGGCGTGATGCGACAAACAGCAGTCTTCCACCAACGAACGCGGCGAATACACTGTATTCCTTCAGACCCCCATGGCCCCAGGCGTTCTTGCGATTCGAATGCATATGAGTTCCGGGAATTCCTCGTTCTTTTCGCACTACCCACTTTAAACGCGAAATGCGGTCGAAAAATGTCAACACATTCGATCCGACGCTCGATTGCGACAGGAAGTAGAACATGGAAGAATAGCCGGACTGCATCAACTTTCACCGACGAGTAATGACACCCTTGAGGAGTACCAATAAATGCGATCGATTTCCCGACGACTGGCCCTGAAACTGATCGGGATTGGCTCTGCAGCAGCAGGAGTCGTGAAATCATCCGGTCATAAGAGTCTCGCCGCTCAAGCTTCCGGGGATGCAACGACCGATGCTTGGAGTAACACGCACGATCGGGTTTGGCTCGGCGAAGAGTTTTGGGCCAATCCCATGGAAGATTGGCAGATCGTCGATGGGGCCCCCGAATGCCAATCCGCGGGGGGCAACCGCAATATTCATCGTGTCACACACCAACTGACCAATCCCAACGGCACGCTGGAAATGTCGGTCACCATCAGCCAACTCGAAGTGAAGTCCAAAGATGGCGGGGCCGGGTTTCGCGTCGGGATCGCCAGTGACATCAACGAATACCGCAGCAACTGTTTTACGAACGGCGGCATCAACGCCGGCCTTATCGACGGGCAACTGACGTTGGGCCGACGCCAAACGAAAGTTGATACCAACGGCCCGCCGCGTAATGTCACACTCAGACTTACCGGCCAACCGGCGGGAAATGAATACGCGTTGACGCTGACCGCAGCAGACGAGGCCGGCAACGAACTGGGGACGGTCACGCAGAACTTTCCCAGCGAAAACGTTTTGGGCAACGTGGCGCTCGTCAACAATTACGAAGCGCGACTGAATGCCAACCAAGGGGCCCGCTACCGATTCAGCAATTGGTCTATCGCCGGCGACGCCTTCACTGTTAGCCCCGAACAGAAGTTTGGCCCGATCCTGTGGTCGATGTATTCGCTGAGCGATTCGCGCAGCGACGAAGGATTTGTCCTCAAAATCAGTGCGCTGACCGGACCATTGGGAGAAAGCGATAACAAAGAGGTCGACCTGGTCGTCCAGAAAGGGGGCGAGTGGGAATCGCTTGGGCAAGTCGAATTGCATTCCGACGCCTGGACCGCCACGTTTCGCATCCCCAAATGGGATCAGACCAAAGCGACGCCGTACAAACTGGTTTATCGAGAAGCGCACAAGGACGGTTCCGAATCAACCGGCGAATGGACCGGGACGATCAAAGCCAATCCCGAGGGACGACCGGTGCGGTTGGGGGCACTCACCTGCCAGCATGACTACGGCTTTCCTTACGAGCCGGTCGCCAACAATCTGGTCAAGCTCGATCCCGATTTGCTCTACTTCTCCGGCGACCAGTTGTACGAAGGGAACGGCGGTTACGGGATCATTCGCGATCCCGCTCCGCCCGCCATTCTGAATTACCTGCGCAAGTTCTACATGTTCGGTTGGGCGTTCCGCGAAGCGATGCGCGATCGGCCGACAGTTTGCATTCCCGACGACCACGATGTTTTTCAGGGGAACATCTGGGGCGAAGGGGGCGCGAAGATGACCGAAGGCAGCACGTCTTCCAAGGGGGGATATCGCGAGCCGGCGCGTATGGTCAACGTCGTCCACATAACGTGCGCCGGGCATCACCCCGATTATTTCGATCCCACGCCGGTTAAGCAGAATATCAGTGTCTATTACGGCGACATGGTTTACGGCGGGGTGAGCTTTGCCATTTTGGGCGACCGGCAATTCAAGAACGGCCCGGAGCATGTCGACACGGGCAGCGGACGAGCCGACCATGTGCAGGATCCCGAATTCGATACGTCGGTATTGGACAAGCCGGGGCTGATACTATTAGGAGATCGGCAGGAGCAATTCCTGACGCATTGGGCCGACGATTGGCGCGGCCATTCGATGAAAGTGTTGTTGAGCCAAACTGTTTTCGCCGGCGTTGCCACGCACCATGGCGGCTATGACGGATATCTGAAAGCCGATTTGGATTCGGGTGGATGGCCGCAAACGGCACGAAACAACGCGATTCGCATCCTGCGTAAAGGGATGCCGCTGCACGTGAACGGCGACCAGCATTTGACGTCGCTAGTTCAGTATGGCGTCGAGCAGCAACGCGACAGTTGTTGGTCGTTTTGCGTGCCGGCGATTTCGGCCGGTTATCCACGTTGGTGGCGACCGGACGAAATGGGCATGTCCCACGAGAACCGTCCCGCTCATGGGCTGCCCAACACGGGAGAATTCCTGGACGGCCTGGGCAACAAGCTTTACGTGTATGCCATCGGCAATCCCGAGGTGGCCAGCGAACCGAATCGGTACGATCGAGCCCATCAAAAGGCGAGCGGTTTTGGTTTGATCACAATCGACACCGCCGCGAAAACGTATAAGCTCGAGTCGTTTCGCTTTCTGGTCGATGCAACTGATGGCAATCCAGCGAATCAATTTCCCGGATGGCCGATTACACTTCAGCAGAAGGAAAACGGCGGCCAAAACGTGATCGGTTAGTGCGATCGTAGTGCCGACGATAGTCAATATCGGGAATAATGCACGACTCCGGCGTTAGGTATCGATGTACTCTGTTGCCAAACGAGTTGCGGGTATCTTGACGACGCCAATGTGCATCAAAGCCTGAAGCGCTAGCGAAGGCAGAATCTGGCGAATCCATCGTTGGCCCTTATTGAAGTTGCGCCTTTGCAGGATTCTTGGATAATCGAGTTGTTAATGAGGGCGAATTCTGGACTGACTTCTCGATCTCTAAACCGACCGGCTGTTGCACAACACAATTCGTAGCGGTGGCTTCCAGCCACCGGGAATTGTGAATTCAAATCGGCGGCTGGAAGCCGCCGCTACAGTAGAAGCGAGACGGGGCGTAGGTGTCACATTTGAACAATCGTTGACCTGACTACTTCCCTCACTGACATGTCGGGTTACCAAAGTCGAAAAGACGAATCGTCAAAACGTTGTAGTGAAGGAAGCATTTGGCGAATCCTTCGCTGGCGCTTCAGGCTTGAATAACCCGTGTATCGTGAAACGGCGATAACGGCCGCGATTACATCGTCTGTCAGTACATCCGGGCCTTTCATGGACCGTGCCACCGGCGATGCGGTATCATAATGGGGAACAGAGAATTCATCTGCCCACCCCATGAGGCCCGCCGTGCAACTTCATCAGCATCCAATCAGTCGTCGAACGTTTCTCCGTGGCACCGGTGGTGTCGCCTTGGGCCTGCCGTTGCTGGAAGCGATGGCCCCGGTAGCACGAGCCGAAGCCGCTGCAGCCCCACCGATGCGCATGGTGTGCGTTGGGAATCCGTTGGGAATGTTGCCCACTTCGTTTTTCCCGGAGAAGGCTGGTGCCGATTACAAAACGCCGGAACTGCTCCAGCCGCTGGAGCATCTGCGGAGCGACTTCACGTTGTTCTCGCATCTCGATCACGACGTGAGTGGCGGACATAGCGCGGTCCATTCGTTTCTGAGTGGTATCAAAGACCAAAACGCTTCCGACTGGCCCGAACGCAACATTTCGGTCGATCAACGAGCCGCGGAATTCGTGGGTGCCCAAACACGGTTTCCGTCGATTGTGGCGAGCGTTGGTAAGGCGGAGGGTGACTTGGCGTGCCAATTGTCCTGGACTCGAAATGGTATCAACGTTCCGCCGATCACGCGGGCGAGCCAATTATTCCGGGCGTTATTCATTGTCGACGATGCGGAATCGCGTCGCCGTCGCGCGGACGCCTACGATGTGAACGCCAGCATTCTCGATGCGGTCAACGAACAGGCGAAGCTGTTGGAAACGCAACTCGGCCAGCGGGACCGCGAAAAACTGGACGAATACCTCACGTCGGTCCGCGAAGTCGAACGCAAACTGGGCATGTCGAATGCTTGGCTGGAGAAACCGAAGCCCAAGGTCGAAATGTCGCAGCCTGCGGACGGCCCGTTCACACAAAGCTTGTCTGTTTTCTATGACCTGCTGCTATTGGCGCTGCAGACCGATTCGACGCGCGTGGCGACACTCGAAATTCCCGGCTCCATTGATACGGACAACCTGGGACTGACCGGGGGTTATCATGGGTTCTCACATCATGGCAAAGCCGAAGTTTTGCAGCGCGGACTGCTGGTGATTGAGAAGTTCCAAACGACCCAATTTGCACAGTTCTTGGACCAGCTGAAATCGATCCGCGATGTCGATGGCGCTCCGTTATTGGATCGCACGATCGTTGTGTTTGGCAGCGGGATGGGGAACGGCAGTTCGCATTCCAATAAAGACTTGCCCTTGCTGCTTGCGGGCGGGGGATTTCGGCACGGCGAACACAAGGTCTATCCGACCGACCGACGCGTTCCGGCCTGTAACTTGTTTACCAGCATGCTGCAGCAATTCGGCGTGGAGGTCGATCGCTTCAACACGGCGTCGGGCACGCTGACCGGATTGGAGGTGGCCTGATGATTCTTCGATCGGTTTGTTGTTGGGTCGCTTTGGTGATGTCGGCCAACATGTTGCATGGTGCCGACCCAGCTGCCCCCGCAATCGACGCGAATACGCGCTCGTTTCTGAAAACTTATTGCGTCAAATGTCATTCAGGCAGCGAGCCAAAGGCCGACCGCAATCTGCAGATGCTTGCGCCCGAACTGTCAGACGACGACACGCTGCAGTTATGGCAGGACGTTGTCGATCAATTGAACTTGGGCTCCATGCCACCGGAAGAGGCGAAGCAGCCCTCCGACACGGAACGTCAAAAAGCCATTGAAAAGATCACCGGTCCACTGCGCGAAGCGTTGCGGATGCGGCATTCAACAGATCGTCAAACCGTTTTTCGCCGCCTCAATCGGTATCAGTACAATCGCACGGTTCGTCAACTATTGGCCCTGGAAGATCTGTTGGCGGATCCGACCGACCTCTTTCCGCCCGATGCGACCGAGGAAGGATTCGACAACATCGGTGCATCGCTGGTCACGTCCGATTTTCTGCTGAGCGGGTATTTGGAAGCAGCGCAGACCTTTATCGATCAGGCGGCGGCGACCGGGGCCAAGCCTCGGCCCCAATCTTATCACTTTCGGGCGCCATTTTGTCCGACTGGCAACCGTCACGATGGGCAGGACGTTCGCCGGGAGTACCAACACATCCGCAAGAACACCTCCGATCAGGGAGGATTCTTGTGGATCGACGATTTCGAACAAGGCGTGCCGCACGCTGGTTATTACACCATGCGGATTAAGGCGGCCGGCATTTACCGGGAATACCCTTACGACGTGCGGATGGTGGGCGTGCGCAAGGACGAACCGCTGCGCATGGCGATTGTGGCCGGGTCACCCGAGTACGGCTTTTTGGGCGAGCGTACTACGTCGGATCGTAAACTCGCCGAATTTGAATTGCCCGACAACGAACCAGAGTGGCTCGAAGCGAGAATTTGGCTCGACGAAGGATTCCATCCCCGCTTAACGTTTCCCAATGGACCGAACCGAACCAAGCCGCTGCGCAAACCGCTGGTGCTGAAATATCCCGACCACTTCCCGACATTCATCCGCGAGTACCTGGTTGCTGAAGGTCCCATCAACGACGAAACATTAACCGAGTCGCTGACTCGTCGGGTCTCGAAAGAAGGGGCCACCACGGATCCGAATCAACTCACGACTGCCGGGACATCGCGACGGTTCAACACGCGCGACGGCTGGGCCACTTTTTTCAGCGAGTACAACGGCCCGCGTGTGCGGGTCTTCGAAATCGAGATCGAAGGGCCGCATTACGAACAATGGCCGCCGCCCAGCCATGTGGCCTTATTCG
>JANQRQ010000260.1 GCA_028284485.1 Planctomycetaceae bacterium | reverse complement strand
ATCGACTGACGATGCACTGACCACATCGATATCGCCGTCACCGTCGACGTCAATGGCAAAAACACTGGTTGCTCCGTCAGCGCTTGCGCTAATCGTGTTCTGGCTGCTGAAGATGCCGCTCGCTGCTACGGGAGATACGATTGTCACGAGGTAATCTTCGACTTCGCCGTCCACGGCATAACCTCGAACGCCCAAATCGCCGGCCGTGCTCAGACGGAACCGTGCGTAGGTCGTTCCCGCAATCGCAAAACTGGGTATGTCGAATGTCAGCATATTGTCGCCGGTGCCAACCATCTGGCTATCGAAGATTTGCTCCCCTGGTCCGCCCCAAGAACCATCGCCGTTAAAGTCGATCCACGCGTCCAAGAGCCCGGCGGCTACTTGTACATTAACCGTTACGGTGGAATCGAGGGCCCCGACCTGGATCGTGCCGAACGTCACGCCATCCTCATCGTCAGGCGAGCCCGTCAGATCATCGGCGTCGGCAGCGGATGAATGCGTCCCGTCACGTTCGCTATCACGGTTTGCGCCAAGTGTTGGACCAGTCGGTTCGTGGCGGGCCCCATTTTCCAAAAACAAAGTGGGGTACGGCGCGGGTGCATCGCCAAAGTCGAGATTCAGGTCAATATTCTCGTACCAGGCGATCTTGTCGTCGTTGGCCGACGCGCTAAGCACGTCCAGGTCGCCGTCTCCGTCCACGTCTGCCGCAAACACGCTGTAGGGATCAATGGCAGCCGTGCTGATCGTGTGGGCTGTGAAATTCTGGCTTCCATCATTCTCAAACCAGGCGATCTTGTTGTCGCCTCCGGACGCGCTGAGCACGTCGATATCGCCGTCGCCCTCTACGTCTGCTGCAAATATGCTTCTAACCCCGATCGCGGAAGTACTGATCGTGTGGGTCGTGAAGTTCTGACTTCCGTCGTTCTCGTACCAGGCGACCGCATCGTCAGTGTAGGATGCGCTGAGGACATCCAAATCGCCGTCACCGTCCACGTCCGTCGCAAACACACTCACGGCCCCGGTGGCAGCCGTGGTGATGGTGTGGGCTGTGAAGTTTTGAATGCCGTCGTTTTCGTACCAGGCGATTTTGTTGTCACCTCCTGACGCGCTGAGCACATCCAGGTCGCCGTCGCCGTCCACGTCCGCCGCAACGACACTGGTAGCTCCATCGGCGGCGATACTGATCGTGTGGGCTGTAAAGTTCTGGCTGCCGTCGTTTTCATACCAGGCGACGTTGTCGTTACCTGACGACGCGCTGAGTACGTCCATGTCTCCATCGCCGTCCACATCGGCTGCAAACACACTAAAGGCCCCGTCGGCGGCCGTGCTGATCGTATGGGCTGTAAAGTTCTGACTGCCATCGTTCTCATACCAGGCGATTTTGTCGTCAGTGTAGGAAGCGCTGACTATGTCCAAATCGCCGTCACCGTCCACGTCGGCCGCAAACACGCTAATGGCACCAACGGCTGCGGTGCTAACGGTGTGGGCCGTGAAGTTTTGACTGCCGTCATTCTCGTACCACGCGATCTTGTCGTCGCCTAGCGACGCGCTGAGCAGGTCCATATCGCCGTCACTGTCCACGTCGGCCGCGAACACGCTGTGGGCCCCGTCGGCGGCCGTACTGATCGTCTGCTGGCTGCTGAAAATACCGGTCGCTGCAGCCGGCGGAATGATTGTGACCTGGTAATCCTCCACTTCACCGTCCACAGCGTTCCCGCCGATGCCCAGATCGCCCGCCGTGCTGAGCCGAAACCGGGCATACGTGGTCCCCGCCACTGCAAAGCTTGGCACATCAAACATCAGGAAGTTATCGTCGGTATTGACACCGAGGTTGTCGAAGATCTGTTCCCCCGGCCCGCCCCACGAACCGTCGCCGTTGAAATCGACCCAGGCATCGAGCTGCCCGACCGAGCCTTGCACGTTGACTGTGACCATCGCATCGAGCGCGCCGACCTGAATCACACCAAAGGTCACACCATCCTCATCATCGGGCAAGTCAGTTGTGTCATCGGCATCGGCGGCAGTGGAGTGCGTACCGTCGCGTTCGCTGTCGCGGTTTGCTCCAAGAGTCGGCCCAGTTGGTTCGTGGCGGGCACCATTCTCGAAAAACAAAGTGGGATACGGCGCGGGTGCATCGCCAAAGTCGAGATCCAGGTTGTCATTCTCATACCAGGCGATTTTGTCGTCATAGGTTGACGAACTGAGCACGTCGAAATCTCCGTCGCCATCCAAATCGGCCAGAAAGACACTGCTAGCGCCGTCAGCGGCCGTGGTGATCGTGTGGGTCGTGAAGTTTTGACTGCCGTCGTTTTCGTACCAGGCGATCTTGTCGTCCACACGAGACGCACTCACTAGGTCGATATCGCCGTCGCCGTCCACGTCGGCTGCAAATACGTTGTGGGCTCCAACGGCGGCAGTCGTGATCGTGTGCGCTGTAAACTTCTGGCTGCCGTCATTCTCGTACCAGGCGACCTTGCCGTCACCGCTTGATGCACTAAGGACGTCCAGGTCGCCATCCCCGTCGACGTCAATCGCAAACACGCTGTAGGCAAAGTCGGCAGCAGTCGTGATCGTGTGCGCTGTAAAGTTCTGGCTGCCGTCGTTCTCGTACCAGGCAATCTTATCGTCATTGTAGGAGGCGCTGAGGACATCCAGATCGCCGTCACCGTCCACATCCGCCGCAAACACGCCCCTCGCTCCGTTGGCGGAAGTATTGATCGTGTGTACGGTAAAAATTTGATTTCCGTCATTTTCGTACCATACGATCTCGCGATTCGATCCGGATTGGCTGAGCACGTCGATATCACCGTCGCCGTCCACGTCGACCGCAAGCACGTTTCTCGCGCCGGACGTGGAAGTGCTGATTGTGTGCGCCGTGAAGTTTTGACTGCCATCGTTCTCGTACCAGGCAATCTTGCTATCACCTTGCGACGCGCTGAGTACGTCCATATCGCCGTCGCCGTCCACATCTGCTGCAAACACGGTAAAGGCTGAATTGGCGGCCGTGCTGATCGTGTGCGCCGTATAGTTTTGACTGCCGTCGTTCTCGTACCAGGCGATTCTGTTGTCAAGCAACGAAGCGCTAAGCACGTCGATGTCGCCGTTGCCGTCCACATCAGCAGCGAACACATCCTGGGCCGTGTCGGCGGAAGTGCTGATTGTATTCTCACCGCTGAAATTGCCGGTCGCTGCCGCGGGTGGCAAGATCGTGACCTGGTAATCTTCGACTTCGCCGTCGGAAGCCGCCCCGGAGACGCCCAAATCGCCTCCCGTGCTGAGCCGAAACCGGGCATACGCGGTGCCCGCAACCGCAAAACTGGGCACATCGAATGTCAGCGCGTTGTCGCCAGTGCTGACGCTATGACTATCAAAGATCTGTTCCCCCGGTCCCCCCCACGAACCGTCGCCGTTAAAGTCGATCCAGGCGTCCAATAGCCCAGCAGCTCCTTGCACATTGACTGTTACCGCGGCATCTTGTGCCCCAACCTGGATCACGCCGAACGTCACGCCGTCTTCATCGTCGGGCGAACCGGTTAAATCATCCGAATCCGCAGCGGACGAGTGTGTGCCATCACGTTCGCTGTCGCGATTTGCACCGAGCGTCGGTCCAGTCGGTTCGTGGCGGGCTCCATTTTCGAAAAACAAAGTGGGATACGGCTCTGGCGCATCGCCGAAATCAAGGTTCAGGTCGATATTCTCGTACCAAGCGACCTCGTTGTCGGTGAACGATGCGCTCAGCACGTCGAGGTCGCCATCCCCGTCGACGTCTGCCGAGAACACGCCATAGGCCCCGTTGGCAGACGCGCTGATTGTGTGCACCATGAAGTTCTGACTGCCGTCGTTATCGTACCAGGCAATCTTGTTGTCGTTGGATGACGCGCTGAGCACGTCCATATCGCCGTCACCGTCCACATCCGACGCAAACACGCTTCGGGCCCCATCGGCGGCCATGCTGATCGCGTGGAGTGTGAAGTTTTGACTGCCATCATTCTCGTACCACGCGATTTGGTCGTCGTTGGACGACGAGCTGAGCACATCAATGTCGCCGTCGCCATCCATGTCTGTGGCCAAAACGCTATTGGCCCCAGCAGCCGCAACGCTAATCGTATGGAGCGCAAAGTTCTGGCTCCCGTTGTTTTCGTACCAGGCAATCGTATCGTCATCGGGAGATGCGCTGAGGATATCCAAATCGCCGTCGCCATCCACGTCGGCCGCGAACACGCTTCTTGCGCCATCCGCGGCCGTGGAAACGCTATGGGGAATGAAGTTTTGACTGCCGTCGTTCTCGTACCAGGCGATCTGGTCGTCGAAGCTGGATGCGCTGAGTACATCGATGTCACCGTCGCCATCCATATCCGCCGCGAATACACTTCTGGCGCCGGCGGCGAGATTGGTGATGGTATGGGCCGTAAAGTTCTGGCTGCCGTCGTTTTCGTACCAGGCGATTCTGTTGTCAAAGCGAGACGCGCTGAGCACGTCGATATCGCCGTCGCCGTCCACATCCGCCGCGAACACACTGTAGGCTCCATCGGCGGAGACCGTGATGACGTGAGAAGTGAAGTTCTGATTGCCGTCGTTCTCGTACCAGGCGATGGTATCGTCATTGGCCGACGCGCCGAGGACATCGGTATCGCCATCGCCGTCGACATCAGCCGCAAATACGCTGTATGCCCCATCAGCGGCCAGGCTGATCGTGTTCTTGCCGCTAAAGCTGCCGCTGCCTGCCCCAGGTGCAGTGATTTTCACCTGGTAGTCTTCGACTTCGCCGTCAGCAGCTGCACCGGTGACGCCTAAATCGCCTGCCGTACTCAGTCGGAACCGGGCATAGGTTGTCCCGGCAATAGCAAAGCTCGGCACGTCAAACATCAGGATGTTGTCGCCGGTGTTGACACTTTGCGAATCGAAAATCTGCTCCCCAGGGCCGCCCCAACTGCCGTCGCCGTTAAAGTCGATCCAGGCATCGAGGTTGCCCGTTCCCCCTTGCACGTTGACAGTCACCGACGCATCGAGCACACCAACGCGAACCGCCCCAAGCGTTACACCATCTTCATCAGCGCCGTCCGAATCGGCATTCGCAGAATGCGTCCCGTTACGCTCACTGTCTCGGCTTGCACCGAGTGTCGGCCCGGTCGGTTCGTGTCGGGCTCCATTTTCCGAAAACAAAGTGGGATAAGGCGCCGGTGCATCGCCGAAATCGCGGTCGAGATCGGCCATCTCATACCAGGCGATTCTGTCATCGACGAACGATGCGCTGAGCACATCCAAATCGCTATCACCGTCAACATCGGCTGCGAAGACACTTCTCGCGTTCTCAACGGCCGTGGTAATCGTGTGGGCCGTGAAGTTTTCGCTGGCGTCGTTCTCGTACCAGGCGATTTTGTCATCGGTGGCCGAAGCGCTCAGCACATCAATATCGCCATCGCCATCCATATCGGCTGCGAATAAGCTGAAGGCACCATTTGCTGCAACGCTTATTGTGTGGGAAGTAAAGTTTTCACTCCCGTCGTTCTCGTACCAAGCAATCTTGTCATCAAACACCGAGGCGCTCAGCACATCGATATCGCCATCGATATCGACGTCGGTGGCAAATACATCGACCGCCCCGTCGGCCGCGGTAGTGATCGTATGCGTGGTGAAGTTCTGGCTGCCGTCGTTCTCGTACCAAGCAATTTTATCGTCACTGCGGGACGCACTGAGGACGTCCATATCGCCATCGCCATCCACGTCGGCTGCAAACACGCTAAACGCCTCGTCCGCGGCGGTGGAAATTGTGTGAGCTGTGAAGTTTTGGCTGCCGTCGTTCTCGTACCAGGCAATCTTATCGTCATTGAACGATGCGCTGAGCACATCGATATCGCCGTCGCCATCCACGTCCACCGCAAACACGCTAAACGCGTCGGTCGCGGCGGTGGTAATCGTGTGCGCCGTGAAGTTCTGACTGCCATCATTCTCGTACCAGGCGATTTTGTTGTCGAAACGCGAGGCGCTCAATACATCCATGTCACCGTCGCCATCCACGTCCGCCGCGAACACGACTCGGGCACCATCGGCCGCAGTACTGATATCATGCGACGTGAAGTTCTGGCTACCATCATTCTCGTACCAGGCGATCGCGTCGTCATTGTATGACGCGCTCAGCACATCCAAGTCACCGTCGCCGTCCACGTCTGCCGCAAACACGCTAAACGCTGCGTCAGCTGAAGTGCTGATTGTGTTTTGGTTGCCGAATTGTCCGGTGGCCGCCCCAGGGGGAACAATCGTGACCAGGTAGTCTTCCACTTCGCCGTCGGCAGCCGCGCCGCTCACCCCCAAGTCGCCGGCCGTGCTGAATCGGAAACGGGCATATGTCGTCCCCGCGATGGCAGAACTCGGGACGTCAAAGGTCAGCATGTGATCGCCAGTGTCAACGGAGTGACTATCGAAGATCTGCTCCCCCGGTCCGCCCCAACTGCCGTCGCCGTTGAAGTCGATCCACGCATCAAGCATTCCTGCCACACCCGGTACGCTGACCGTGACGGTGGCATCGAGCGCGCCGACTTGAATCGTCCCGAACGTCACACCATCTTCGTCGTCTGGCGAACCAGTCATGTCATCGGAGTCGGCGCCGGCGGAATGCACGCCGTCTACCTCTGAATCGCGATTCAATCCTAAAAGTGGTCCGGAAGCCTGGTGATACGCGCCGTTTTCAGAAAGCGTCACCGGGTAGGGGTTCGGCGCATCGCCAAAGTCCACAGAGCTGAAGTTCTCGTACCAGGCGATCGAATTGTCATTGCGCGATGCGCTGAGGACATCCAAGTTTCCGTCACCGTCGATGTCTGCCGCAAACACACTTTGCGCCCCATCAGCCGCCGTGGTGATCGTGTGGGTTGTGAAGTTCTGGCTGCCGTCGTTCTCGTACCACGCAATTCTATCGTCGGCGAACGACGCACTGAGCACATCGAGATCACCATCGCCATCCACATCTGCCGCAAATACACTCGTGGCGAAAACGGCAGCGGTGCTGATCGTATGCGCCGTGAAATTCTGACTGCCGTCGTTCTCGTACCAGGCAATCTTGTTGTCGAACGAAGATGCACTCAACACATCGATATCGCCATCGGCATCCACGTCGGTGGCAAACACGCTAATGGCCGCGCTGGCGGACACGCTAATCGTGTGTGTCGTGAAGTTCTGACTGCCATCATTCTCGTACCAGGCGATTTTGTTGTCATGGTAGGACGCACTGAGCACATCGATGTCGCCATCCCCGTCCACATCTGCCGCAAACACACTCGAAGCCAAGTCAGCGTTTGTGCTGATCGTATGCGCTGTGAAGTTCTCGCTGCCATCGTTTTCGAACCAGGCAATCGTGTCGTCATCTGTCGATGCGCTGAGGACGTCGATATCGCCGTCGCCGTCCATGTCCGCCGCAAACACGCTGTAGGGCCCATCGGCCGCCGTGCTGATCGTGTGCGTCGTAAAGTTCTGACTTCCGTCGTTCTCGTACCAAGCAACTCTATCGTCATCGCGCGACGCACTGAGAACATCCATATCGCCGTCGCCATCCACGTCGGCCGCAAACACGGCTGACGTTCCATCGGCAGTCGTGCTGATCGTGTGTGAGGTGAAGTTTGCGCCGCCGTTCTCGTACCAGGCGATCGTATCGTCAACTGCCGAGGCGCTAAGGACATCGATATCGCCATCTCCATCCACATCCGCAGCAAATACACTTCTGGCTGAGTTAGCGCCCGTGGTGATCGTGTTCTGACTTCCAAAAATACCAGAAGCTGTGCCGGGATTGGTGATCGTCACTTGGTAATCTTCGACCTCACCGTCCGCAGCCGCGCCGGTGACGCCCAAATCGCCGGCCGTGCTCAGCCGGAACCGGGCATACGTCGTTCCCGCGACGGCGTAACTCGGCACATCGAACGTCAGCCCGTTGTTGCCGGTGCTCACACTATGCGAATCGAAAATCTGTTCCCCCGGCCCGCCCCAACTTCCATCCCCGTTGAAGTCGATCCACGCATCGAGCAATCCGGCCGCGCCCTGCACATCGACGCTCACCGTCGCATCGAGTGCCCCGACTTGAATCGTGCCGAATGTTACACCATCTTCGTCAGCGCCATCCCCGTCGGCGTTGGCGGAATGCGCTCCGTCGCCTTCCATGTCGCGGGTCGCGCCGAGTGTCAAGCCGGTTGCCGTGTGCTCGGCTCCACCTTCGGCCATTGTCACGGGATAAGGTTCTGGTGCATCGCCGAAGTCCGCCGCCAGCAACGTCCTGTCTTCAAGCACTTCGGCAGCTTTGGCCATGTTGGTTGTGACAACAAGCGGCGCGAACCGTAGAATTCGCCTTCGCCGACTTCGATACGGACGCCGAATACAACTTCGGAACATTCTGCGCCGCAGAGACTGCCTGAACAGCGATATCCACGATTTCAGCAGCATGCTTCTGCCTTAGGCTTATTGTGGTGGTTGAGGCCGCCTGCCGAATTGTGAATAAAGCGACTTAAGCAATAGCCGCGTCGATGTCGTCGCTTCCAGTGCCAAGTGTTTTCGCGCCGTCGTCGTATCGACCTTTCGGCCGAATCGGTAGCGGAATCTTTCCCGAATATCGCCGCCACCTGCGCCTGAATCTCTCCCATGTCTGACCAATCGACTCCGCTTGGTGTCTCCGGATCGAGACAGTCAAAAGCAAGCCGCCGCGCTTTCCGATGGCTTCTTGTAAGCCTCGAAAAAAGCAACTCGATGATCCATCGACGCAAAGGTGGCCTGGGAATTGCCAATCATGGGCAAAAATGTCCATTCAGAATACAGGATGCGCGCCCCGATTTTCCATCCTATTTGCCTCGATAGTCGTGCTAAATTCGCAGCGGAATGACACGGCACGCCGCACAGCAAATCTCCGAGCAACGCAGTGACTCTTAGGCGTACCTCCCCTGGCAATTCCGCACATTACCCGCGCCAGCCGTCAGTTCGATATCGACGTAGCGTCGCGTTCGAATGCGATCGAATCTTGCCTGACCAAACCTCGAAGCTTCGTTCGAGTCGCCTGATAGCAGGTCTTAGCGGCGATCAGAAGTTTCGGCGTTCGCCACACGATTATCCAATCGGCGGGCGACAACGACGACACGAACCGGCGACTCCATCTGGTTCCGTTCACACGAGATCGTGGCAATCTTCTTCCACGGAAAGTCGAGCTGAGATGCCAATGGTTCGTAGAACTGGTTGAAGCAAAAATACTCAGCTTCGCGCGGTAGTGTCTGCGAAACCTGCGCCGGATCGATAACTTCGATCGGTTTGCCGAAGTAATAAGTAAAGACGTTATCCGTCAGACCAATGCTCACCATTTGTGCTTCTTCGGGGATTTGCCGTTTTAGTTCGGCCATTTGCTGTTCGGTGTTATTGCTATTTTGAATTAACACATTGGTAATCACACCGACGTAGAACAGGCCCATAAATAAGGCGACTGCTGTCGCCCCAGCGCACCGTTTGAGGCGTGTGGCGGAATCCGAGGACCACCAGCATACTCTGGCTAACAAGCACGACAAGACGGCGAAAACGACGGCGAATCCCACAGGCTGTGCTATTCGCGGCCACGCCGACACGAACCCAGTCAACAGCACGCCGATCCCGAGCAGCACCATTCCGACCGCAACTCCCGACATGTAACGCCGCCAGGAGTGATGCCAATCCGCGGTCGTTGCAACGTTCCAGCACTGCTCGACGGAGATACCGATCAGCACCGCGAAACAAGGATAAAGAGGCATGAAGTAACGCGTATTGGCACCGGGCACTAACCAACACATCGGAAAGGTGACCGCCACGCAACACAGAAGATAATTAACCGTCGATTTACGATCGCCCAGCATTTTCCAAAAGCTGGGGAAAAAATACGCCGACAAAAAGATCGACCAAGGCAACAGGCAAACGACCACTTCGACGGGGTATTCCACAAGGTGACTGAAAAACGTCCCCCAACTCGTATCGGCAAAACGCATCGCCACCATGTTCACATGGATCCCCTGCGACGCCTGACCTCCGACTTGCGAAGAATATGGAATTTGCCAAGCCCCGAAAACTGCCGCGAAAACGGCCAATCCCGCAAAGTGTGGCCATGAAATCAGCTCGCGCCATCGTCGTGTGAAAACAAGGTACACACCGATCGGCCCGGCAAAGAAAACTAACCCTTGCGGCCCTTTGGAGAGCGTAGCCAAAGCGGCAAATACGTACGCTGCGCCCCACGTTGCCGCGCGCGGCCAACCATGAACGTCTCCCCAGCGCCAGACTAACAGCGAACCTGATACGACCAGAGTGAATATCGCCTCGGTTTCGCCCAGCCGCCCCAGTTCTAAGACTTGTCCCATCGTGGCAAAGGCCAACGCCGACACGAGCGAACCCGCAGCTGTCATGAAGCCACGGGCAAATCCGTAGACAAGCACCGACGTCAACAAGATCGCCAGCACGCACGGCAACCGGATGGCCACTTCGTCAACCGCGCCGCGTGCCAGCCCCAGCAATCCAATTAGCCAGTTCTGCAACGGAGGTCGGCTCAAATAAACCTGCCTTTGGATCTGAGGCACGATCCATTCGCCGGTTTCAATCATCTCGACGGCGACCTGCCCGCGGCGCATTTCTTCGCCACGTAAGTTGGGTGACGTAATCCGGGAAAAATAGATGCTGAGCACGACCACGATCAGCAGCGCGAATTCCGGTTCCAGCAGCCAACGCCATCCCAAGCGCTGCGATGTGCCAGGTGGCACATCTGTCTCCCCATCTTGTGGGTTAATGCTTGACGGCCTTGTTGTTTCTCCAAGCATGGGCATCCGTTCCGACGAGCTGAAGAATGGTGATGGAATTAAACGGCGGGAGTATAAGCAGTTATTGCAATTCGTCACAATATCAGCCGCAATTGCCGGTAAATCCCGTCAATTCGCCCTTCTCGCAGCCTTTCACGGAACGAGTCTCCTTGTTTCCTCAGAGCGAGCGGCGACTGCAGGGCGGATCCGGCGATGCGGCAGCTGAGATCTCATCCAGTGACCACCTGTACGGTCCACAAAAATACGCGCGAACTCGGCAGCTAAAGTTCTTCTGCAATCGCCGGCGATCGACGGAAAAAGTGCTTCGTCGCTGGCGTTGCGTTTGCAGGCCCAGGGGTACCAAGTTTTTGGCCAGCGAACTAAACCAACACGTCGCCTTCGCCGGCGTTGAAGTCGGTGGAGTCATTGTCCTGGATCACAAACGTGTCGGCCCCCGCTTGACCCAACATGGCATCGTCATCCGGACCACCCGCCAGAATGTCATTGTCGTTGCCGCCGCGTAGCACGTCGGCCAGATTCCCGCCGGTGAGATCGTCATTCCCATCCTGGCCATTGATCTGGACGACGACCGTCGAGCCGGCAGCGGTCACGATGTCGGCAAACGGCGAGCCATAGAAGACCTCCAGTCCCGACGCCACCATGTCGATGTTCACGCCAGTTCCGGCAGCGGTCGCGAATCCTTCGTCGGTTCCAGCCCCCCCTTGAATTGTCGTATCGTTCTCGTCGAAGTCGATCCGGTCGTCCCCATCACCGGTCGTTAGCGAATCCGCGCCCGGACCGCCGTTGGCGTTATCGCTGCCAGTCCCCCCGACGATCGTGTCATTCCCAATACCGCCGGAAAGAATATTATCGAATAATGCATTTCCGCCCGTAATTGTGTCGTTCCCACCACGACCATCGATGCGAACGCTGAACGTCGCACCTGCCGCCGTGATGATGTCGTTCAACTCACTCCCAATCAGCCGCTCGAAACCGGTTGTGACCATGTTGAGGTTGATTCCTGTCGGCGAACTGGACGCCGCACCGGTATCTTCCCCGGGGCCGGCTTGAATCGAGGCATCGCCCGCTTCAAAGTCAATCCGGTCATCATCATTGCCGGCGTCGTAATTGTCGGCGCCCGCGCCGCCGTTTTGATAATCCGCACCGTCATTGCCGGTCAAGGTGTCGTCACCGTTCCCGCCGAACATCAAATCGTTGGCGTCTCCCCCCCTGAGGATGTCGTTCCCACCGTTTCCGCGCAGTTCCACCGCGACTGTCGACCTCTCTGCTGTGACATTGTCGACGAATTCCGAGCCGAAGAAGACTTCCAATCCGGTCGCCACCATGTCGAGCGTAATGCCGGACGCCGCCGCGGTCGCATCTAACGTGTCGCGTCCACTGCCCCCTTGGAGCAAGTTATCGTCGGCGTCAATGGCCAAGCGGTCATCGTCTGCACCCCCGTCATAAGCATCGACTCCATCCAAACCGGATAGGGCATCATTGCCATCGCCACCCAGCAGAATGTCGTTCCCCGTACCGCCGTTGACGACGTCGCCGCCGTCGCCGCCGATGAGAATGTCGTCTCCCACCTCGCCAAATAGGACACCGGCAATCGCTCCCAGAGACGTGTCGAGCGTCAGGCTGTCGTTTCCATTGTTCCCCAATACGCGGATCGAAGTCAGACTCGCCAGGTTGATGGCCGTGTTGATTGGCGTATCACCATCCAAGATTTCCACGACGCCACCATTGTTTTGCACGGTGATGCGGTCGGCAACGCCGGTCCCGCGCACAATCAACTGACTACCGCTCAGGGAGAACGTCACACCGGTCGGCGCAGCAATGATACTTTGGTACCAGGCGATCTTGTCATCGTTGAACGACGCGCTGAGCAGATCGAGTTTTCCATCGCTGTCGACATCCCCCACGGCCACACCGAACGCGCCGGCCGCGGAATTGTTAACGACCGACGGCGTGAAGTTCTGATTGCCGTCATTGAGGAGCGCAATGATCGCATTACTGCTAAACGCCGCAGCGACGACATCCATGTCTCCGTCTCCGTCGATGTCAGAAGCGGCAATGCCGATCGGAGCATTCACCACGCTGCTGACGATATGTTCGGTGAAGTTCTGGCTGCCATCGTTTTCGTACCAGGCAACCTTGTTGTCTCCCTGCGAACTGCTAACGACATCCATGTCGCCGTCGCCATCCATGTCGACTGCGATGACCCGACGGGCCATGTCGGCACTCGTGCTAATTGGATGCTTGGTAAAGTTCTGGCTACCGTCGTTCTCGTACCAGGCGATTGTGTCGTCATCGAAGGACGCGCTGAGCAGGTCCATGTCGCCGTCGCTGTCGACGTCGGCAGCGAACACGCTCCGGGCCGAATTGGCCGTCGTGGTTACGACGTGCCTCGTGAAGTTCTGGTGGCCGTCGTTCTCGTACCAGGCAATCGTGTCGTCATTTCGCGAAGCGCTGGCGATGTCGATATCCCCGTCGCCGTCCATGTCAAATGCGACGGCGCTACGAGGGCCGAGTGAAGCCGTGCTGACGGTGTGCTGCGTGAAACTCTGAGAACCGTCGTTCTCGTACCAGGCGATGCGGTTGTCGTATTGCGACGCCGTCACCAGATCGAGATCGCCGTCACCATCCACGTCGATCGGCTGGACGCTAAAGGGACCGTCGGAGTTCGTTCCCACGACGTGTCTTGTGAAGTTTTGCGATCCATCGTTTTCGTACCAGGCGATCGTGTCATCGACCAGGGAAGTGCTAAGGACATCCAGGTCGCCGTCTCCATCAAGGTCGGCGGTGGCCACCGCGACCGCGGCATCAGCCGTGTTGCTAATGACATTTTGGCCGCTGTAGTAAGCGGACGACATCATCGCCGGCCCGATGGTGAGCACGTGGTCTTCAACCTCGCCATCGGAAGCCAAACCAAGCACTCCGAGTCCTCCGGCACTACTCAGGCGGAACCTTGCAAAGGTCGTTCCGGAAATCGCGGAAGCCGGCACATCGAACATGACGACGTTGTTGCCGTTAACAACGGCTAAACTGGCGGCGACCTGTTCCCCAGGTCCGCCCCAATTGCCGTCCTGGTTGAAATCAATCCAGGCATCGAGCAGGGCTCCTCCCGGTGCATTCTGCACATTGACGGTCACCTGGGCATCCAGGGCCCCGACCGCAATCGTACCAAACGTCACGCCATCTTCGTCGTCGGGCACGCCGGTGAGGTCATCGGCATCGGCATTTGCGGAATGCACACCGTCCGCTTCGTCATCGCGATTCGGCCCCAAGCTGGGACCGGTATTCCCGTGTCCCGCTGCATTTTCTGCCAGGGTCACCGGGTATGGTAAGGGCGCATCACCAAAATCGACAGTGGTCAGGTTCTCGTACCAGGCGACCTTATCGTCATCTTGAGATGCGCTGAGCACGTCCAAATCGCCATCGCCATCCACGTCAGCTGCAAACACACTTCTGGCGGAATCAGCAGTCGTGCTGATGGTGTGGGACGTAAAGTTCTCACTGCCGTCGTTCTCATACCAAGCGATCGTGTCGTCATACCCGGACGCGCTAAGCACATCGGTGTCGCCGTCGCCATCCACGTCAGCCGCAAACACACTTCTGGCGGAATCGGCAGCTGTGCTGATGATGTGGAGCGTAAAGTTCTCGCTGCCGTCGTTCTCGTACCAGGCAACTTCATCACCAAGTGACGCGCTGAGAACGTCCGTATCGCCGTCTCCATCCACGTCGGCCGCGAACACACTATAAGCCGCATCGGCCGCCGTGCTGATGGTGTGCGTCGTGAAGTTTTGACTGCCGTCGTTCTCGTACCAGGCAATGGTGTCGATATACCGGGACGCGCTGAGCACGTCGATGTCGCCATCACCATCCACATCTGAAGCAAAGACACTTCTGGCCCCATCGGCTACAGTGCTAATGGTGTGCGCCGTGAAGTTTTCACTGCCATCATTTTCGTACCAGGCGATCCTGTCATCGTAGCGGGACGCGCTGAGCACGTCGGTGTCGCCGTCGCCATCCACATCGGCCGCAAACACGCTAAAGGCGCCGTTGGCACTCATGCTAATGGTGTGGAGCGTGAAGTTCTGGCTGCCGTCGTTCTCGTACCAGGCAATCTTGTCATCGTTGTTCGACGCGCTGAGCACGTCGATATCGCCGTCGCCATCCACATCGACTGCGAAGACACTTTTGGCGGAATTGGCGGCCGTGCTGATCGTGTGAAGCGTGAAGTTTTGACTGCCATCGTTCTCGTACCAGGCAATCTTGTTGTCATTGTCCGATGCGCTGAGCATATCCATGTCGCCGTCACCGTCCACGTCCGCCGCAATGACACTACGGGCCTCATCGGCATTGGTGCTAACGGTATGCGGACCGACGAAGAGGCCGCTCGCCGCCGCCGGTGTGACGATTGAGACTTGGTGGTCTTCGACTTCGCCGTCAGCCGCCCCACCGGTCACACCCAGCCCGCCAGCACTGCTCAAACGGAACCGGGCATAGGTCGTGCCGGAAATCGCAATGGCCGGTACATCGAACATCACCACGTTCGCGCCGTTAACGACGGCAAGACTGGAGGCGATCTGCTCTCCCGGTCCGCCCCAGCTGCCATCGCCGTTGAAGTCGATCCAGGCATCGAGCTTGGCCCCGGCAGGTGCATCCTGCACGGTGACGGTGACTTGAGCATCAAGCGCGCCGACTTGGATCGCCCCCAAGGCTACGCCGTCTTCGTCGTCGGGGACACCGGTCAAATCGTCGGCATCGGCACCCGCTGAGTGCACGCCGTCCGCTTCGTCATCCCGTTCGACACCAAGGCGGGGGCCAATCACGAAGTGTCGTGGCCCGTTCTCAGCGAGCAATGTGGGATACGGTTCCGGCGTATCGCCAAAGTCGAGGTTCACTTCCGTATTCTCGTACCACCCGATCATGTTATCGAGGACAGCACCGCTGACAACGTCCAGATCACCGTCGTCATCGAAGTCGGCTGCAAAAACATACTCGGCCCCAATCGCGTTCGTGCTGATCGTTTGTAGCGCAAAGTTCTCATTCCCATCGTTTTGGTACCAGGCAACTGTGTTGGGAGAAGCTGACGGAGAAAACGCGCTAAGCACGTCGGTATCGCCGTCGCCGTCTAAGTCCGCCGCAAATGCACTAAGCACAGAATCTGCCGATGTGCTGATCGTGTGCGTCGTAAAGTTCTCGCTTCCGTCGTTCTCATACCAGGCGATCTTGTCGTCGCCCGGTGATGCACTGAGCACATCAATATCACCGTCGCCGTCGACATCCAGCGCAATGACGCTTCTAACCCCATCAGCAGACGTGGTAATCGTGTGGTGCGTGAAGTTTTCACTCCCATCGTTTTCATACCACGCAATCTTGTCGTCGTCGCGCAAGGCACTTAGAACGTCAATATCTCCGTCACCGTCCACGTCCGCCGCAAATACGCTGTAGGCCCCATTTGCGTCGGTGGTGATGTTTCGTACTGCAAAATTTTGACTGCCGTCGTTCTCGTACCAGGCGATTTTGTCGTCACGCGACGATGCGCTTAGCACATCCAGATCGCCGTCGCCATCGACGTCAGCCGCAAAGACGCTTCTGGCGCTGTCGGCGTCAGTGCTGATCGTATGCGTCGTGAAGTTTTCGCTGCCGTCATTCTCATACCAGGCGATCTTGTCGTCGTCCTCCGATGCGCTGAGCACATCGATGTCGCCGTCACCATCGACGTCCACTGCGAACACGCCTTGAGCCGAAATGGCGGCCGTGCTGATCACGTGCTCCGTAAACTTTTGACTGCCGTCATTCTCGTACCAGACAATCTTGTTGTCATCTTCGAATGCACTGACCACATCCAGATCGCCGTCACCGTCCACATCTGCCGCGACAGTACTTTTCGGCCCCTCAACTCTGTTTGAGAGAAAGTGTCCCGCAAAGTTTTCGCTGCCATCATTCTCGTACCAGATCACACCGAGAATCGACGCCGCTGTGACATCAATGTCACCGTCGCCATCGATATCGGCCGCAACGGCGCTCTGGGCACTAATAATATCTGGGTTATTGATCCGGTGAGTGGTGAAGTTCTCACTACCGTCGTTCTCATGCCAAAATAGCCCATCATTGGACGCTGCTGAACTGATGACGTCGATATCGCCATCCCCGTCCACGTCCGCGGCATCAACACTGTAGGAGAAATATCCGGTATTCCGACTGATCGTGTGCGTCGTAAAGTTTTGACTGCCGTCGTTTTCGTACCAGGCGATCGTGGCAGTTCGCATCGAGGCGCTGAGCACGTCCATGTCGCCGTCGCCGTCGACATCCTCTGCGTACACAGCTATGGGGCCAAAGTTGTGACCGACGAGGTGAAACGTAAAATTCTCGCTTCCGTCGTTTTCGTACCAGGCAATTGTGGTGTCCGCGTACGACGCGCTCAGTACGTCGATATCCCCGTCGCCGTCGATGTCCACTGCAAACACGCTTTGGGCCGCATCGGCCGAAGTGCTAATCGTGTGCTCGGTAAAGTTCTCGCTACCGTCGTTTTCGTACCAGGCGATCTTATCGTCGGACAGCGAGGCACTCAGCACGTCGATGTCGCCATCCCCGTCCACATCGATCGCGTACACACTGCGGGCCGAATCGGCGGCCGTGCTGATCGTGTGCGTCGTAAAGTTTTCGCTTCCATCGTTTTCGTACCAGGCGATCTTGTCGTCATCGCGCGAGGCGCTGAGAACGTCGATATCTCCATCCCCATCGACGTCGATTGCAAACACGCTGGAGGCCGCGTCGGCAGATGTGCTGATGATGTGTTGAGTAAAGCTCTCGCTTCCGTCGTTTTCGTACCAGGCGATCTTGTCGTCTCCCGATGACGAGCCGACGGTGTCCACGTCGCCATCGCCGTCTACATCAATGGGAAACACGTCAGTCGGACCGAATGCGTAATCATTAACCTCATTAACCTCGTTTTCGGTACTGAAGACACCAGCCGTCAACGTGGGCGACAGAATCGTCACCTGGTGATCTTCGACCTCGCCGTCCGCGGCCGCCCCTCTAACACCTAGATCACCGGGTGTGCTTAAACGAAACCGGGAATAGGTCGTTCCGGATATTGCAGTCGCAGGAACATCGAACATCACCACGTTCGCGCCGTTAACAACCGCAATACTGCTGGCGATCTGTTCGCCCGGCCCGCCCCAGGAACCATCGCCGTTGAAATCGACCCAGGCATCGAGTTTCGCCCCGGCGGGCGCGTTCTGAACATTTACGGTTACTTGAGCACCAAGCGCCCCGACCTGGATCGTTCCAAAGGTGACACCGTCTTCATCGTCGGGCACACCGGTCAAATCATCCGCATCGGCACCGGCCGAGTGCACGCCATTCGGTTCAATGTCCCGTTCCGCGCCCAAACGCGGACCGACAGCAAAGTGCCGGGCACCGTCTTCACTTTTCAACACAGGATAAAATTCCGGTGCATCGCCGTAATCGATTTCCACCGATGCGGCGTACCAGGCATAGCTGTTGCCCGGCAATGTCGCCAGAATATCCAAACCACCATCGCCATCGACATCAGCAAATGCAACCAATGGCTCGTTGGCCGCCGCATTCTCGATAACGGTTGAGCTGAAGACACCTGCGCCGTTGTTCAAGTAAAGCACAATGGTTGACTGCAGCGCCACCGCCAGATCCATGTCGCCGTCACCGTCGACGTCGGCGGCATCAACGTCGTATGCTGGGGAGCCGGTGACCGTATGCGTCATGCCGTCGTCCTGCCAGATGATGCCGCTGTCGGATACGGAAATCACATCCGCATCGCCATCCGAATTGAGATCGGCAGCATGAACCCGGCGGGCTGCCGTCGCGTTGAACTGAAAGACTCCGTTGACCCCGATCTTATTGTCGTTAGAAGAAGAATGGAGAACATCGAGGCTGCCATCCGCATCGACGTCCGCCACAAACACACCGGTCGCGTTCGATGTGGAAGTCGTGATCACCGTTTCCGTGAAGACTTCGTTCGTGTTGTTGTACTGATTGACACGTGAGTCGGCGGCAATCACCAAATCGATATCACCGTTGAAATCGAAGTCGGCTGGGAACACATCGCGCGCGGCTACAAAATTACCTGTGATCGGCGACAGGTTGGCAAACGTCTGCCCCCCCAAGTTTTCCAACCAGTAAATATTACTACTGGCATGGTCGGCACCGACGACATCTAAATCACCGTCGCCATCGATATCGGCAGCCCCCATCATGCCGTCCGAAAGCGGCAAATCCTGTCGCGTGTAGTTCTGGCTGCCGTCGTTCGTGAACATATATAGCCGCGTGCCATCTAGTGCCAGCAAGTCCAGATCGCCGTCCCGGTCAAAGTCAGCCGGTAAGAAATCCAACGGCGTGCCGCTGGTGCCGATCGAGTTGGCCGCACCGTATAGCGCGGGCGCGTCTGCCGGTGTGATCGACACCAGGTAATCTTCGACTTCGCCATTGTTGACCGTGCCGCCCACTCCCAGATCACCATCTTCTGAAATGCGGAAGCGGGCATACGTCGAACCAAATGTGGTCCAACTCGGCACGTCGAAGGAAAGAACATTGTTGCCATTAACAACAGCGAACGTATCGGCAATCTGTTCGCCGGCACTCCCCCACAGCCCGTCGCCGTCGAAGTCGATCCAGGCATCGACGTGGGCACCCGTGGGTGCATTCTGCACATTGATCATCACGGTTGCCCCAAGCTCGCCAACCTGCATCGAACCGAATGTCACACCATCTTCATCGTCGGGAATAGCATCCAAATCGTCGGCATCGGCATTCGCGGAGTGTACGCCATCCGCTTCTTCATCTCGTGCAGCCCCCAATCGGGGACCGGAGTTCCCATGTGCGGCACCACCTTCCGCCAGCGTTACCGGATACGACGCAGGTGCATCACCGAAGTCGAGCCCGACGTTCTCAAACCAAACGACTTTGTCGTCGTCACTGGAAACGGCCATCACATCGAGGTCCCCGTCACCATCGATGTCGGCGGCAGTGGTTGAGGCAAAGTCAGATGCTGCGCCAATGATCTGTCGCACAGTAAAGTTCTCGCTGCCGTCGTTTTCGTACCAGGTCACTCCATCGCCAGAGGTCGGGATAACCAGGTCGACATCGAGATCACCATCTAAATCGCCGGCGAAGAAATCAGACGGCGAACTGGTTGTGGTACTGATGACTTGCTCGGTAAACGATTGGCTCCCATCGTTCTCCCACCAACCAATCCTGTCTGTCAGAAACGACGTAAAAGCAACATCCATGTCGCCGTCGGAATCGAAGTCGACTGCTCTTATTTGCGTTGCGCGATCGGTTGGCAAACCGATCGTATTCCCCGTGAAATTGTTGGATCCGTCGTTCTCGTACCACACCAGGATGCTGGAACTCGAATTGCTATCGAGTGTCAGTAAATCGACGTCGCCATCTCGATCCATATCGACGGGAATATTAAAAGTCACGCTTGGATCGAAAGTACCGACGTCTTGTTGCGCGAACGATTGCGATCCATCATTCTCGAACCAGGAAATCTCGTCACCCGGTCCGGGTAAATCAGCGGGAGCGATGACATCAAGATCCCCGTCATTGTCCACATCAACGGTCGCGGAAGGAACAATCCCACTCGCGCCCACTGTGTTCTGTGTGAACGTACCGCTGCCATCGTTTTCGAGCCACACAACGGCCACACCCGAAACTCGGTATCCGACGATGTCGACATCCCCATCGCCATCAAAATCCACGACTGTGATCCTGCTCGTCCCGGATGTACTCGTGCTCTGGCTGACAATGGTATGCTGAGTAAAGCCCTGACTACCGTCGTTTTCGTACCACAGAATTCTCGGGTTAATGGCGTTTAGAGAGGTACCGGAGATAACATCGAGATCGCCATCGCCGTCCACGTCCGCCGGGTACAGCTTTGTTTGCGAAGAAGCAGCGCTGCTAATTGAGCGTTCGATTCCGAAAACTTCGCCTGCCCCGCCAGGAGGCGTGATCGTCACCAAATGATCTTCCACTTCGCCGTCGGCTGCGAATCCCTGCACGCCTAAGTCGCCGGCGGTACTTAATCGAAATCGCGCAAACGTCGTCCCGGCGACCGCCCAATTCGGCAGGTCAAACATCAGCACGTTATTCCCGTTGACAACATCCACGTTGTCTAAGATTTGCTCGTTCGGGCCACCCCAAAAGCCGTCCTGGTTGAAGTCGATCCAAGCATCGATCTTGGCACCTCCCGGCGCGCTTTGAACATTGACGGTTACCGTCGCATCCAACTGGCTGACCCGGACCGTGCCGAATGTGATGCCGTCTTCGTCGTCCGGTACACCAGTCGTATCGTCGGAATCGGCATTAGCCGACTCAACACCGTCGAGTTCGTCATCGCGATTCGCCCCCAAAGTCGGGCCGGTCGCTGCATGGTGTGCACCTTCGTCTTCAAGCAAAACGGGATACGGTTCCGGCGCGTCGCCGAAATCGAAGGGAAAATTCGCAAACCAATGAATGCTATCGCCAAAAAAGGCGGAATAGACGAGGTCCGTTCGCGATTGCCCGTCGATATCGGCCGGCAGCACTCCGAACGGACCGTCCGCAACCTGTGTGATCTTCCGCTCGGTAAAGTTCTCACTGCCGTCGTTTTCAAACCAGGCCACGGTGTCATCGAAGAACGAAGTTCCCAGGATATCGATATCTCCGTCCGCATCGAAATCGAGGAAGCTCACCGATGTCGCGCCGTCCGACGTGGAGGATACGACATGCTTGGTAAAGTTCTCGCTGCCGTCGTTTTCATACCAGGCAATCGTGTCGTCGTCAGACGAAGCCCCCAACAAATCGACATCACCATCATCGTCGAGATCAACAGCGTTGACATCCAATGCTTCTCGCGCATTCGCATCGACAATATGCTTGGTAAAGTTTTCGCTGCCGTCGTTCTCATGCCAATTGATGACGTTTCCACGCGCCCCGGCACTGATGACATCCAGGTCACCGTCATCGTTGACGTCTACAACCCTAACCTTCACCGCTTCAACAACGGTATTGCTAATGACGTGTGAAGTGAAATTCTCCGACCCGTCATTCTCGTACCACGCGACGGTATCATCCGCTTGAGAGGCACTCAAAACATCAATGTCGCCGTCGTTGTCTAAGTCGGAAGCCGCGACGCTACGCACATCCGATGCCGCTGTTGTTATGACATGCCGCGTGAAGTTTTCGCTGCCATCGTTTTCATACCATGCAACCGTGTTGTCTGCATTCGATGCGACCACGATGTCGATATCATTATCGTCATCCACATCTTCAACAGCCACGCCATGAATCCCCGAAGGGGCGGTATGAATCAGATGCTGAGTGAACGAACCGCTGCCGTCATTTTCGAACCACAGCAATTGGCCGTTTGCAAGTGAACCGGAGACGACATCGGTATTTCCGTCGCCATCCAGGTCGACGACTGCAAAGTCGCGGGGAGCGTCGATTCCCGATGCAACGATGTTGGAGAGCAGCGTGCGGTCTTCCAGAATCTCGGGGGCGTTGATACCTCGGAAATAGCGAATACCACGCCGGCGATTCGCGCGTCGGCGAGCCTGCCGATCGCTGTTGAACAAACGTGCAAACAGCAGTTCGTGGATCCAACTCCGCAGCATGTGGTCGTTCCGAATCGAATTGGGGGTAAAGTCACGTCTTTCTTGCTCAAGTCAGCTCTAGCAAGTTCCTGCGATTCGCAGAACGGTCCGGTTTCCTAGGTCTGCTAAATTCGCCCAATCGGGCATGAGAAAAATGGGCCACTTTCAGGCAAACAGTCTCTTCCCACTATACCTATCAGGTCCTACGAACGTTCGCCTCAAATTCTGCTAACCTGTGGGGTTCGGCGTAAAACCGACTTCGATTAGCAGACATTCCAAGGGGCCAACGCAGCGAATCCTGTGGTAATGGGGGAATCGCAACTCGCCACAGGAGTTGCCAGCCTGGACACGAGCAGTCATAACTCGGTCCGGCGTCGGTTCTCAGCAACCAGCCGATAGCATCATCAAGGCCTGCCGCAGAAACTCAGCTTCAGCGGCATTCTAGGCCAGAAACTCGTGAAAACAACCCCCTCACATCGTGTTCGGCGACTTTACTTTGGTGACGCGATTCCAGAAAAAAGTCCGCCCGGTTTCCACTAAACGATCACGTCCCCTTCGCCGGCGTTGAAATCGGTCGAGTCATTATCCTGAATGACAAACGTGTCGGCCCCCGCTTGACCCAGCATGGCGTCATCGTCCGGGCCGCCCGCCAGCGTGTCGTTGTCGTTTCCACCGCGCAGCACATCGGCCAGATTCCCGCCGGTCAGATCGTCATTCCCATCCTCGCCGTTGATCTGAACCGGGACTGTCGCGCCGGCGGCGGTCACGATGTCGGCAAACGGCGAACCGTAAAACACCTCGATCCCCATCGCCACCATGTCGATGTTTACGCCTGTGCCGGCCGCCGTTGCGAACCCCAGGTCGGTCCCTGCACCTCCTTGTATCGAAGTGTCGTTCTCGTCGAAGTCGATCCGGTCGGGAGCGTCGCCGGTATTGATCGAGTCCGCTCCCGGACCGCCGTTGGCGATGTCTTCGCCCGTCCCTCCTGTGATGGTGTCGTCACCAGGACCACCGGTGAGAATGTTCTCCAGCACGCCGTTCCCGCCGGTGATCGTGTCGTTCCCCCCGCGCCCGTCAATCCGTACGCTGAACGTCGCACCGGCCGCCGTGACAATGTCGTTAAACTCACTTCCTATGATGCGCTCGAAGCCGGTTGTAATCATGTTGAGATTGATGGGGCTCGCCGAAGCCGCTGCCGAGCCCGTATCTTCTCCGGCACCGGCTTGAATCGAAGCGTCTCCCGCCTCAAAGTCAATCCGGTCATCATGATTGCCGGCATCATAGTTGTCGGCTCCCGTGCCACCGTTTTGATAATCGTTACCGTCGTTGCCGGTCAACGTGTCGACGCCGTCTCCGCCGAACATCAAATCGCCGGCGTTTCCACCGGTGAGAATGTCGTTCCCGCCGTTCCCCCGAATTTCCACGGCCACGGCAGAACCGGCAGCGGTCACAATGTCGTCAAAGGCGGACCCGAAGAAGACTTCCAAACCGGTCGCCACCATATCGAGCGTAATGCCAGACGCAGCAGCCGTCGCATCTAACGTGTCTTTACCACTCCCTCCCTGGAACGAGGTATCGTCGGCGTCGACCGCCAACCGGTCATCGTCAGCCCCGCCGTCATAAGAATCGACTCCGTCCAAACCGGAAAGCGCATCATCGCCGGCCCCACCGAGAAGAATGTCGTTCCCCGTCCCACCGTTGATCACGTCACCCCCATCACCGCCGGTGAGCGTGTCATCTCCCCGTTCGCCAAACAGGAACCCGGTGATCGCTCCCAGAGAGGGATCGAGTGTCAGGAAATCGGCTCCGTCATTTCCCAATACGCGAATCGACGTCAAACTCGCCAGATTCACGCCGGTATTAATCACCGTCCCGCCGTCAACGATTTCGACAACGCCACCGTTATTCTGCACAAGGATATCATCGGGCAGCGCCGTACCGCGCACTGTCAACTGCGAGCCGTTAACCTGGTATGTCGCTCCATTCGCCTTTTGAATTCGCACGCGGTGATCTTCCACTTCGCCATCGTCGGCCGGACCGGTCGGATCGTGCGAGAGTAAGTCTAAGGGGCCTGCTGTGCTGATACGAAATCGTGCATAGGTGTAACCAGGAATCGCGTCTGCCGGAACGTCGAACACAACCGCATTGAAGTCCCCGTTGGCGACAAGCTGAACATCGGCAATTTTCTCGGACGGCTCCCAAACGCCATCCCCATCGAAGTCGATCCATGCATCAAGATAGGTGGCAACAGTTGCGTTCCTCACCGCAACGTCGATCTGATGCCCCATTTCCCCCGCAGTAAGCACGTCGAAATCGACGCCGTCTTCGTCATCGGGTCCGCCGGTCAAATCGTCGGCATCGGCACCGGTAGAGTGTGTGCCGTCCGCTTCGCTGTCGCGCTCGGTGCCCAGTGTCGGGCCCCTTGGGTCATGCCGAGCACCATCCTCGGCAAATGTCACTGGGTACGGGCTCGGCGCGTCACCAAAATCGAGAGTGGCCCCGTTCTCGTACCAAGTGTTTGTGGCGGTGAGGACATCAAGATCGCCGTCGCCGTCGATGTCGGCCGCCATTGCAGCTCCGGAGCCGACCGTACTAATCGTGTGTTCGGTAAAGTTCTGACTTCCGTCGTTCTGATACCAAGTGTGCTTTTCATCAAGGCCTGCGAATACAACGACGTCGATGTCGCCATCGCCGTCGATGTCAGCCGCAAATACGCTGGCAGCTCCACGAGCGGCCGTGGTAATCGTGTGTGTTGTGAAGTTTGCACTCCCGTCGTTTTCGTACCACGCGACCTGGCCGAAGAAGTCGCCCGCAGCACTCAGGATGTCGGTGTCGCCGTCACCGTCCACATCCGCCGCAAAGACACTCCTGGCACCATCTGCGAATGTGCTGATCGTATGCGCGGTGAAGTTTTGGCTTCCATCGTTTTCGTACCAGGCAATCTTGTCGTCAGCGGTAGAAGCACTGAGCACATCCATGTCGCCGTCGCCATCCACATCAGCCGCGAATACGCTCAGGGCGAAATCGGCGGATGTGGTAATTGTGTGTGCTATAAAGTTCTGGCTACCGTCGTTCTCGTACCAAGCAATCCTGTCATCGTTAATCGACGCGCTCAGCACGTCGATGTCGCCGTCACCGTCCAAATCAACTGCAAACACGCTCTCGGCCCCATCGGGCACTGTACTCATCGTATGTGCTGTAAAGTTTTGGCTGCCGTCATTTTCATACCAGACAATTGCGTCACCGCCACTGGACGCGTTGACGGCGTCAATATCGCCGTCGCCGTCGACGTCCGTGGCAAACAGACCGGCGGGTCGGTCGGCCGTTGTGCTGATGGTGTGCGCCGTAAAGTTTTGACTCCCGTCGTTCTCGTGCCACGAAATCGTGTCGTCAAAACGGGCTGCGCTAAACACATCCATGTCGCCGTCGCCGTCGATGTCCGCCGGAAAGACACTTCTGGCGGAATCGGAAGCTGGGTCAATTTCGTTCCCACCGCTGAATAGTCCGCTGGCCGCTGTTGGCGACACAATTGTCACCACGTAATCTTCGACTTCGCCGTCCGCAGACAGGCCTCCCACCCCCAGATCGCCGACCGTACTCAAACGGAATCGGGCATAGGTCGTCCCTGCGAGCGCGTAATTCGGAACATCGAACGAGAGCACATTGTCCCCGACCCCTAGGCTTTGCGTATCGAAGATCTGCTCACCCGGTCCGCCCCACGAACCGTCGCCGTTGAAGTCGATCCAGGCGTCGAGGTTGCCGGCAGCCCCTTGCACATTGACCGTTACGGTCGCACCGAGTGCCCCCACCTGCATTGCGCCGAAAGTCACGCCATCTTCGTCGTCGGGCACACCGGTCAGATCGTCGGCATCGGCGCTGGCGGAGTGCACCCCGTCCAGCTCGTCATCGCGGGCAGCGCCCAACTGCGGACCGGTCGTCGCGTGTCGTGGTCCATCTTCCGCAAGCGTTACGGGATAAGGCGTCGGCGCATCGCCAAAGTCCTCGCCATCAATATTGGTGTACCAGGCGATCTCGTCGTCGTTGAACTGCGCGCTAAGCAAATCGAGTCTCCCGTCGCCGTCGACGTCTCCAACCGCGACGCCGAACGCGCCTGCGGCTGAAGTACCGACCACCAACGGTGCAAAGTTTTGGCTACCGTCATTGAAGAAGCCGTAAATTGCATTGTCGCTGAAGGCGGCCGCCACCACATCCTGATCGCCGTCCCCGTCGATATCCGAAACCGCAATTCCAATCGGCGCACCGGCCGCTGTGCTGACTGTATGCGCCGTGAAGTTTTGGCTGCCGTCGTTTTCATACCAGGCGACCTTATCGTCCCCCTGGGAACTGCTGACCACATCCGTGTCGCCATCACCGTCGACATCGACAGCAATGACGCGACGGGCCATGTCGGCATTTGTGCTGATTGTATGTTTGGTGAAGTTCTGGCTGCCGTCGTTTTCGTACCAAGCGATGGTGTCGTCATCGAACGACGCGCTTAACAAGTCCATGTCGCCGTCGCTGTCGACGTCGGCAGCGAACACGCTGCGGGCCGAATCGGCCGTCGTAGACACGATATGCCGGGTGAAGTTTTGACTGCCGTCGTTTTCGTACCAGGCAATCGTGTCGTCATTGCGCGAGGCACTGGCGATGTCGATGTCCCCGTCGCCGTCCATGTCGAACGCAACGGCGCTTCGCGGAGCGTTCGAAGCGGTGCTCACCGTGCGCAAAGTGAAGTTTTGGCTTCCGTCGTTCTCGTACCAGGCGATCTTGTTGTCGTACTGAGACGAGGTCACCAAATCGAGGTCGCCATCGCCGTCCATATCGATCGGCTGCACGGTGTAGGGACCGTCGGAGTTCGTTCCGACCACATGTTTCGTGAAGTTTTCCGAACCATCATTCTCGTACCACGCAATCGTGTCATCAGTCAGCGACGTGCTGAGCGCGTCGAGATCGCCGTCTCCATCCAAATCGGCTGTCGCCACCGAGACCGGAGCATCGACCGTGCTGGTAATCACCTCCTCGGTGTCGAACAGGCTGGAAGACATCAACGCCGGCCCGATCGTAATAACGTAGTCTTCCACTTCGCCGTCGGCTGCTCCGCCCACGAATCCAAGTCCACCGGCTGTACTGAGCCGGAACCGGGCATACGATGTTCCGGGCACGGCTGACGCGGGCACATCGAACATGACGATGTTGGCCCCATTGACCACCGCAAGACTGGCGGCGATTTGTTCGTTTGGCCCACCCCAATTGCCATCGCCGTTGAAATCGACCCAGGCATCGAGCATCGCGCCGGCCGGGGCATCCTGCACGGTGACGGTGACCTGAGCATCGAGCGCGCCGACGGTCATCGCGCCAAACACCACCCCGTCTTCGTCGTCGGGAACAAAGGTCAAATCGTCCGCGTCGGCACCAACCGAGTGCACACCGTCACCCTCGATGTCGCGCTCAGCACCAAGTCGCGGACCGGTTTCGAGGTGCCGTGCTCCGTTTTCGGCCAGCAGCGTGGGGTACGGCTCGGGTGCATCACCGAAGTCTTCGCCGTCGATGTTCTCGTACCAGACGATTTTATCGTCTGACTCGGAGGCAGTGATTAAGTCCAGGTCGCCGTCGCCATCAACGTCACCGACCCTGACGTCTTCAGAGCCGTTACTGTTGCCTTGGACGATCCGTTTGCCGAAGTTCTGCGATCCGTCATTGTCGTATACGAAGATCGTATCGGTGGGAAGCAAGCGACTCGGCGGATGCGTCGCCAAAACCAAATCGAAGTCGCCATCTCCGTTGATATCGGCAATCACAATACTCGTTGGGCGAAGCTCAGAGTCATCAATGATATGCTCCGTGAAGCTCTGGGAGCCATTGTTCTCGTACCACCTGATCGAATCTGTTGCGCCATTAATCAGGATATCAATATCGCCATCTTGGTCGATGTCGGCAGTTTCAATGAACCTTGCCCCGGAGGTTGCGGGATAGATGTTCGTTACGACATTGAGTTTGAAGGTGCCGTTGCCTTCGTTCTCCCGCCAGACCAACCAAACACCGTTGTCTCGATAAACCTGGACGATATCCAAGTCGCCATCGCCGTCCATATCAACGGAACTGATCTTGCCAAATGCGGGCGATGAGATTGTGCGTTCTGTAAAGTTCTCGCTGCCGTCGTTTTCGAACCAGACTGTATTGTACTCATCGATTGCGGGTATTTGGTCGATATACGGCGCCACAACATCTTGGTCACCATCACCATCGAAATCGACCACTTCGATATCGGTGACGGTTGAGTGTGCGTGTGAGAATATCGAACGCTGGGTGAAGTTCTGGCTGCCATCATTCTCAAACCAGAATATTCTGAATGGATCGTAGAAGCTCCACCCTAATACATCCTGATCGCCGTCACCATCGAGGTCGGCAACGCGCAACAAGGCCGCCCTGGTATTAAGAGGCGGCGGATCGATAATGCCAACAAGCTGTTGCGTAAAGTTCTGGCTGCCGTCGTTTTCATACCAAAACACTGAATCGGAGCCCTTGGGTGAGGCCAACATGTCGAGGTCGCCGTCGCCATCCAGATCGGCAACCGTTACCTCGCGAACTTCATTAACGCTGGAACTGACGACTCTTTCACCACTGAACAGCCCTTCTGAAGCGGTGGGAGCAACAATCGTAACGACATGATCTTCCACTTCGCCTTCCGGGATGAATCCGCCGATGCCGACGTCGGTCGACGTACTGATGCGAAAGCGCGCGAAGGTCGTACCCGCTTCGGCTGTCGCGGGCACATCGAACATCAGCACATTGTTTCCATTCGCCACCAGGACCGAATCGGCAATTCGTTCACCCGGTCCGCCCCAGTTACCATCCTGATTGAAATCGATCCAACCATCGACCCGCGCACCAGCCGGGGCATTTTGCACGTTAACCGTGACCTGTGCACCCAAGGCTCCAACTTGAATAGTTCCGAAGGCAATCCCGTCTTCATCATCCGGCGAACCGGTCAGGTCATCGTTATCAGCAGCCGCCGAATGGATACCGACGGTCTCACTATCGCGATTCGTTCCCAACGTAGGACCGGTGGCTCCATGTTGGGCGCCGTCTTCAGCAAACGTGACCGGATAGAACTCCGGCGCATCACCAAAGTCTCGCGGCGTGGAGCCATCCGCAATGGACAAGATCTCGACACTGTAGTCTTCCACTTCGCCGGTCGTCGCCAAACCGGTCGGATCGAGATTGCCGGCCGTGCTCACGCGAAACCGCGCGAATGTTGTGCCCACAGGCGTCCCTGCCGGCACGTTAAACGTAAGCGTATTATTCCCCCCCACGAGTGTCAGATTGTCGGCAATCTGTTCGTCGCCGGTTTCCCAGACGTTGTCGCCGTCGAAATCGATCCAAGCGTCGAGTTGTGTGGTCCCCGACGCGTTAACGATAATCTGCCCATTCGTTTGTCCGGGATACAAAATGCCGAACGTCACACCATCCTCATCCGGGAAATCAGCATCGGCATTGGGGGAGTGCACGCCGTCGGCATTGGCTCCCCACAACGATCCAAGCCGTTGGCCACCCGCATCGTGGCGGGCACCGTCTTCCGCGAGTGTTACTGGGTACGGAGTTGGCGCATCGCCGAAGTCTGCTGCTAATAGCGTGCGGTCTTCAAGAACCTCGGGGGCATTAATCCCACGGAGGTGCCGAAAACCACGTCGGCGGTCAGCGCGTTGGCGAGCCTTCCGATCGCTGGACAACAGCCGAGCAAATAGCAGTTCATGAATCCAATTTCTCAGCATGTGGTCTTTCCGAATCGAATTGGGGGTTGCGTTGCCATGCTCCGGCTCGGCACTCGCTCGATCATGCGTTTCGCAAAAGCGTTCGGATTTCCCCGCCTGCTCAAACGCCAACTTTAGTCACAAACTGGCCGACAAATCGGCCGCCACGAGACATTTAGTCTTCCCCCACTATACCTACCAAACGCCCCCAACATTCGCCACAACTTCCACCTTTTCTACGTATTTTGACAGCATTCGCCGGCACGCATTCCTAGCCTCGAATTGGAAGCGGCACAGTCGGCCGACGACCTGCCCGCAACGAAATGTCCGCACAACGTGCTGGACACTTCGTGAGTTTGGCCCGCGACCTCAGAAATTGGTTCGGGAACGCCGAGCCAACGACGCGGCTGGCCCCAATTTCCCCGGCCGCACTTCAGCAGGCCGATCGTCCACATCGCCGTGAACTATCAAGGTGGCGTAATCGGGACCTCTCGTTTACCGATCCACCAACCGTTGACCGTCGACAGCGCCTTCAGAACGCCGCTGCGAAACGGCACGGATTTGAGCGTGTTGATCGGTCCATCCCCGCCATGAGGCGGCCGATCAGATGAGCCAGAAATTCTTCGAGAAAATCAGAAAATCTCGGCAGTACAGCGGCCCGCTTGATAATCGTTGCAATGTCTTTGTTTGCGGCAAGCCCTTTTGGCGAGAAATCGCGACGGCGCGTTTGGAATTTTATTTCCGGCCCGACAATCCCGCCGGACGGTATTGACCCGATTTTTGGATTCTTATACAAACCCGCCCCACGCAACTGAACGACACATCGGCTGGGCCGCCGATGATCGGTTCTAATCCTGGTTCTCAGGTCGCCGAGTCGTTTTAGTTGTTCACATCAGCCTCTCTTCACTTTCGACTCTCTCCACCCGCGTTTCTGTCTTCTGCTAGGAATGTCACATGTCACAAAACATGTCCCGCACAGCGTACGTATTGACATTGCTCGGTGTGGCGGCGGTGACAAACACTGCCAATGCCCAGTACTACGGCGGCGTAGATCCCTGTGCCTGCCTGCAACCGGTCGCACAAACCTGCTACCAGACCGTTCCGGTGACCGAGTACCGGCAAGTCAAGCAAACTGTGCAACGACCCGTCGTTGAAACCAAGTATGTCGATCAAGCGGTTACCGAATATGTTCCGGTTACCGAAGCGCGGACCGCTCAGGTTCCGACCGTTTCGTACCAAAACGTGACCGAATGCCGAGTCGTTCAGCACAATGCCAGCTATTGGCAAACACGCTACGAAGCGGTACCGCGTTATACGCCATGCGAATACGACAATCGCCCCGGTCTGTTTGGCTGGTTGAACCGAACTGGTTACGAAGTTCGCTCGGCCTTTAGGCCACGCACAGTCGCCCGACGCGAATATGTTCCAAACATGATTACCCGAGCCGTCCCAGTGTCTCGTCAGGTCGCTGTTCGGGGCACACGACAGGTCACTTACAATGTCACCAAAATGGTGCCCCGCACGACGACTCGCAAAGTGGCTGTGAACACGGTCCGCTACGTCAACGAAGAAGTGGTCGCCATGCAGCCGGTAACGGTCATGCGAACCGTTCCGACCGGAACATCGACGGCTTACATGTACTCGCCTTACGGTGCGATCGCCCCTCAAACAGTTTTGGGTCCTGTTCCTGACCCCGTCAGTCGATCGGCTGATGCGGACAGCGATGACGACGACCGTTCCGCCTCGAACGATCCCAACCCATTCGACAACACCAACTACCGCTCTAACAGCGACGATTCGCGAGTCAACGGTGCCTTGCTGAGCGTCCCCAAGGAAGAAAAAGAAGAAACGTCCCCCGCCATTCCGGAAGGTTACCGGGTGGCTTACTCATCGCGTGATGCCGCCAAGGCAGTCAACATTGCTTCCAACGCACCTTCGATCGTTCGCGTGAGCGGTTGGCGTGCACGAAGTGTTTCCCCCACAAGTGTTCCATCCTCGACCGGCCCGAAGTTGATTCCGCCCGGAATCACAATTGCCGGCAACTAACGACAACGAAGCTTTTCCCCCCACTTCAAAATCCATCCCACCTCCTCCGCGGCACCGGTATCAAGCCGGTGCCCAAATTTCTGCGCGGACAGAAAAATTCACCGATCCGATACCTGCCGCCTCAGCACATTCGAATGACTCGGCAATCGCCACGACTCGAGGCCCGACGACCGATTCCGAGGCTTCCCCTTGGTCCGGCCACGGCCACCCCCCGAAAGTGCACTGAAATAGTCGCTCAAACGGGCGACCCTACGACTTCTGCTTCTGCTTTTGCATGCGGGCCCACGTGTCGCGCAACGTGACCGTGCGATTGAAGATCAATCGCTCGTTCGTCGAGTCGACCGAGTCGACGCAGAAGTATCCCAATCGCTCGAATTGATAGCGTTCCTGTGGGTCGGCATTGGCCAAGCTCGGTTCAACCTGGCAGTCGCTTAGTACGGTCAGCGAGTCAGAATTGAGATTATCGCGAAAGTCGTCACCCTCTTCCGGATCGGCCTGCGTAAAGAGGCTGTCATACAGCCGCACTTCGGCATTCAGCGCGTGGGCCGCCGACACCCAATGGATGGTCGACTTAACCTTTCGACCATCGGGAGCGTTCCCACCGCGTGTTTCCGGATCGTACGTGCATCGCAGCTCGACGATTTCGCCGTTGTCATCCTTGATCGCTTCGACACAAGTAATGAAATAAGCATACCGCAAACGAACTTCGCGGCCCGGCGCCAACCGGAAGAACTTCTTCGGGGGATCTTCCATGAAATCATCCCGCTCGATGTACAGCACACGGGAAAACGGCACCATGCGTGTGCCCATGCTGTCATCCTCGGGATTGTTAACCGCTTCGAGTTCCTCGTTCTGATTCTCGGGGTAATTCTCGATGACGACCCGCAACGGGTTGAGTACGCCCATGACTCGGGCAGCTCGCTTGTTCAAGTCTTCACGCAAGGTATGTTCCAAAAGCGCCATCTCCGAAAGGCTGTTGTACTTCGTGATGCCAACGATGCCACAGAAATTGCGTATCGCTTCGGGCGTATAGCCGCGGCGGCGCAGTCCCCGAATCGTCCATAGTCGAGGATCATCCCAGCCGCTGACGTGGCCCTCGTCGACGAGCGCGATGAGTTTCCGCTTGCTCATCACTGTGTAGTTCAAATTCAATCGGGCAAATTCAATTTGGCGCGGCCGGTAAATGTCCAGTTGCTCCAAGTACCAATCGTACAACGGGCGATGATGCTCGAACTCCAGCGTGCATAGCGAATGCGTAATACCCTCGATCGAATCGGACTGTCCATGCGTGAAGTCGTACATCGGATAAATGCACCACTCGTCACCGGTGCGGTGATGATGTGCATGCATAATGCGATACATCACCGGATCGCGCATGTTCATGTTGGGCGAAGCCATGTCGATTTTGGCGCGCAACACATGAGCACCATTTTCGAACTCGCCCGCTCGCATGCGAGCAAACAAATCGAGGTTCTCCTCGACCGATCGGCTGCGGTGTGGGCTTTCCCGGCCCGGTTCGGTCAACGACCCGCGATATTCCCGAATCTCTTCCAGGCTGAGACTGTCCACATAGGCCTTGCCATCCTTGATCAGTTTGACGGCCCATTCGTAGAGCTGCTCGAAATAATCCGAGGCATAGAATTCACGATCTTCCCAGTCGAACCCGAGCCAGTGGATGTCATCCTTGATGGCGTTGACGTATTCGACACTTTCTTTGGTCGGATTCGTGTCGTCGAATCGCAAATTGCACAGCCCCTGCTCGTACTCGGCAGCCAGCCCGAAGTTCAAGCAGATCGATTTGGCGTGCCCAATGTGCAAATAGCCATTCGGTTCAGGGGGAAAACGCGTGTGCACGCGGCTGTCGTTTTTGCCGTTGGCGACATCCTCGGCGACAATTTCGCGAATGAAGTCTTTTGATGTTTTTGCTTCGCCTGTTTCCATGTTCTGGCGATTCCTCTTTGTCAGATTCTTCCTTGAGTCAGTTGTGTCGGTCATTGATGCCCGACATCTGATGAAACGACCGGGTCGGCGCGCGGCGATTATATCTCCCGGCGATCGGTTCGTGCAGTCTGGGCGGACCTTCAGACCGAAGATTCCCCAGAGAAGAGCGCATAAATATTCCGAAGGTTCGCATCGCCAGTCGATTCACTCGAATCGGGCGGCATGCGGTGCTGTTAACTCTCGTCGCCGATCTGTTTGAGATGGCGGGAAATCGCCCTTTTGAGGAAGAACGAAATCAACACCAGGACCGGACGAGTGAAAACCGACTTCGGGTCCATTCGGAACGACCTCACAATTCGGGTCGTGCCCTCGGTGGTCGATTCAAATTCCCATGTTTCTTCGAAGGCGGTCGCCAATCGCGATACCGGCGGAGAGAAGTCGCCGAACCGCAGCCGCAGACGAGTTTCGGGTTCCCATTCGACGATTTCCTCAACATGAGATGAGCCGTCACGATTTGTGACTCGAATTCGGGTCCCCACATTTTCGGGCGTTTTGGGATCGAATTCAGCACTTTCGATGCCGGGCAAAATCCCGTACCCGTCAAAGTTCGGCCAATTATCGATTTCCAAAATCTGCGCTGCGATTTGTTCCCCCGACATCGTCAGAGTTTCCTCGCAGGCAAATGTTACCGGTTTCATGCGATTGATATCCGCAATGGTCGTCGTAGCCGATCGCATGCCAAGAGGGCACCGTCATGGTGAAGAGGCAGCCTCGTCGGCTAGTCGCCGCGGCGAACGGAATTCGACCTCATGCATCACAAACAAACTTTCACCCGGTTTGCGACGGCGCTCAACGACCACCTGTCCGCGATCGATGAATTGACAGCCCTGCGGATGCACGAAGACGGCCCACAGTCCGTATTTCGCGCTGTCATCGACAAGTTTGCCGGGCGTATAGCTGCCATACGCCGGACAAAGGAGCAACTCGCAACCGTTGTCGACCATGTAGCGAGTCGTTTCCGGAAATCGACGATCGTTGCAAATCTTAACGCTCAGCCGACCGCCCCCGATTGGAAAGCTGGGACAAGCCGCCTGCTTTTCTTCGACAGATAGTGGTGCAAACCAGCGTGCATACTTGCCGGCGTTGTGAGTTTTGCGATACGTCCCGGCTAAGTTGCCATCCAATTCGAAAATCAATGCGCTATTAAAGGTCTTGGTTCCCTCTTTCAGCGCAACGCCGGCGACAATGACCACGTTCAATTCGCGCGCGAGTTCCGACAGTCGCTGCACATAAACGCTTTGCCCAATCACTTCACAGCGTTCGGCATTCGAGTCCGCGGCCCCTTGCATCTTGTTGGCATCAAATCCGTAGCCGTCTAAAAACTGCTCAACCGTGCAGACGATCTTTGCACCGGCAGCGGCGGATTCGCGGATAAGTTTTTCTGCCTGTTGGAAGTTCGCCTGACGATAGTCACCCTGCTGCACATGATCGAAGATGACACCGGCTACACGAATCGTACGTGCCGTTTCGCTTGGCGATTTCTGAATGGTTTTGTCGCCGTTCGTTGTTTGGCCAGACGATGTACCGGCGCAGCAACAAGCCACCAGACTCATGAGCAGGAAAAGACGGACCGAGCTGAACACAATCGATCGGTGTGGCATTAATTGAGTACCTTGCTGAAGCGAGGCTGCCATTATTCAAAGCGGCTCCAGCATAGCATCTTTCGCGATCAACAGGGAGACGGCACTGTCGTTGAAGGCAACGTCGAACCGTCATCTCCGTGTAGGCGGGAATCCAACTCGTCGCTCTTCTGGTTTATCAACCACGAAATACACGAATCGCTCGAAACCGGCAGCAATGCTGCAGCGCCGACCAAATGCTTGGCAGTCAACGCGAGCGTCACCTCTCCCTCTGCTGACCGACTCCGGCAACAGACTCCCCTCTCCCGCTGGGAGAGGGGTCTGGGGTGAGGGCTAATCAATGGCGGGAATGAAACTGAATGAAATTGTAAGTTCCGGGGTTTCCTCCGCTGCGCTCCGTCCAACCCGGGCCACCCAACGCGCCAACTTCGTGGCTTAGCGTCTACGCGTGAAACTCGGGCTGAGAATACTTGCCCTTTCGCTGTGACCATCTCAGTGAACTCTGAGGTCTCAGTGGCTGAACTGAGCTCTTGAGACTCCTACGAATCGGCTTGTGGTCGCAAATGAATAAAGCTCTTACCCAAGCGGCCTCCATAGTTTCCCGCGCTGATTTTCATCAAACCGGCAGTGACGGCTGACTTCTCGATGGCAGCATGGGTCGCGGCGGCAACGGTTTCCAAATCGCGTCCGTTGATAATGATCTCCATTATCGAAGTGACGCCGTCGGGGACCCGCGAATCGTCGCCGAGCTTAAACTTCAATGTCGGGCAAAACTGCTCGTAGGTGCTGGCGAAGAGAAACGAATATCGGCTGCCGGCTTTGGAAGCACTGGCCGCCACACCACCCGGGAACGGCGCGACTACACCGGGCGTTGCGTTGACGGCTTCGATGGCTCGCTCGGCTGCTTCGATCGCTGCATCTTCGGTTGTCCCGAAGAACCACAGGTTGCCTCCCATAATCCCGTCACGATATCCAAACCGCCGGTCCATGACGAATTCTCCACCCATTGTCGGGATGACCCATACGCTGCGGTCAAATCTTTGGTCGAGGCTTTCGAAACCATCACCGAAGTAGGCGATCTTGCGACCCAACTTGAAATACTCTTCGGTGTCGAGGCGATTGAAACAGCTAGATGTCGGACAGGTCAGCACGTTCTGGCTAACCCGAGCCAATAGAGACTTCTCTAACGCCTCGACTCGATCTTTGCGGAACCGCGGGACATGCATTTGGATGACAGCACCGGCACGTCCATCGGGCGATTCGACAAACGGTTCGCTCCCTGGGCCAATGTAGTGGTCAACGCCCGCTTCACAGTCACACATGATTGTGCTCGTCGCATGACCGGTCGCAGCGTTCACCGCATGATCGAGCCATGTGCGATCACGAGCTGTTATCACAAACTCCGCATAGATACTGCGAAATGCTTCGGCGTAGGTATCGTCAATTTCCGCGCGGTGTGTTGCAGCCATTTGAGGCGATTCCATTCGGAAGAAGCGAAGCCAAGGCATGGAACTTTCGTCGGCCACGCACGTTGGCGGACGAGGCTGTCACGAAGCGGACGCTGCCCGTCCGCGACCCGCATACACGTTCTCTTCGGTGACCACTTTATCCATGAAGACGTCGTGATCCTGCATCGGAATTTCTGGAAACATCTGGCATTCAAATGCCAATGCCACCAGCGGTGTTTCCGGTCGCGCGTGCTCCAACAGTTTGTCGTAGTATCCTTTGCCGTGACCAGTCCGTCCGCCACGCTGATCAAAGGCGACACCCGGGACCATGATCAGATCGAGTTCCGCGACGGGGACTTTCTTGGCGGCGACATCTCGCAAATCCGGTTTTGGTTCCAATATGCGATACATGCCGATTTCCAATTCGTCGATTGATTCCAAATGGAACAACTCCAACTCCCCATCGACACAATAGGGGACTACGATTTTCTTGCCGCTAGCCAGCGCGTTTTCCAAATCGTGGCGCGTGCGGACTTCCGCTCGAACGTCGACATAAAACATAACCGTTTCCGCCTGCTCGTACTCGGGCAGGGTAAAGAATCGCGCCAAGATGCGACGGCTGACTTCGTCTTTTTCCGGTTGTGCCCGGCGGTTGGCGTGTGCCTGCTCGCGGATTTCTGTCTTGCGTTGTTGCAGATCGATCGAAGGTGCGGTCATGGAATTTGTGATTTCAATTCTGAAGTTAAGTTTCAAGGCCGAACAAAACTGCCGGGATCGTGCGTGATTCGGTCTGAATTGCCCCGGTAATGTGGGCATTAGAATTCGATACAGGGCGGTGAATCGAGCACTGTTTCTAAGTAACGTGTCTCGACAATTCAAGCCTAGCGGCGCGTTCGACCTGGAACAATACGGCCTCGGAATATTACGCTGTATTCAGGATGACGAATTCGCCTGGCGCGGCCGGTTCATTCTGGCAACAACCAAAAAGTCGACCTGTATTGAAAATTTACGCGCCGTGCGCAAACTTCAATCGTTAGTAGCACAAAACGCTATACAGCGGAGGTAGAAGCGATGGCAACTTCAGAGGGACCTCATCGGGCGATTACCCTGACCAACGAAACCGAAGAGTTTTTGGCGGAACTATTCGACGCGTTGTGGGACCGATATCGACAGCGAGTCGCCTACGTTCAGTCGTACGAATCGATGATTCGCGGGGCTGGTGCTACATTCGTTAACGACCACATCGCATTTCGCACATTGGCCTGCCAGCAGCCACTAACCGGCATCGCGGGGCTTAGCCGCATATTTGAAGCGTTGGGTTACATCCCGGCCGGCTGCTATCATTTCGCCGACAAGCACCTGGGAGCGATTCATTATCAACATCCCAATTCGGACTTTCCGAAACTGTTTATTTCGGAACTCAAGGTCTGGGAACTGAGCCGACAGACACAGCACATCGTCGAATCGCTAATCGAGACGCATCGTGATCCGATTGCCGGTGCCGTTCTGGCGGATTTGTATCGCCTGACTGACTGCTCGGGATCACGTCGGCAGGAGCTGTTGGACACTCTCGTTCGACACATTCAAGAACTCCCCTGGAACCTTCCGGAACGGTCCGATGTCGAAACGGTCAACGCGGAAAGCCAATATGCCGCTTGGGTGATGGTGCACGGATATAATGTCAATCACTTCACATCGTTGATCAATTCTCATGGGACCGAAGCACTCGACGACATCGAAAAAACGATCGCGGCTTTGATTGCCGCCGGCGTCCCCATGAAATCATCCGTCGAAGGAGAACATGGGTCGAAGTTAAGGCAATCGGCAACCGAAGCGGTGACGATTGATGTCAATGTCGCCGAATCGGGAGAGCCGACAACCATGCCTTGGACCTACGCGTATTTTGAGTTAGCCGAGCGCGGCGAAGTGATCGATGCGGTGACCGGCAAACACAGCCGCTTCGAAGGCTTCCTCGGACCGCAAGCGACGAATCTGTTCGAGATGACTCGCGTGGCCGACGGCGGACAGAAATGACGGAAACGATGGATCGATTCGAGACAGACAGGAATGTCTGTCCCACCAAAAGAACATTGTTGTCTCGTTCCCAGGCTCTGCCCGAAACTGAATTCATCGCCACGTCACCCGACCGGCGGCTGGGCTTTCCCACCGCAACGAATTGCATATGGGTTAAGACCCCTTGAGCTAGAGGCCCACATTACGTCATTCCCGCGAAGGCGGGAATCCATTGGAACGAGGCAGGAGCCTCGTGTTCGATGTGTTCCCAGGTGGGAGCCTGGGAACGAGTTTATACTAGTAGTTACGAAGAACTCTCGCGACTAGATGCAATTCGTTGCACCGGGAGAGCTAACACTTGTGGGAACGGCGAAACGATAAACCGGTTCGCGAATCGAGAATTGACTCACTTGCAAGGAATGAAAGACAGTGCCGGCTCGGCAGGAGCCTCGCCCTCCCATTCCACTGCAAACTACTCATCTATCCGCGGGCGAGCTTGGCACCTTTGTCGAACAACCCGACGCGGACTTCCTTCAGCAGCATGTCGACCACATCGTCCGATGTAATCCCTTCACTATCGGCATGAAACGTGGTGACGATCCGATGCCGTAACACCGGATGCGCGATAGCACGAATGTCTTCAGTCGTGACATGGTAGCGGCCTTCGAGAATCGCTTTCGCCTTGCCGCCGATGATCAGGTACTGCCCAGCCCGGGGACCGGCTCCCCACGAAATGTACTGCTTCGCAAAATCGAGGGCGTCTGTTTCTTGCGGACGAGTCGCCCGGACCAAATCGCGGACGTACTCGAAGACATGATCTGCGACCGGTACTTTGCGTACGACTTCTTGTAACGCCAGAATCTGACGCCCGGTCAATGCCGTGGTCAAATCGGGTTCGAAACCGCCGGTCGTCTCTTTGAGGATCAACAATTCCTCATCCGCCTCGGGATAGCGCATGACCGAGTTAAACATAAAGCGATCCAACTGCGCTTCAGGCAGCGGGTACGTTCCTTCCTGCTCGATGGGGTTTTGCGTGGCGAGCACAAAAAACGGCTGAGGTAAGCGATAGGTATTCGAACCGACCGAGACATGCCGTTCCTGCATCGCTTCCAACAATGCCGACTGTGTTTTGGGAGGGGTGCGATTGATCTCGTCCGCAAGTAGCACATTTGTGAACAACGGCCCCTGCATGAATTGAAACGTTCGGCGCCCGGTGTCGGGGTCGTCCTGCAACACATCCGTGCCGGTGATGTCCGACGGCATCAAATCGGGGGTAAATTGAATTCGCCGAAACGACAAATGGAGAATCTCGGCAATCGTGCTGACGAGCAGCGTTTTGGCCAGCCCAGGCACGCCCATTAACAGGCAATGCCCCTTGCTGAACAGCGCGATCAACAATTGGTCGACGATTTCCTGCTGCCCGATAATGACCTTGCCGATTTCGGATCGCATCCGCTGGTAGGCGGTGGCGAGCAGTCGAATCGCCTGCTCTTCGCGTTCGCGTTCCTCTTCTTCCGAGTTGCTGCCGGCATGTTGCTCGATGGTATCACTCATGAATTCCATCGTAGCGAGGAAGGCGAGGATTTGTCATCCCAGCGCCGGCTGATTTCGGTGCGGGGAAGCAAGTGCCGGTCGCGCTTAACGCCGTATCGAGTGGCAGTTTGAATCTCAGAATCGACGCATTACGGTGTCGTCAGCACGCGATAATCGGAGAAGACGTACACGGTCTCTTGACGACCGGAGGGTTCCACAACCTTGACGGCCGCTACTAACATTGTCTGCGGATCGAGCATTACTTGCAGTTCTCGATAGTGGATAGCGAGTGCGGGAGTGCGGGGACGAATCTTGAGATGAATCCGACCTCTTTCCAGTGATGCAAGTTTCACTTCGAAATTGGTATCGATTTCGCTGAGCGACTCACGAGTGGCCAATGGCAAAAACTGGCCAAAACCCCAGGCTTCCCGCCCTGATAAGGATGGATTCGTGGGGAACTTTTCGAAGTTTCCTTCGGCATCGGTCATTCGAAGTTCGCCGTTTGACCAGGTCCAAGTTTCCGCGCGATCGACCAACAGTTTGAACTTCTCTCCCGATTTTGGATCAACCTTTCTGCTCAATTCGTCTGGTTTCACTTCCATCGGTTTCAACACAATCTCAGCGCGGTTCGGCCCGGCATAGAACGCCGTTCCGGTAGACCGCATTTCCGTAAGAGTCGTCTGATCATAGACGAACCGCTGAAATCGAACTTCGTACTGCTCGATATTGCCGTACGTTGATGTCCAGGCTTTGATAATGTCTTCGACTTTCGCATTCTCACCCAGCGGCGGCACGCGACGGGGAGGCTGCAGACGGTCGGTGGCCGCGTTGACACCATCAGCCGTTTCGACCAACGACTCGGTACCGGTCGTCGAACGTGAGGCGAGTTGCACTTCGCTGTCTCGAATCGGTGGTGCGATAATCGTCGGATCTTCCGACATTAATCGCGTATCGATATTGACCAGGCTGGTCGGACCGTCCGATTTGATGCGTGGGAACTCGATTGAGATCGGCCAACTCGTCTTCGGATCGAATTCGATCACGAAGCCGTCGCAGAACAATTGGTCGCCCGCTTCGCGCGGCACGCCTGAAAGCTTGATCGATTTGTCATCCGATTCGATGTCTGTCCAGCGAAATCGTTCCACTAAGGACTGCTGGGTGACCGGCCCCCGAAAGAGATGAACCACGTCCATCTCGTGTCCGTTCAGTTGCCCTTCTTGCTCGGCGACGAATTGCTGTTTCTGCAAATCGGTGATCGGCGAGAATGACTTCGATCCATGCTCCCATTTCTGAAGCATGTCGAGAATCGCTGCGGGCGTGTCGGATTCAGTATCCTGAGCGTCGGCAACGGCACCAACGGAACAAACAGAAAATGCAAGCAGAGCAGCCCAGCATCCTGCCGGACCGGCGGGAGAGATTCGCATCCTTGCGAGCCTTTATCGGTTTTCGAGTTGGGTCAAGTCGCGTGCTGACGCCAATAATCGCCAGCGACGCCGAGATTGTTTCAGGGGGTGGCGGAGTCTAGCAGATCGCCGAAAGTGCGCAAACGCCACTCCCCAGCCGCTGCAATCGCTTGGCACTGTTGAGCTTGCGACAGACAGTCCGATTTGGCCAACCGGTAAAGTCGGGGCGGTTCCATCGGTTGCGGCTCGGCAGGAACCTCGCCAAACGCATCTCATTTCGCTGGCTCGACGCCACACATTCCAACGCTTTTGCGGCAAATGACATGGCCCAAGTTGCGACGCCAGTATTCCCATGCGATTTGCCGCTATCTCCAGGGTGGCTGGCGGCGCAAACAGGCATTCAACAGAAATCAAGCGTCGAACGGGTGGACGACACCGGGCTACATTCAGCTTTCACAGCCCCAGTTTTTCTGAGCGTACCAAAGTCAATGATGCGAATGCGGCGTGACCATATTCCCCTTCAAGATTCACCTGGGGCTAGGAACTTTGAATACATCCAAAAGCCTCATAGCGCCCCAGCCACACACTGACGTTGTCCGAGGTAAGGCCACAAACCGTAAGAGTATCCAAATAAGAAACTCCACAATTGGTTACGTCGCGCGAACCGGACCTCGGTCTACTTGGCAGCCTCGCCCTCCCGTGGTACTCGCTCCCCCTAAATCGCTCGCCGATTTCGTCTCCCGCCGACGAAGCTGTCGATGACCATATTCCCCAAATCGTCCGCATTACAGTAGGCAGCAATTCCGCCTGAAACTTGGGCCATCTGCTCCACGAAGTTGACCAGGTTTAAATAGAAGTAATCTTCGATCAACGCGAAGCTGGAAAGATGAATGCCCTCGTCAGCACACCGTTTGACCTCGCTGAGCGTAATCTGCGCCGTTCGTTCAGCGGGTGGATAAATGAGGACAATCTCACGGCCTTCGATGTGGGCAGTCGGCTCGCCATCGGTAATGGTGATGATCTGCTTATTCTGCGCTGGTTGCCGCTTCAGCACACGACGGGCGAACTGCAAACCGGCCTGGATATTGGTGAAATGTTCCGGCACGAAACCCGGTGGCTGATCAAGATTGATCCGCAGTCGCACACGCGAATCGTAAATGCTAACTTCCTTCGGCGCGGAATAGAGCAGTTCCCGTTCTGACAACGGCGATGCATACGTGTAAAAACCGACGACTTGCAAAAAATCGCCCTGATACTTCCCTCGAACCAGCGCCTGCATCGCCATGGCAACCTTCTTCGCCTGACCAAATTTGCCAAAACGGTTCATGCTGCCCGACATGTCCAACAGCACGACCGTCGCGCATGACGTTTGGTATTCGGTGTCGTGGACGACCAGGTCTTCTTCGCAGACCTCAATGGGAGAACCACCCCCCTGCCGATAGAGCGCATTCTTTAAGGTCTCGTGCATATTGAGATTCGAAACCGGATCGCCATATTGATACGGCTTCGATTCTTCATGCACGGTTTGCCCTGGTCCGCGAAATTCGGTTTCGTGCTTGCCGAATTTGTCTTTCCGGGAAATATCGAACAACTCGTCAAGTGCCTTACTTTCGACGCGACGAATCCCCTTAGGCGTGATTCGAAACTTCCCTTCCTCGTCGCGGTCGACGTAGCCCTGCTTGATTAGCAGATCGACAACATCGGGATTCTCTTCCTGCCATTGCTCGAGGTTGTCGAGCATGTATTCGCCGTAATCGAGCATATAACGGCTGAACTCGTCGAAGATCTGATCCGCCGACTGCGGAGTGAACTCCTGCGAACCGTCCCAGCGTGAGTATTCGAAGTCGGGCATGCGTAGACCGATGTGATTCGAGATTTGAGCAGACAACAGTCGGCCCGCTAGGAACGGTTTCCGACTATCTTTGATTGTAGAGGCTCCATGGCAGCGGTCGACCGCACCCGCCAAAATTCACTGGGAATCGGCAGCCAACCTCAAACGAATTCGGCGTTTTCTTCTTCCAATTGCTGCAGTCGCCGTCGAATTTCAGCGATCAAATCGGGCAATCCGTCACCGGTGACCGACGAAATGGTGATGACCGCCTTCTCCAAATCTTCTCGCAATAGCTCTGCGACCGCATTGGCATCGGGGAGTTCACTTTTCGTTACAGCGATAATCTCCGGCCGCTCAGTTAAAGTTTCGTCGTACAGGCGCATTTCGTTGCGTATGTTGTGGTAGTTTTCGATCGGATCGCTTTGATCCAATGGCTCGGGCTCCACGAGGTGAACGAGAACCTTGGTGCGCTCGACGTGTTTGAGGAACTCATGCCCTAACCCGACACCCTCATGAGCACCTTCGATCAATCCGGGGATATCAGCGACGACGAATTGATCGTCGTAACCCAGACGGACGAGTCCCAAGTTGGGATACTTCGTCGTAAACGGGTACGAAGCAATTTCGGGATGCGCGCGCGACAGTCGGCTCAATAGAGTCGATTTGCCGGCATTCGGTTTGCCGACCAATCCGACGTCCGCAATCAGCTTGAGTTCGAGCGTGATGTTTCGTTCTTGACCCGGTTCGCCCTCTTCATGTTCGCGCGGCGCGCGATTGGTGGCAGTCGCGAAGTGTTTGTTGCCACGCCCCCCTTTGCCCCCACGCGCGACGACGATCGAATCACCGTCGTGGGACAAGTCCTTTAAGATGTGCCCACGTTCGGCATCGCGGACCAACGTCCCAGGTGGAACGAGAATTTCCGCATCCTCGCCACGGCGACCGGTGCGCAAGTTCCCTTCGCCGTGCGCACCCCGCTTGGCCCGCCAATGCTTCTTGCCGACGATGCCGGCCAGACTATCGACGTTTCTGCCGGCGCGCACGATTACGCTCCCGCCGTCCCCACCGTCACCTCCGTCGGGTCCGCCTCGTGGGACATGCGCCTCGCGGCGGAAACTGAGGCAACCGTTTCCTCCATCCCCACCGAAGCAGTAAACCGTAACCTGATCAACGAACATTGTGTCTAAAAGCCTGTCCGCTTAGCCCGCATTGAAGTCAATGGACGAAATGTCACGAAAATCTCCACAAAACCTGCGGCTAATCCCAGATTGGCCGGTTCGCTCGCGGAGTATTCATTGTGTCGTTTCACCGGGAATTTCGAAAGCGAACGCTCACGGGGACGACATTTGCAAAAGTATCTCGCGTTACTAAACTTGCGTACTTATGCTCTGCCCCGACTGATCGGGAGCCGCGGTATCTGGGGGCAATAATTCCCCAAAAAGCGGTCGTTCTGTCACTAACGGGCCTAGAGGTCCAAATCCGATATCGATCATATTTGAAAGCATTGGAGTTTACGATTCATGCCCCGTTACGACGCACGACGGATCGAGTCGAAGTGGCAGCAATACTGGGACGAACACGACACATTTAAAGTTGGCGAGTTCGTTGAGGGCCGCGACAAACTGTATGTGCTCGATATGTTCCCCTATCCGTCCGGCGATGGGCTGCATGTCGGCCACCCGGAGGGCTATACCGCCACCGACATCGTCTGTCGATATAACCGCATGCAAGAAGTTCAGGTCTTGCACCCCATGGGGTGGGACGCGTTCGGTCTGCCGGCTGAGCAACACGCAATCAAAACCGGAACGCCACCACGCATTACAACCCAACGAAATATCGATACATTTCGTCGTCAACTCAAAATGCTCGGCTTCAGCTACGACTGGAGCCGGGAATTCTCCACGACCGACCCCGACTACTTCCGCTGGACGCAGTGGATTTTCTTGAAGATCTTCGACACTTGGTACGACGCCGACTTCGAATGGGCTGGACCGGACGGCAAACAGCGTCGCGGCAAGGGTCGCCCCATCACGGAACTGCCGATCCCCGCCGACGTGCAGGCCGAAGGAGAGGAAGCAGTCCGGCGATATCAGGACAAGCATCGCCTCGCTTATCAGCACGAAGCCCCGGTCAATTGGTGCCCCGCGTTGGGGACTGTTTTGGCTAACGAAGAGGTGATCGACGGGAAAAGTGAACGCGGCTCGCATCCCGTGGAGCGCGTGGCGCTGCGGCAGTGGATGCTGCGAATTACCTCGTACGCCGATCGGTTGCTCGAAGAAATCGACGACGTCGCCTGGCCCGAATCGATTAAGGCGCTGCAGCGCAACTGGATCGGCCGCAGCGAAGGGGCCGAAGTCGACTTCTTCATCGGAAGTTCAGGCGGTGACAATATCGAAGACACGTTTGCGACTTGGCAGGCGGCACGACAAGAAAGCGGTTTCCCCACCGAACCCGGCGACGACGTATTGCGCGTGTATACCACTCGGCCCGATACGTTATTCGGGGCGACGTACATGGTGATGGCCCCAGAACACCCGTTCGTCGAGCGGTTGACCACCGCCGACCAGAAACAGGCCGTCGAAGACTACTGCCGCAAAGCCGCTGCAAAAAGTGATCTCGACAGGACGGATCTTGCCAAAGAGAAGACCGGCGTTTTTTCAGGGTCGTATGCCATCAACCCGGTGAACGGCAAACAGATCCCAATCTGGATCGCTGACTACGTGCTGATTAGCTACGGAACCGGGGCAATTATGGCGGTCCCCGCACACGACCTGCGCGACTGGGAATTCGCGGTCGAGTTCGAACTGCCAATCATCGCGGTGGTGCAGCACGACGCCAAGTACGAGCCGACCAAAGAAGAACGCGCTTTGATGCGCGAAGTCGACGGGCGGACGGAGTTTCCCTTTTCCGGACTCGGGACGGCGGTCAACTCGGGCGAATACGACGGATTGGCAACCGCCGAATTCAAAAGCCGTATTACTGAAAAACTTGCGGCTTCCGGTTTGGGGACGGCTGCCGTCAATTTCCGCCTGCGCGATTGGTTGTTCAGTCGTCAGCACTTTTGGGGAGAACCGTTTCCCATTTGGCATGAATTGGATGCCGATGGCAACGCGACCGGCTTACTGCGCACTGATGCGGAGGATCAACTGCCCGTCGAACTTCCGGAATTGGAAGACTTCAAACCGTCTGGAACGCCCGATCCGCCACTTTCGACAGCCCCTGAAGCATGGCTTTACAAAACGGACAGTGACGGCACGCGATTAATGCGCGAAACCAACAGCATGCCACAATGGGCCGGGTCCTGCTGGTACTATTTGCGTTTCGCCGACCCGCATAATGACCAGCAGTTTTTGTCACCCGATTTGGATCGCAAATGGCTGCCGGTCGATTTGTACATCGGCGGGGCAGAACATGCCGTGCTGCACCTGTTGTATGCACGCTTCTGGCATAAGGTGCTGTTCGACCACGGATTGGTGCAGACTTCCGAGCCGTTTCAGCGACTCGTCAATCAGGGGATGATCCTCGGCGAGGCGGAAATGACCGGTTACAAAGACAGCAACGGCAACTGGATTTCGGCATCGAAGGTCGACCGAGAGAACCTCGACGGCGAAGCGATCAAACTCGACGCTTCCCAAGTTCAGAAACGGGGCGATACGTTTGTCCTTTCCGAATCGCCCGAAATCGTTGTCGACAGCCGCGCGTACAAAATGTCGAAATCGCGGGGCAATGTGATCAACCCCGACGACATTGTCGAGCAATACGGGGCTGACTCGCTGCGGATGTATGAAATGTTTATGGGGCCGCTCGAAGCGACCAAACCCTGGAGCATGAGCGGCGTCGAAGGGGTCTTTCGATTCCTGGGGCGCGTTTGGCGCATGATTGTCGACGAGCGCAGCGACGAAGTGCGACTGAATGACGCCATCAAAGACCGCGAACCAACCGAAGACCAGTTGCGCATTTTGCACAAAACCATCAAAGCGGTAACCGACGATATCGAGAAGCTGTCATTCAACACGGCCATCAGCCGCATGATGGAGTTTACGAACGAAATCGGTCCGCAAGATCCGCGGCCGAAATCCGTAATCGACCAATTCGTGTTGTTGCTCAGTCCGTTCGCACCGCATATCGCTGAGGAATTGTGGGAATTGCTGGGGCATGAAGGGTCGCTCGCCTATGCAACATGGCCGACTTACGACGAATCGCTGATTGCCGAAAACGAAATCGAAGTTCCCGTCCAAATCAATGGCAAACTTCGATCGAAAATTAAGGTCCCCGCCGAAGCCGATCAGCAGGCGATCGAGAGCGCTGCTCGCGAAGACGAAACGATCGCGAAAAACATCGATGGGAAGCAAGTGATTAAAGTCGTGGTTGTTCCGGGTCGACTGGTCAACTTTGTGGTGAAGTAAGCCGCCACCATCGTAAGACGTAACGAGGAACAGCATGTTAGAAGGTATCCAAGACCTGCTCGCCGACTATGCTGACGGACCGCAACAGTTGCGAGACGCCGTCGCCGGAATGACAGACAAAGACATGCGGGCTTGTCCGGTGGCAGGAAAGTGGAGTACCCGGCAAGTCGTTTGCCATATTGCCGACTTTGAACCGGTTTACGCAGATCGCATCAAACGCGTTCTCGCGGAAAATGAGCCGACATTTTTCGGTGGCGACCCCGAAGTGTTCGCAGACCACTTGGCATACGACGTTCGTGACATCGAAAACGAATTGCAACTGATTGAAGTGGTCCGCCAGCAAATGCTCGCGATTCTCGCAGATGCCGATGCTGAAGATTTCGATCGCGTAGGTCACCACAGCGTCGACGGCCCGCTAACGGTGCGTGAACTTCTGGAGCGAATTACGAATCATATTCCGCACCATATTCAGTTCATTCAGATGAAACGAAACGCGCTGACGCGGGCGAGCGCTGACTGCCCCTGGGAGAAGTAGGGCAACGACAGAAGTGATCGCCCGATGAACGTGGTCGCGATGATTGATGAAAGCATCTCGCCGACAGCGCCTCGAATCGCCCTCTCCCGGCCTAAGGCCGACCTCTCCCAGAGGGAGAGGTGACGATCTCATTCAATTGCTGCGGGATACGATTCGTCACCGGCGATGCAAGATGAATTCGCTCACCAATGCGGATCAGCGCTGCATTAGATCTTGTGCACAAACAAGTCCAGGCAAATGACGAATAGCATCAAGCCGAGAACAAAGATCATGCCGCAGTATGTCGCGGCAACGACGACTTTCTCGGTCGGCTTTTTGCGGGTGACGGCTTCCCAGATCAAAAAGACCATGTGACCACCGTCGAGGACGGGAATCGGCAGGAAGTTCAACACCGCTAAGTTGATGCTCAAAAACCCAAGGAACAACAACAGCGCCGCAAAGCCCTCTTCAGCAAATCGGTAAGCCACCTTGGCAATCGAAACCGGGCCATGCAGTTCCTTCGGCGAAAGAAGGCCGCCAAACAAGTTGCGCAACGTCAGGTAGATGTCTTCAATCGAGTTGCGCGTGTGAGTCAATCCCATGGTCATGGCCACGCCGAAATCTTCCGCCTTGCGCATTTCTCGCAATTGCGCCAACCAAAGTCCGCGAGAGGGAAGATACCAATCCTGCTTCGCCTCGGGGATCAGGCTGTAGACCTTGTCCTGGCCGTTTTCGGCAATGGCTGTCAACTTGACCTGACGAGTCGGCAGTTGCTGCATCGTCCAAAACGCAGTGGCCCAGTTTTTCTCTTCATCGCTTAAAGCAAACTCGATGCTTTCTTTCGGCCAACCGGGCTCCGGCTCGGTTCCTTCAGGCAGGAATAGCTCAAAGTTCGTAATCCGCGCCCCTACCGGAATTTCCGCTCGAGCGGCTGGGCTATCGGGTTCGACGTTCAACACAGTGGGTGTCAGGTGAAAGGCAAATCCCAGTGACGGCACCGGAAGAGGCAAGCCCTTGTCCCGAGGCATCGAGAGCGGCTCGGTCCAGGCACGTTGGTCCCGCGGAGAGAGTTGGATTTCCACGTTTTCTGCAGCGCCTTGCTCGCCAATCCTCACAACTTCGATCAGTACTTCTTTGCCATAATGCTCGGCGAAGTAATCGGGAAGCGTCAGCGGATTAATCTCCCGGCCGACGTCCCGTCCGTCGACCTTGGCGATCTTATCCCCGAGTTTCAATCCGTCCGGCCCGGCAGCGGGAGAATTGTCCTGGATTGCGGCGACTTGACCGATATCCATCCACAGCCCTAATGTGCGAAAGCGACTTGCGACGATATTCACCGTCAACTCTTCTGTTTGGGTCTGTTCGCCTTCTCCCGTCTCGCGAGCCACAGTCAACTCAACCGCCTGATCCTTCTTCTGCGAAAACAGATCGAACAGTTCGGACGAACTTTTGACCGCAATGCCGTCGACTTGCTCGATTTTGTCGCCACCCTTCAAAGGGGGCTCCGCTTCGGCGGCACCCGATCCACGCATTGTCGGGGAAATCGATTTGTCCTCAAACGGGACAAGCATCAAGCCGTACGTCGGATGTGCTCCAATGACGCGTCTCGTCCCCGATCGATCGGGGGTCAAGCTGACATCGAAAGTCGTGCCGTCTGTGTGAACACCCGAGATCGAGACATCCCCATCGGTCAAGGCCACACCGCGGACGATATCGAGGAAGGTGTTCGCCTCCCGACGATTGATCCGGGTGATTTGGTCGCCGGACCGCAGCCCGGCCGTCCAAGCCGGTTTCCCCACCTGGACACTCCCCAGAATCGAAGGAGGCTCTAACACGCCAAGTTGATAGGCAAATGCAAAGAACAGCAGGCCGGTGGCGACGTTCATAATCACGCCGGCCGAAATAATCGCCATCCGCTGCCAAACCGACTTTGCAGAATACGACCGAGGGTCTTCGGCGATCTCTTCACTGCTGAGCTGGCTAGGGTCCAGGTCATCCTGCCCCATCATCTTGACATATCCGCCGAAGGGAATTGCAGAAAGAGCGTACTCGGTTTCGCCGCGTTTGTGGCTCCAAAGAATGGGACCAAAGCCGATGCTAAAGCGTTCGACGAAAACGCCGCACCATTTGGCGACTGCGAAGTGACCCAACTCGTGAAAGAAAATCACCAGCCCAAGGCCAAGTGCCGCATAAAGTATGTTTTTCACAATGTCGGCCCAGGCGGCCAAATCAATTGTTGCTAAGGTTTCCACTGTTGTATCTCCTCTCGCGCCCAACGATCCTTTTGAAGCAATTCATCCAGCGTCGGAGTTGGGGCAAAGTGATGCGCATTGAGCACGTCCCGGCAGGCGCGCGCGATGTCGCGAAATCGCAATTTCCCTGATAAGAACAAATCAACCGCCGCCTCGTTCGCGGCATTCAGCACGGCTCCAGACGTTCCGCCTCGCTCTGCCACCTCAAATCCCAAACCTAACGCGGGGAATGCGTCGAAGTCGGGAGCCTCGAAATGCAAATCCATGGCCTGCTTCCAATCCATCCGCGGGCTAATCCCCTCGGTCCGCTCGGGATAGGTCAACGCATATTGAATGGGAAGCTTCATATCGGGCGGTGATAACTGGGCAATCACAGAACCATCTACAAATTCGACAAATGAATGCACAATCGATTGCGGATGAACGACAACCTCAATCTGATCGCTTTGCAGTCCGAACAGCCACTTGGCTTCAATGACCTCCAAGGCTTTGTTCATCATTGTGGCAGAGTCGACCGTAATCTTGGGACCCATCTCCCAGGTTGGATGCGCCAATGCCATTTCCGGCGTTACGTCATTTAACCTTTCAGCCGACCAGCCACGAAACGGACCACCGCTCGATGTCAGTACGATTCGTCTGACATCTTGCCGGCGACCCGCCAGCATGGCTTGAAATATCGCGCTGTGTTCGCTGTCAACCGGTATTAACGTGGCGCCGGTCTTGCCCGCAAGGTCCATCACCAGCGGACCGGCAAGGACTAAAGTCTCCTTGTTCGCAATGGCAACACGTTTTCCGGCTTCGAGAGCGGCCCAAGTCCCACGTAAACCGGCAACCCCGACAATTCCAGCAACAACAACGTCAATTTCGGGCTCACAAACAACGCGCTCGATGCTGTCAGCCCCGAACAACAATTCGGTATGGCGGGAGAAGATTTCCCGGCGAACCGTGCTACGCAGCGATGCATCGCTAACAACCGCCCACCGTGGATGATAAGTTTCGCTTTGCCGCCCCAACATCTCCCAGCGGCTGTGTGCCGTTATTCCGGCCAGACTCATTCGGTCGCGACAGGAACCGATCACGTCCAGACAACTGGTCCCGATCGACCCCGTGGAACCGAGTACTGCAATCTGATTCATTCACATCCGTCATCACTGGCCGCACAACCGGCGAATTCGATCGAGTCGATTTCACCGTCCCGTTTTCTGCACACGCGCATCATTCTAGGTCTAGGCGGAATTCGGAGCAAGAGCCATTGCCCTGAGTGTCGATGTAAACTAATAACCGAAACACTGTCGTGGACACGGTTTTCGTAAAACCGAGCCCTGACCGGACTTCGTTGGACATCGAAGATTCTGCGGAGTTGACCATACGAATGGTTCGGCCTACAGTTCATTGCGGCAAGACGGAGGCGACACCACCCGTCGAAGCGACTGACGAAGACACCTAAAGATGCTTCCCACGGACGAAAATCGGGCAAGGACGGCGGCATTCATCGAACACCTGAGACATCCAGCACATCGGATTCCTCGGCCGGCAGATAAGAACCGGTACTGAGATATCCTGGTTTCGCGACATCGTCGACCTACAACTCCATGGTTTCCGCTGCTTTGGAAGCCATCGGACACGCGAGATCGAGCAGTGGAGTCGTGCCGGAGAATCAGAACTCGCGCAGTAGTGACAGACCATGGCCAATTCCGAAGATTCCCCTCAACCGCCCGCCGACCCGAATCAAACACCGAGTCGTCCGCCGGGACCTCCCAAAAAACCCGATCGCCAACCGTCCAGTAACCTCTTTTGGTACTTGATGATCGGCGGCGTTCTGGTTGCCCTGGCCGTTTCGTTGGCGAACAGCAATATCAACGGCAAAGAACTGCAATACAGCGAGTTTTATGACAAGTTGGAAGCCGGTGAATTCGGTTCCCACAACGTTTACGATTTGACGATCGGCCCGGATTACATCCGATTTCAAGACCAGCCGAAATCAGAAGGAACAACAAAGACTCCGAGCGGTGACAAAAAGGCGGTTAATCGCTATGTGATTCCGGCGGTGAATATTTCTGATCCGGTCCAAGACAAGCTAACCGCACTGCTGCGAGAAAAAGGCATCAAGTTTGGATTCGAAACTCCACCGTCGCAATGGCAGTACTTGCTGTCGCTGTTGATTCTTCCGCTCGTGGTGCTAATTATCTTCATCATCCTGTTCCGTCGAATCGGCGGTGCCGGCACGGCCATGTCGTTCAGCCGCAGTCGTGGGAAACTGTATGCCCAGGAAGATGTGAAAGTTACATTTCACGACGTCGCAGGGATCGACGAAGCGGTCGAAGAACTCCGCGAAGTCGTCGAGTTCTTAAGGACACCAGGGAAGTACCAGGCACTGGGTGGCCGGATTCCGCGCGGCGTGCTTCTGGTCGGCCCGCCTGGAACGGGAAAAACGTTATTGGCCAAAGCGGTCGCCGGGGAAGCCGGCGTGCCGTTCTTCAGTCTCTCCGGTTCGGACTTCGTCGAAATGTTTGTCGGCGTCGGGGCGGCGCGTGTCCGCGATATGTTTCAGCAAGCTGCCCAAAGGTCTCCAGCCATTATCTTTATCGACGAACTCGACGCCTTAGGAAAAACGCGCGGCAGCGGCATGCCTGGTGGCCATGATGAACGCGAACAGACTCTGAACGCGTTGCTTGTCGAGATGGATGGTTTTTCTTCTGATCTCAGTGTCATTGTCATGGGCGCGACCAACCGACCCGAAACATTGGACCCCGCCCTGCTGCGGCCAGGGCGTTTTGATCGGCATGTTCTCGTCGACCGTCCCGACATTCGCGGTCGCGAGTCGATTCTGAAAGTTCACGTCGGCAAAATCAAAATGGACGATTCGGTTGATCTGGCGCGGCTGGCCAGGTTGACTCCCGGTTTCGTCGGAGCAGATTTGGCGAACTTAGTCAATGAAGCGGCATTATTGGCAGCGCGCAACGACAAGACTCGCGTGACGATGAGTGAATTCGAAGAGGGCATCGACCGCGTCGTTGCCGGTCTCGAAAAGCAGACCCGCATCATTCATGAAGACGAAAAACTGCGGGTCGCGTACCACGAATGCGGCCACGCTTTGGTCGCCTGCAGCTTACCCAACACCGATCCCGTCCATAAAATCTCGATTATTCCCCGCGGCTTCGGAGCGCTGGGATACACGATGCAACGACCAGAAGACGAACGGCAACTGATTACCCAATCGGAACTGCAAAGCCGCATTTGCGTACTATTAGGAGGCATCGCCGCCGAGGAAATCATTTTTAAAGAAACCTCGACGGGAGCGCAGAACGATTTGCAACGCGCAACCGATATGGCTCGGCGGATGGTGATGGAATTCGGCATGAGCCCGAAACTTGGGCGAGTGCATTACAGCGAAGCCCGCCGATCGCCGTTCCTCGGCGCGACCACTCCCAATGGTGAACCGGTCCACAGCGAGGAAACGATCCGCGAAATCGACTTGGAGGTCCGTCGGATCATCGACGAGTCGTCGAAGTCAGCCTACGACGTGCTGACAGATCGGCGCGACGTCTTGGAACATATGACGCGCGACCTGCTCGAGGTGGAGGTCATGGATGCCGACCATCTGAAGAGAATACTTGACGAGTATCGCACTAGCCCACAGCTCAAACCGGGGACATTTGCGCAATCGACGCAGGCCGATGAGAGCGAATCAACCCGCTCGGATGATTCGCAGCAATCGCGCGAGTCCGCGGATGGCGCCTGAGGTCGGCGAACGGTGCCGAAGACTGGGCCCCATAGAAATCCTCGCCGCAAAGCTCCGGGCGATGTGGTCCTGCATGGAGTTTCGCAACTCCACTTCACGCTTTGCGGATGAAGTGGGCGGCATAGCTGCGAATATGCTGCCCGTTTAAAACATGCACAAGTTGCAACTGCTGCAATGTCGACTGGCTGAATCGGTTCATCGGAACATGGACGAGTTTCTTGCCGTATCGTTTTGTCAGCTTTCTCCAACCCGCTCCCGGCGGCGCGTGACTCAAAAGCGCGATGTGACGTTCTCGGCTATGACAACAAGCGCCAGCCAGTAACCGTTCTTCCAAGGTGTCGGCAAAATCAAACCGACGGTCGAGCCAGATGTCGGGAATCGGGCGCGGTGGAAACAAGAACATCGCTCCGCCATACTTCGCCAGCCCGATCCCAGGGCCTACCATCTCCTGCTGATAGTCCGTCGCAAACAACGCCAACGTCGACTCGTCGTGGTGTTCGGCATGCCAAGTGACTCTCCAGGGATAGTCCCTTGGATCGGCCGGTGAGTCGAACAACATTAGCACACAGTCGAGCGATCCGCGGACCGGGGGCATGACCTTCACGAACAGTTCGCCGGTATGCCAATTTCGCAATGTTTCGCGAATATCGAGACCGTCCTTCAGACTGGTCGAAAACTTTTCGGTGCGTGCCAGATCTGTCCCCATAATTCCCAGCGCAACATCCTTAACATGGGTGCGGAACTTTTCGATCGCCTCATCCTCGGCCGGCCAACTGCACTGCCGAAAAGGATTCCACTGCATTTGCCATTCACGCTGATCGATTTTCAGTGGGCGTGGATTCAGTCGGCATGACCGCCAAGCAACCGGATGCCCCGGCAATCGTGACTTGAGGAGAACCTGCCGCCCATCCGGCAACCGGCCCTCCTGAATTCCCATGTGAAGCGATTCAAATTCGGTCGGTCCGGCTGCGGCATATTCGCGAGCGGTCTCTGCCAACTGAATGGCAAATTCATCGCCGGCGATTTGTTGAGCGGCCGTCACCAGCATGTACAGGTCCGGCGTCATGCGCCGCTCAATCAGCGACAGGTTCCGAACATAGCGGAAATAAATGGAGAGCATCTTTGGCGTAATTCGCCGAGCACGCGACTGGAGTTCTTGCTTGTATCGATCTCGCGCCGCCAGCAGCAATTCCTTGATGCCATCGATCGAAAGGTTTTCGTCGTCATCGAGTTCCGCCCGCGCTTTTTCGTACAGCGACGTGATAAATGGCAACTCGCCCAAAAAGAAAATCAGCGTCCGTTCGGCGACCGAATAAATCTCGGTGTCATAGACCTCGTCGTTAACTCCCTGAGATGCAACGTCGTCAAAATAGGCGTCCTTAATCCATGGCCAATCGGTGATCGAGCAGACGAAAAGAATCGACGAATACCGTTCCTCCAATTCCCGAAGGCGACCCGCCATTGCGACCACGCGGTCACGAGGCTGACCTGCCGGCAATTCGCCAATCGCCGGAAGCAAGGCGGCTGAAAACCGTTCAGCCGAAACCGACTTTGCCGCATAGGGATCAGGCAGTACGGCCCCATAGCTTTCGAATCGCGCCGTTTCCAAATCGATAAATGCCCGTGGAAGGTGCTCTTGAATCGCAATCCGCAACGCGGCGATGACCGGCTGACAGGGATCGATCGGCACGTAGCTGAAGACCGATTGTGTTTCGTCTTCCTGCTCCGACCAGGTTTCTATTTCGGCTGGATCATGCTCCTGCTGTAATACTGCCGTAATGGATGGGAGCTGCAAAATCGCCCGTTCGACATCAGCCTGAAACGTCGGAGGCAACGGAACAGCAACGCAATCAAAGTTTCCCGCCAGCATTACCCGCCGGACCTCGATCGACATATCTCCGCTGCCATGAATCACCGGCAACACGGTCGTTTTCGGACTGATCTTGAGAAAGCTGCTCATCTGCATCTACAAGCCGTTTCAATACCCTCTGACGCGTCGCGCTAACGTTGAGAATGCACTTTCAATAACAGCCACAACCCGGCATGAAACGAATTCTAGAGAAATTCTGATACATAGACTGCGGTAGCATTGAGGCCGTCAGGCTCTCCGCCAACGTTGGCGGTAACATGGCGGTATGCTTCACGCGCACTGAATCGATTCTAACCGGCAGCGATGGTATTAGGAACGGAGCATGCAATTCGACGCTAGAACGTCCGCATCCACAGTCGCGGCCGTACACAAGCAGTGACTACGACGGCTGGGTATCTTCGCGGAACTTCGTTTCCACATTTGCGGGAGACGACTTCGAGGTCGAAAACCCGCTCCGCGTCGAAGAGCGGGAACCGTACTGCGAACCACTTTGGTTTCGGGCGGCTAGCCGCTTTCGTGCCTCGCGAGCGCGAATCCGCAGTATACGCTGGTAATCGAATTCGGCCGGTAGTCGTTTCGCAAACGGGGCTAGCGCCACACAAACATCCCGAGCCGATTGAAACCGGTTTTCCCGCTTTTTGGCCATCATCTTTGTGACAATCGCTTCGATTTCGGCGGGAACATCCGGATTGATCTCGCGGATGGATTGTGGCTGCTTTGTGCGTTGCAATTCGAGCTTTTGCGATGTCGTGGTGTTGGGAAACGGAACACGGCCCGTCAGCGTCGCGTAAAACGTGCAACCCAAACTGTAGATATCTGCCCGAGGATCGACTTTGTAGCTGTCGAGAGTTTGTTCCGGTGCAATATAGTCGGCCGTGCCCAGACAATCTTGCCCGAAGATCATTGCCAGCGAAAACTCGTCCCCTTCTTTGTCGAACAATGACAGACCAAAGTCGAGCACTTTGACATGTCCTGCCGTACTCACCAGAAGATTCGCCGGTTTAACATCGCGATGCGTCAACCCGTGCAAATGCGCGTGATACAAACCGGCCGCCGCCTGACCAATGATGTCGCAGGCCTGCTGCCACGGCTTAGGGCCTTGAAGCGCCACCAGTTCTTCCAGACTGATGGCTTCGACAAACTCCATAATCATGTAATAGACATCGCCGTAAATTCCATCGACATGATCGAGCCGCAACGTCTTGACGATATTGGGATGATTGAGCTTCATTCCGACGCGGGCTTCGATCTTGAATCGAGCCAGCAGCCCAGGATTGGCCTCGTTTTCGCGGGAGAGCATCTTCAACGCGACCTGTTGGCCGGTCTCGACATCCTCCGCGATATACAGGTGACCCATGCCCCCGATCCCGAGAACGTGCTGCTTTTTGTACTTGTCAACAAAAAAGCTGCGGGCGTTGCCGTCCAATAGTTCTTCGGCTTGGTAGGTCGTAAGCATCCCCTGGGCGATGAGCTTTTCGGCAATATCCTTCGCACCACTTTGGCTGTTCTGCGCGCAAAGGTTTCCAGCGGCCTTCAATTGGTCCGGTGTGAGCAATGCACTCTTATCGAGCAGATCCAAGAATGTCTCGGTGACTTTTGACGAAGACATTCGCGCCTCTTCAGACAACGCCTGACTGAAACCTACTGAAATTAGACTTCCGCGACCGCAATAAGGGGGATAAAGACCATTTGAGATGTGTGCGACTTGGACCGTGCAGGCCGACCGCTCTGCCGAAAAACAGATCGAGCCGACCGCGACCAAGGTTAAGGAAACAAGGCCGCGTTTATGAAAACGCCTTCATAAATTGTAACAAGGGACGCTGTGTGAATATACCGGTAAACGTGCGATCTCATACGGCGAAAACCGGTTTTCTTCGCAGAATTTACCGGTTTTCCCGACCAATCGACCATACGGAGCGATGTCATATCCGTAACCGGTCATGACCTGGGAATTCGTCGCTTTTCACGACGAGCGTCGATCAACGAGTGATGTCACGTTCCCAGTTGATGCAGGAACGGCACCCTGCCGTTTCTTGCTGTCAATTCGCCAAATCGAGACACAATAGTGCCTTTTCTGTTCGCAAATACAAGCGCTTCCGCGACAAGACCGGTGCCGTCCAACTGGGATACTGCAACTCGGGAAAGGCGGTGCGCGATATTTCGGAGTATGAGCCGGAATCGATCCTCACTAGCGCCATCGTTCCGCCGCGTTCTCCCAACACGATAAACTTGTTACCGACTTTAATCTTCGACCCCCGGCCAAAATACGGCCACGGTACGGGCTTGCCGGTCGCCCGGTCGATAATTTCACCGGTGGCCGGATTCTGCGTCAGCGAATCTAAACCGCCTTCGAACCCGCTCGTTTTCCAAATCACCTTGCCGGTCGCCAAATCGATACAGCGGAATGACCCTTCATTCTCGTGTCGCCCGCTGAACCCGTAGGCAAATCCGTCGTCAACGATCGGCGTCGACCAATGCGTCGCCAGGTTGCGTCGGTCTCGCCAAACAACATCGAAACTCGCACCGTCCTCATTGACCTTCAAAAGCGCCGCGCCGACCTCATAGGCGGCCGACAGCAGAATTTGGTCACCGATCACAACCGGACGCGCGGCATTGACCGACTCATAATCATTCGATTGAAACCAATACTTGAAATTCAACTTGCCCGTTTCAGGATCCAACGACACTAAACCTTGTCTCATCAGACATAGCAGATGACGCTTTCCATGGAATGTCGCCAGGATCGGTGACGAGTAGCTAACAAGCATTCTCTCGTCAGTCCATTTATAGACTTTCTCGCGTGGCCAGTCCGTCTCAGCGCCGTCCCAAGTATCGCGGCCAACATTCTCCCACAACGTCTCTCCCGTATCGGCATCGAAGGCCACAACGCCGGAATTCGGCCGCCCACCCACCAACACGTACAACCGGCCATCTTCCAAGATCGGCGTGCATCCGACGCCGAAAAACCATTTCGGAATGTCGAATTCTTCCTTGAGGGGGCGGCTCCAAATCTTCTTGGCATTCTGCAAATCGACACACAAGAGCATCCCCTCGGCGCCAAGTGTGTAACAGCGTTCCTCGGTCAACAATGGCGAACATCGCGGACCATTGTTGTAGCCATACGGGTCACTGAAGTTGCTCGGATAAGAGTACTGCCACAGCGGATCCCCAGTGTCGGCTCGCATACATTCCACAACTTCGTTGGAGCCGACACGATGATGCAGAACTAATCGATTCCCACGAACCGACGGTGCACTGTAACCCGAACCGATTTGTCCACGACCCTGTTTTTTCCAAACAACCGGCGGACCATCTTCTGGCCATTCTTCCAGAATCCCGCTTTCCTGCGACACACCCGTATGGTCCGGTCCTAGAAACCAAGGCCAGTCGTCGCCGTCGCGTTTTGGGGTTGGCGGCGGCGTCGCAGAAAAGACTTTGATCTCGTCCGCGATAGCCGTCGTACTAACCGAAATGAAGGCGACCGTCATCAATACGGGGATCGTGTTCCTTCGCACGTTCGCCAACGGTGTTAGGACAGATTGACGGCAGATCCACAACAGTGAACCCGAAACAGAACTTTGTTTCCCGCCGTTTACGTTTCTGGGAATTGCATCGTTGCAGTAAGACATGGTTTTGCACCTTCGTCGAAATAATGCAGCAATCGTCGCGGGAGATTGTTGCCCGCCGCTGCCAATTCATGGTATTTCACTGCACAACGCACAGAACCGCAACTGCCGTCAATCCGATGGGCGAATTTCGTACAAACGGTAAGTGCCATTACGATAGGCCGGATCGATCTTCATCGGCCCTAACCTCCGGACAAGTAAGTAGGTCGCATCGGTCTGACGGCCGAAATCAACTAATTCATCGGCGTCGTAACCGCCATCGAATTCTTGCTGTGCCCATTTCCTGAGAAACAACAATCGCCGATTCCATTCGACCAGCGATGCCGCGTCTTGAGGACAATCCTTGTAGGAAACGTACTCCGGGCGATCCGCGAACCATTTGAACGCCCAACTTTCCATGGGGGTACAGACCAATGCATTGTCCGGAGTTTGCTCACGAATCCAATGGCACATGTCCAGCCAGTCCGCCAATTGTTCCGGTTCCATTTTGCTGGCGTGTCTGACGTTCGTCGTCGAGGTCATCGCCAATACAAGACAAACAGCTGAAATCGCCCAGCCGGCTTGTGATACCGAAATCAACGCGAGTTTCGACTTCGCACGATCGGAAGAGAACAATACATGAAGCCCTGCAACGGCCGACATACAAACAGCGATCGGCAGCAGGACATCCATCAATCGAAAAGGGTAGAATTTCAAAGCCGCAATTCGCCATTTGAACATGGCCATTTCTTGAACCGGCCGCGGGCCAAGACCGATGATTATCCCGACAACCGCGATGCCGACAGCCGCCGCGACAAACAAATTGAAGAATTCCCAGCCCTGTTTCTCGGCGACACTGCGATCCGCCATGTACGGCTGCAGCCAACGCAGTGACGCAATCCATATGCCGAATAAGAGGGCGTACGCCACATAAGCCGCTACCGAAAATGTCAGCGGATCCAAGTGGTGGGCCAGTCGAAATGCGACTTGAATGTACGTTGCCTGATACGACAACTCCGGGGTCGTTTCGCTCAACATCATGACAGCCGGGATGAGTCCCGGTAACGATGCGACTGCAAAGACAACGATCGCCACAATGGCTGTCTTGTTGGTTTGTGCGCCCGATCGCAGCATCGAGCCGTCTGTCGCTGCGCGAAACCGATGGCGCACAAAGATGGCGACGCCAGCGAGCAAAGCACTCACAACCGACCAACCGCCGACCAGCGGATGAAAGCTCACCGCAAAGCCGAGACAGGCCGCGGAACTGATCCAATTCTGTCTACAGAAAAGTGCCAACGACCAAAACAGACAGCCATAGGCGAAGACCTTCGACTCGATTCCTCCGATCACCCATTCCCCAGATAGATTCCCCGTCGCGGCCATCGCGATGAACAAGCAAGCTCCCCACACGGCCGAAAATCGGGCACTTTTGATCTTGGAAAACAAAACGGTCCAACCGGATGCCAACACCAACGTCGCAAGACCCCGTGCCACCCAGGCAGTTTGCTCCAATGAAAGGAAGCAGGTCAGCCAACCGACGGCTTGATAGAATACGACGTGAGCATTCGCTGATTCCAAGAACAGATCGCCGGAACACCAACTGGGATCCCAATAGTGTTTCGCTTTTCCCAGGTAATGCGGTTCATTGAGACCAGGAATTGGGTTTGCCAGCGCAGCATAGATGAAGAAAACAGCAAACACCAAAACCGTATCGACCAGCAGGTCGAATCGGATCCGACGATCTCCAGCCAAATCGTCTGCAGGCGGCGTTTTTTGAGAGTCGCTCGATCGCATCTCGATAAACGTTGGGCGAACAGGCAAGTCATCGGCCCAACCTATGCCGCGTCCAGCCCGTGGCGTTGGCGTCAGATCATCGGACTGAACTAGAAAATGGCGTCAACTTGCGCGCCACGTTGGCCTCATCTGCTGCCTGATGATCCTCAATGCAGCCAGCGCGTCGATAAACCACGAATTACTTTCTTTTTGCTTTCTTTTTCGTCGTCTTCTTGGCAGCCGATTTCTTAGCGGCTGTTTTCTTACCGGTTGTTTTCTTCTTGCCCTTCTTGTCGCCGAATACCTGATCCCAATTCTCCCAAAACTTGGGTGTGGTTCCGGTTCGCACGATCGGTCCGCTCATCAAATTCTCCTGGTGCAATCCTCTGAGAAATAACTCTATCCACTTATCAAAACAAATTGAGACCGAAAATGATCTCACGACTTGATTCTTCGACGACGAACTGAAATTGTCAAGCAGACGCGAGGATGACCACAAAATCAGCCCGCACCCGCGTCGACGCGGTTTCTCATCTCCAGCAGCGTTCGCATAGAACGGCCACGAATGGGAAACGTTGTCGCGGATTAGGGGCGCTCAGTCATTTGACAAGATAAACCGCCAGCCGCAGGAATGTAGGCGCGGCTCACGTAGTCCATGACCATGCGGTCGGCGTTAAATCGCCAACCCAATGTGCGGACCGCACGCTTCATCCGCTTGATCCACTCTAATGGCAGATCGTCGGCATCGCGGTCGTAATATAACGGAATGACCTCGTTCTGAAGAACGTCCAAAAGGCTGGTCGCATCTCGTTCGTCCTGAACTTCCTGATCGACGTGCGTCCGCCCTGTGCCAATGGCAAACCCGTTGGAACCGTCAAACGCTTCCGCCCACCAACCGTCCAGAATCGAGCAGTTCAATCCACCGTTGAGAATCACCTTTTCGCCACTGGTACCCGACGCTTCAAGTGGCCGCCGCGGATTATTCAGCCAGACATCGACCCCCTGCACCAGATGCCGGCCCAAATTAATGTCGTAGTTCTCGAGAACAACGATGCGTCCCTTAAACGGCTCCTCGTGCGACAGCTTGAAGATTTGCTGCAAGATCGATTTTCCATGATCGTCGGCGGGATGTGCCTTTCCAGCGAAGACAAACTGAATTGGGCGATCGGTATCCTGCACGAGCTTCGCCAATACTTCGAGATCCCGCATAAACAGGTTCGACCGCTTGTATGGCGCGAAACGCCGAGCAAAACCCACCAACAAAGTCCGAGGATCGAGGACTTCACCGAGTCGTTCGACTTCCTCCGGCGAAGCCCCACGACGTTCCGCCTGCTTGGCGACTCGATTTCGAGCGTAAGCAATCAGGCGATTCTTCAGCGACTGGTGTGTCTCCCATAGTTCGCCCGGGCTTACCTGTTCGAACCCAGCCCAGACTTCCGGCTCGCCGCTTCTCAAGAACCAATTCGCGGGGAGCACACGATCGTATAACACTCGCATTTGCGCGGCTAACCAAGTGGGAACGTGCACACCATTGGTAATGTGCCCAATCGGAATCTCTTCTTCACTTTGCCACGGCCACAAGCTGGCCCACATCCGCCGGCTGACGACGCCGTGCAAACTCGAAACGGCGTTTGCTTTGCGGCTCAGTTTGAACGCCAGCACTGTCATGCAAAAAGACTCATTCGGGTTTTGTGGATCGACCCGACCCAAGCCCATCAGCGCTTGCTCGCTGAGGCCAAGCTCTTCAGCAAGCGGCCCAACATGTTCGTCGACAAGTCCTGCGTCGAATCGGTCATGACCGGCTGGGACCGGAGTATGCGTTGTGAAAACTCCCATGGCAGCCGTTTCGCGTAGCGCATCATCGAAAGACGATCCGTCCTCACGCATCCGATTGCGAATTAACTCCAAGGGTGCAAACGCAGAATGGCCCTCATTCATATGAATGACGCTGGGCCGAATTCCCAACGCGTTCAAAGCCCGCGCGCCGCCAATCCCCAGTAGAACCTCTTGTCGGATACGCGTCCGATGGTCGCCGCCGTACAGCCTGGCGGTCAAATGGCGGTCTTCGTCGCTGTTTTCTGAAATATTCGTGTCGAGCAAAAATAGCGGTACTCGCCCCACATCGAGTCGCCAGACTCTGGCAAATATCGATCCGCTGCGCGTCTCCACAGAAATCAGGGCAGGCTTGCCCGTGGTATCGAGGGCCGGCCGGATCGGCATCGTCTTGGCATTGAGTTCCGCGTACGACTCCTGCTGCCATCCATCCGCGTCGATATGCTGCGAGAAATAACCCTCACCATAAAGCAACCCGATGGCTACCAGCGGAATCCCCAAATCAGATGCACTTTTCAAATGGTCGCCGGCCAGCACTCCCAAACCGCCCGAGTAGATCGGCATCGATTCGTGCACACCGAATTCGGCGGAAAAATAAGCGGCCGGTCGATGTCCCAGCGTCCCCGCATGGGTGGAACCCCACGTATCGGTCGAATCCATATACTCCTGCCAACGGCGATAGGCCCAGTTGACCCGGGAATGGAGCATCAACTGACGGGCTCGCTCTTCCAACCGTTGCGGTGGGAACTGCTCCAGCAATTCGATGGGATTATGGGCTAACTGCGACCATTCGACGGGGTCGATTTGACGAAAGATGTTTGTGACTTCCGGCTGCCAACTCCACCAGAGATTACTCGCAATTTCCGAAAGCTTTTGGTGCAGTGATTCATGTACGGCCATGTCTTCTCACGTCCTTGCACGAGGAAGGGATCCTGATGCGTCACAGTATAACCGACCGACCGGTCGGGTCGAGTCACCTAGACCTGGGAATTCGAAATTACGAGCCCGCGGAAGTGTATTCCACGTCAACCGATCAGCGTCTGCCAATGCGGAAATGCCCCACTCTGCGACGAAAGACGAGCCGCCGGATACTCTCGGTTGCCGCTGCTGTCGAACCAGACGCGGATCGCTTCGCAGTTGAGGATTGCTTTCGGTTCGATTGATTGTAGAGAACCAAACGTGCTCGTGGTACAACAAGAATTCGACCAATTTCGTCCCAGGACTGTTTTTCCGACCACCGCTGAGGAATCTGAGATCATGCGACGACCCAAATACACGCGAATGACAATGTCGATTTTGCTCGGATTGATTCTGCATCTGTCGACCCAAACTGCCCAAGCTGGCGAATTCAGTGAGCCGCAACAAACCGCCATCGCCGATGTCGAATCACGCAGCGAAGAATTGAAGCAGGTGAATCAAACCATTTGGAATCTGGCGGAAATCGGTCTGCAGGAACATGAATCGTCGGCTTTGCTTCAGAAAAAACTGAAAGCCGCCGGATTCGACATTACTGCCGGCGTCTCCAATATGCCGACCGCCTTTGTCGCCAGCTATGGTTCCGGCAAGCCGATCATCGGCATTCTGGCGGAATACGACGCACTGCCCGGAATGTCGCAACAAACCGTGCCCTATCGCAGCCCTGCAAAAGAAGACGCCGCCGGGCATGCGTGCGGCCATAGCGGGCTGGGAACTGGCGCCCTTGGGGCGGCAGTTGCCGTCAAAACAGCCATGGAAAAACATGGACTCCCCGGGACGATTCGTCTGTACGGCACGCCGGCTGAAGAAACCGTGATTGGCAAAGTATACATGTTACTCGATGGGCAGTTCGATGATCTCGATGTTTGTCTGCATTGGCATCCTTCCACTCAAAACCAACCGTGGGCGGGAAGTTCCAAGGCTCTCGTCTCGGTGAAGTTCACTTTCAAAGGTACGGCGGCTCATGCGTCCGTCAGTCCCGAAAGTGGTCGCAGCGCGCTCGACGCCGTCGAACTCCTCAACATCGGCGTCAACTTCATGCGGGAACATGTCAAAGAAGACGCGCGGCTACATTACGTTGTTACCAATGGTGGCGGGCAACCGAATGTGGTCCCCGCGGTAGCTAGCGTCTGGTATTACGTTCGGGCCGACAGCCATACCGACGTCGAGTATTACTTCGATTGGATCAACGACATCGCAAAAGGCGCCGCCACCATGACACGCACGGAACTCTCCGTGCAAGTTGACACCGATTGCCACGAATTGATCCCTAATATCCCGCTGTCGGAATTGCTGTATCAACGTTTGGTCGATGTGGGGGCACCGTCGTTCACCGAAGAAGAACGCAGCTTCGCCCGCCGAATACAGCAACCACTCATTGAAGAGTTTGGCACGCAGTTTCCGCTGGCCATCGACGAACGTATCAAAACTGTCGGCGAATCCAACGAACCGAGCGGCGGCTCCACCGACGTCGGGGATATCAGTTGGTATGTCCCCACAAGTGGGATTCGCACTTCGTGCATGGCTGCCAAAAGTCCCGGTCACAGCTGGCAGAACGTCGCCTGCATTGGTTCGTCAATCGGCGAAAAGGGGACATTGTATGCCGCTAAAGTTCTAGCGGTTGCGGCCATCGATCTGTTGGAAAAGCCAGAATTGGTTTCCGCCGCCCGGAAGGACTGGGAGCAACGCATGTCCGATCGGAAATATACGTCGCTCATTCCGAAAGGCCAAAAAGCCCCCGCCACAATTCGGTAATTCGGCAGCTCTTCGGGCCCGATCCGCCGGCGAAGCGCGAATTTCACGCCACGAATCCAACACGAACTTGGCGGACGGCGTACAGATCATATATAGTCACCACAGACAACGTGACTGACTTAGTGGCATTCACCGCGTCGTGGCAATCTCCCGTTGCAATTTGGCTCGCAGGTCGAGGGACTGACGATGATCCGGCTTTCCAAACTTGGCTTTCTCTTGGGGCTTATTCTTTCAGTCGGTCTCGCGCCCCCCGACGCTTGGGGTGACGAACAAGAGAGCACGGACCCCGGACACGCCACCACAGCCGAGAAATCGCTGCAAGTCGCCAACCTCGTTCTTGCCAAACACATCGACCCGCCGACTCGGCAAGAGATGATTCTGGCCGGCGTACGACAACTGTTTTCGACACATGACGTTGCCTTGCCGACTGGGCTCGCAGCTGAAATTTCCACTTTGACCGCCGACGAGGAACTCTCACAGTTTCTGGTGAAGATGCTGCAGCAGGTTCAAGCAGAATCAAAGCGGCCCACGGACCAACCTCAGCTGGATGACGCGCTGGTACTCGCCCATGGCATGCTCGGCATCGTTCCTGGCGGTGCATCACTGACAAATTCGAAGGAGCACCGTGTCAACGAGCAACTCGCGGAGAACCGTTATGTGGGCACTGGAATCGTTCTACACATGAACGACAAGAAGAAACTGCCCGTGATGGCTCAGGTTTTCGAAGACGGCCCGGCGGACAAAGTCGGTGCACTCGATGGCGACTTCATTGAAAAAATCAACGGAGAATCAACGTTCAAGGTCTCGCTCGTCGAAATCGTTCAGTTGTTACGCGGTCCCGCTGGAAGTACCGTCGACGTCACATTGCGGCAACCCGGCTCCGACGACGCAAGGGACTATACCATTACTCGCGGCGTCGTTCCCATCAAAACAGTCATCGCTCGAACGGTAACCGTTAAAGAAGCACCCATCGCTTACTTGAAACTCGATCGCATTACCGGCAGTGCCGTCCATGAACTGCGTAAACAGCAACAGGAATTGATCGACGAGAATACCAAGGGCGTGATCCTCGATTTTCGCGGACTGAGTTCAGGGAGTGCCCATCACGCCGTACTGATTTCCGACGCATTACTCGATAACGCCCCCATCGGTCACATTCGTTCGCGCACCGGGGTCAAACCGTTTCAAGCCTCGCGCGACATGCTTTTCGCCGACTTGCCGATGGCCGTACTTGTCGATCAACGCACCGTCGGCTCCGCCGAATGGTTGGCAGCAGCCCTGCAAGATAATAAGCGAGCCATTGTGGTCGGGACGCGCACCTACGGCGGCGGATACAATCGTGGTACATTTCCGATCTGGGATGGCGATATCGTTGTCTCTTTATCAACCGGCATTTTGGAGCGACCCGACGGTCGGCGACTCGTCAAACCGCGGGCAACCGCTACTCCCCCGGGGATGGTGGCTGAGATGATGGCTCTCCAACAACAGAAAGTTTCCTGGGCTGTCGAACCCGATCACAACGGAACAGTCAACCGAAGAAACGCGGTCGCCCGCGCGTACACCGCCCTCGAAAACTCGATGACTCCCAAAACTGATCAACTCATTATGCGAGCAGCCAGATTACTGCTGGCGGACAAGTCACAAAACAGTACCGAGAACGATTCCACTGGCGACGCAACCGAGGGATAACCTCAACTGTTCCCAGAGTGGCCGGGGCTGGACCAACGAGAAGACCCGGAACTATAAACTGCTGAGCCTTTGGTATCGGGACCGCGATGCCGAAGCTCCTGCTGAGCCGGAGTACCAGATGAGTTTTCGAACATTCAGCTCATTGTCTGAAACAAGTTCCGCGATGTGGTCCATCACAATTCGCGGATGCGTCATTGTTTTCATTTCTGCACTCACCGTTTTCGCCGACGACGACACAAGCAACGACGTCGGCCTCAAACCGAGCATCCGTCGGCCGGTTGCATTGGCACTCGTGCAGCACGAACAGCGACTCGTCGTCGGCAATCAGCGGAGCGGAACGCTCTCCATTCTCGACACCGAAACGCATCAGGTGATTCAGGAAGTCGTGGTCGCTCAAAAACTGTCAGACCTGGCCATGCTGCCCGACGGCATGCATCTGCTGGTTGCCGATGAAATGGCGCACGAGTTGATCCTGCTGCGATTCGATGATGACCAACTTCAAACCGTCTCGCGTCATCAAGTCGCGCCGTATCCGGTTAGCATTTCGGTCTCTCAGAAAGGAGACCAGTGCTACGTCGCCTCACTCTGGTCGCATGCAGTCACCGTTGTCGGGTTAACCGACTTCGCTGCGAGCGAGACAACGCCGACTCTGGAATCGATCGCGTCAATCAAACTCCCCTTCCCGCCGCGCAAGCAATTGCTGCTCGACACGCATGATCGACTGGTCGTGGCCGACTCGTTCGGCGGGCAATTGGCCGTCATCAACATCAACACTCAGACACTTGAATCAGCTCGGCGACTTCCCGCCCATAACATCCGGGGAATCGCTTTGTCGGAAGATAAAAGCCGAGTCTTCATCTCACAGCAAATCCTCAACGAACTGGCCCGCGCCAAGTTCGACGACCTGCATTGGGGCGTTCTGATGACCAATGTCCTGCGGCACATTTCGGTCGAGACGCTACTGAATCCAACTGCTGACCTGCTCGACGATGCCCGTACCGTGCAATTGGGAGATGTCGGTTCCGGCACCGGCGACCCCGCTGAACTTGCAAACGTACCCGACGGTCAATTCATCGTGGCACTGGCGGGCGTCAACCAGGTGGCAGTCACTCGCGATCAACCGTTTCGCGAACAACGAATTTCCGTCGGCGCGCGGCCGACCGCAATCCTCGTGAACGATGACCAAACCATCGCCTACGTTGCCAACACGCATGGCGATTCGGTTTCGGTCGTTGATCTGCAGGCGCAAAAACAGACCGAGGAAGTCTCACTCGGCCCATCAACCGAGTTAACAGCCGCCGATCGAGGAGAGCTACTCTTTTTCGACGCCCGGCTGTCGCACGACCATTGGATGAGTTGCCACAGTTGCCATTCCGATGGACACACCAACAGCCTGCTAAACGACAACCTGGGAGACGGCAGCTATGGCGCTCCGAAAAAAGTTCTCTCGCTGCTTGGTGTTTCCGAAACCGCCCCCTGGGCTTGGAATGGCAACATCACGCGGCTCGAAGATCAAATCGCCAAATCATTCCAAACCACCATGCAGGGGCCTTCTCTTTCCGAGGAACAGATTGCCGATGTCGCTGCGTTTCTTAACAGGTTGCCGCCCCCCCCAAATGTTCTGACGACCGGCAACGCATCCAAGAAGACGCCACAGCACGCAGGGGCCAAGGTGTTTCGTCAACTTGACTGCGCCCGCTGCCACGCGCCGTCGTCATCGTTCACGTCGCCAACTGTTTACGATGTCGGCCTGCACGACGAATTGGGAAATCAGAAATTCAATCCGCCCTCGCTGCGGGGGCTGCAGCATCGCGAACGATTCTTCCACGACAACCGGGCCCAATCGTTGGAAGAAGTCTTCACGGTCCATCGCCATCAGTTGGACCGCGAACCAACCGACGACGAACTGCAGCAACTCGTGGAATATCTCCGCAGTTTGTGATTCTTGACCGTTGAGCTTGGCGCTCCTCAATTCGCGATCCAACCTTTCGACGTATAGTAACCCGAAACGTCCGTGAGGAAAGGAAGCGGGAATCCCTCGCTCACGCGTCGGGTTACCAAAGAATCGCACTGTCCGCGGGGGCACCGCTTGGTCGAGTCACACTCGTTCGCAACAGTTGCACAGACATTCCTGTCTGTGTCATTTCGAAAGTTCCACGAACTTCTGGTAACCCGAAACGTCAGTGAGGGACTAAAACAAGAAACCGATATCCACGATTCCCGAGCTCCCCGTTGGTCCAGTCACGGTCAATCGGATTCACGAAAAACTACCTCTTATTCAATCGCGTTTGACGGTCAACACGCCCAGGTCCTTGGATTCACCCGGCTCGATGGTGATATCCGAAAAGGCCGTGCCCAGCCCCCACATCACCGGTGCCGCGAACTCAGGCAGCATTTGTTCCCCCGAAACATCCGCAGAGTACTTCAGCCCCGGAATCAATCCCGAAAACATGAACCGCCCGTCTGCATCGGTCGTCAGCAACTCCTGGTTCAAGTAGGTCAACAACCTGCCATACGCGGGATCGGCTGACGTCCCCGGAGAGTTTTCGAACTCTAAATTTTCCAGCGGCCTTCCGGACGCATCGACGATTCGCCCCGAAATCGTACCCCCCGGCTGCAATCGCACCTCTAACGGCGTGGTCTGCTCACCTTGAACGCTCAGCATGCCAACCAGGTTGCGGCCTGGCTCGAAAAACAAAAGCCGCCGCCCGTCGGATGGAAAGTACCCACGCACGGTGAACGACTCGCCCTCCGCTTTGGCCCAGCCTCCGGCGGCATTGTGGACATAGAAGTCACGGACCGGTTCTCCTTCGTTATCAACCACAGTTCCGGTCAATATCGCGCCAGAATCTAAAACGAAGTCCACTGTCTCCTGCTCGGCGTCGGAGTCCAGATCGATCGACAACAACATATGATGACTCTTCGGCACACAGAATCGTGGCTCTGTCGAAAAGACCACCATCGGCGTTTCCTGTTGCTTCGGACCGTCGATCTTGTCCGCTCCGACGGCAAGTGGATAATCGCTCCAGCGATCCGCGCGAAACGCCAGAATTCCCTGGCCCGGTAAGCCGGCGATTTCGAAGCGCCCGTTTTCATCAGTGCGGTACCGCGCTTCGTCGCTGCCGCGTTCGTAGTCCCCGATTTGCTCCAGCAGCGGATTCGTAGTGAATGTAAAGAAATCGACCGTGCCCGCGATCGGTTCACCGGTACGGCTGTCTTTGACCTGACCCGTGATCTTCACTCCCTGGGCAAGCTTCACCCGCCTCACCACAGACGGTCTCGAGATTTGCACATTCACCTGTGTGCGCGTCGCCAGAAACGCCGAGCCGCGCGGCGGATTGATGGTTAAGCCGGTTCGGCCCAACGGAAGTCCTTCCAGCCGAAAACGGCCCTGGTCGTTGGTCGTAGCGCTCAAGTTCTCCATCCGGACATCTTCGTTGACATAGTAGTTTGGCAGGACATGGGGAGTCAGCACGCAGTCAACGATGGGCTCGCCGGTTTCCTGATTCGTCACCAACCCGATAAACGGAATCGAGGGGCCGAGTACCCGCGTGAATTCGGCTGGATAAACCGGTTCGTCCATTTCCGCTCGGCCGCGAGAACCACGCAGTGTCACGGTGTCGCCGGCTTCTGTTCGCACATACAGCGGCGTTGTTTCGATTCCCGGCGCCTTGATGATCAATTCGACAAATCGCTCCCGGCCAAATCCGTGTAGCGTGAATCGCCCGGCGGCGTCCGTTTTCACCGGAGCCACGATCGTCGGTGCTACACCTTGATACCGATCGTGAAATGCCAAATGCAATTGGCTGCGGGCAATTGTAAATCGGCGTTGCGCCAGGCTGAACTTCTCGTCGGGAGTGTCGGCCGACGCCTGCCAGGCATCGAGCGTGCCGTCTTTGCCGCTCCAAACATCGGTCGGCGTGACGATCGCGTTTGCCACCGGCTTCCCTTCGACGTCGAACAACTGTCCCCGGATCGGCATGTCGTCGGTGACCAGCGTGAGGACATTCGAATCGGGCCGATCGGAATGTTCGGTCCACGTGAGTCTTTGCTGCGAGTTCGCCGGATCGGTTCCCAAACTACGCCCGTAGGCGAAACCGTATCCCGACTTTGTGGCGACCAAATCGATCCATTCCAGCGCCGGGCTCTTTTCGTCGATCACTCCGGTCGGCACTTGGTCGCGCGACAGAGAAACTTCAAACTGCCCCGTAGCATCGGTCTCTGTTTCCGCCAACAAAGTCGACTTATGCCTCTCCCGGAACGGTTGCGGATTACGCGTGCGAATGACGCTGACCTTTGCGCCGGCCACCGGCGTGCCATTCGGG
>JANQRQ010000247.1 GCA_028284485.1 Planctomycetaceae bacterium | reverse complement strand
AGTCACGTTTGCCGAGGCAGAAGATGCCAACTCCGGGGAATCGATTCGCCAGGTGACTGGCTCGTTCAAAGGCGAACCGCGGGGCACCGTGATCTTCATTTATTCGATAAGTGAAGAGAGCTACGACGAGGAAGAGGTCGTGCGGATGATCGAATCAATCAAATGAGCGTTTCGCGATGGGGCGAGAGGCGTTTCGATAACACAGGATGTCCTTCAGGATCGCGCGACTCGCCGGTCAAACCCAATTCGTACTGCCTAATTGACGTACTCGGGCCTTAGACCCAATCGGAACTGTTTTCAACATTGTCATCGCCCCCCGGTGAAGCAAGCTTCAAAAGCGAGACCTCAAAAGGTGTTAACCGCAGTTGAAGCGAGACACCAATCTGGAATGTCCCGTCATCGCGTGGCGTGACATGGCGCACGAAACCACGTGTTTCCCGCTCAAACCGTTGGATTTCGTTTTTCAGCCGCATCTTGATCTGCTCGCCGACTTCCAATGGTTCGGGGAGAACAATTCCGACGCCAACGACCGAAATGTCGATCACGCGTCCGGTAATGCCGAGCCGCATCAAATCGGAGTCTCGCAAAACGACGGCAATTGACCGGGACGGGAAGCGCGGAATTAAGCGTCTCTCTCCCTCGGGGCGGTCCGTTGGCTGTGATTCGTCCGGCATCGAATGGCTCAGGTTTAATCGGCGACGTCGCAAACACGCGTCCGTTCATAGACAACGTAATTGCAGCATCGGTTCCTTGACAGACCCGGTTACAAAATGAATTTACTAAGATCTTCGTTTGCTGTGATTTCTGTCAGTTTTTCGACGACGTAGTCGCAATCGACAACCACTTTACCCTGTTTGGCATCGGGCGCTTCAAAACTGACATCTTCCAATAAACGTTCGAGAATAGTATGCAGCCGCCTCGCGCCAATATTCTGCGTCGACTGATTGACTTCGAATGCGATGTCGGCAACCCGTTCAATGCCGTCGGTTGTAAACTTAAGCGAGACGCCGTCCGTCTTCAGAAGTGCCTCGTATTGTTTCGTCAATGATCCAGTCGGTTCCGTCAGAATGCGAATGAAGTCATCACGTGTTAAATCCTTCAGCTCCACTCGAATGGGAAATCGCCCCTGCAATTCGGGCATGAGGTCGGATGGCTTGGAGCGATGAAAAGCACCGGCTGCGATGAACAACATTTGCTCGGTTTTGATCGAGCCATACCGAGACTGCACCGTGGTCCCTTCGATAATGGGCAGCAAGTCTCGCTGCACGCCCTGACGGCTGACATCGGCCCCTTTGGATCCTTCTTCAGGACCGCAAACCTTGTCGATTTCGTCGATAAACACCATTCCGCTGTCCTCGGCCAGACGGACCGCTTCCTCATGAATGGCATCTTTATCCATGAGGTTCTCCAACTCCATCTCCAAGAGCGTCTGGCGGGCCGTGCTGACCTTCATTTCCCGGTCGGTGCTTTGACGCGGCATGATCCTTTCGAACATGCTTTGAAAGTCGAGATCCATCTGCTCCATCCCCATGTTCGAAAAGACTTGAACGGGGATGTTCTTCTGCTCGATGGAAAGTTCCACAGTCCGATCCTCGAGCTGGCCGCTGAGTAGCATTTGGCGAAATTTCGCCCGCGTCCTTTCGTAACGCTCCTCACGCTGCTTGTCCGATTCCGCAGAATCGCTTTCCGCAGCCGCTTCCCACTGATGAACGGCGGACGGTTCGGGTGGGGGCACCAACAAATCAAGCAACCGATCTTCGACTCGGCGTTTGGCTTCCTCTTCGATCTCCGATCGCTTCGCAGCACGCACCAAATTGATTGCCGATTCGACGAGATCTCGAATCATGCTTTCGACATCACGACCGTAGTACCCGACTTCGGTGTATTTGGTCGCTTCGACCTTGATAAATGGGGCTCCCGTCAGTTTCGCCAAGCGACGAGTAATCTCCGTTTTCCCGACGCCCGTTGGACCAATCATGATGATGTTCTTAGGAGTCACTTCACGGCGAATCTCTTCCGGCAGATTCTTCCAGCGCCAGCGGTTTCGCAGCGCAATCGCAACGGCGCGCTTCGCGTCATCCTGTCCAACGATGTGTTTATCGAGTTCCGCGACAATTTGCCGCGGCGTCAATTCCTGCACGAAATCTCCTCCACGATAATGTTATTGTTCGTATAGACATCAATATCAGCCGCGATTGCAAGAGCTTCTTCCACAATTTGCGCAGCCGTCAAATCGGCATGAGCGATCAACGCTCGGGCTGCCGCCAAAGCGATTTGTCCCCCAGACCCAATCCCGATCAAGCCATCGGTTGGTTGTATGACGTCGCCCATACCAGTGATTAGCAAGCTGTGCTGATCGTTGACGACATTCATCATGGCTTCCAGTCGCCGCAAGACTCGATCGGTACGCCATTCTCGAGCTAACTCGGTCGCCGCCCGAGGCAAGTTCGCCGGGTAATCTTTTAGCTTGGCTTCAAAGCGTTCGAGCAATGCGAACGCATCGGCCGTCGAACCGGCAAATCCGACCAACACTTTGCCGTCAAGCAATCGTCGAATCTTGCTCGTATCGGACTTCATGATATGGCTTCCCAACGTCACCTGACCATCGCCACCTAAGGCGACATGGTCACCGTGGCGTACGCTGAGAATCGTCGTCGACCGCCAAATCGAATCTTGTCCGCTATTTCCCAATCGATAAGAGCTTCGCGCCATATCCTAGGCCCTTCGAGATTCCGCCAAATCTGATCAACTCACACACGAAAGCCACGAGCGTTGCGCTGGACTTGCCACCGGTTCTAACAATTGAACATTCCATTAACAAGCGATGACTTACCGGCTGTTTCGAATCCGTTCGACCGGCAGGTGAACCGCTTGCGCAGCCATTCGGCAACCACTTTCCGCCTTTATGATAGACGGCTCGATTCGAATAAATCGCCGTGCTCCCCGGTCTGCATACGGACCATTTCGCGATAGCGACCGCGAGCTGCCAGCAGTTCTTCGTGTGTTCCAAGTTCACGAATCCGACCGTCTTCGATGACGGCGATCAGGTCGGCATGTGTAATCGTGCTTAACCGGTGGGCGATTACGAAACTCGTTCGGCCTTCCATCAACTCACGCAAGCTTCGCTGAATGAGCCGCTCACTTTCCGTATCAAGATTGCTTGTCGCTTCATCGAGAATCAGAATCTGCGGATCCGCAAGCACAGCCCGGGCGATGGCGATCCGCTGGCGCTGGCCGCCGCTAAGCTTCACGCCCCGCTCGCCGATAATGGTGTCGTACTTGTCCGGTAGGCTCTCGACAAATTCTTCAATATTGGCAACTTGAGCAGCGCGTGAAATCCCTTCCGATGTGGCGTGCCGGTCAGCGTAGCTGATATTTTCAGCAATCGTTCCGTCGAACAGAAAGACATCCTGCTCGACCACACCAAGAAAACTGCGATAGTTTTCAACTTCGATATCTCGCAAATCACGACCATCCAACAAGACTCGTCCCGAGGTTGGGTCGTAAAACCGTGCAACAAGATTGCAGAGTGTCGTTTTGCCGGCGCCGCTGGGCCCCACTAGCGCGACAGTCTGCCCAGGTTCGATGTCCAGCGTCACGCTCTCCAAGGCAGGCTTTGTCGTACCGGGATAAGCAAAGCTGACCTGGTCAAAGCTCACTCGCCCGGCAACGTCATCGCGCGTCAGCGTGACGGCATTCTCCGAGGCGGGCATTTCTCGTGGTTCATCCAGCAAGTCCAGCACACGATCCAAGCCGGATAAACTGTTCTGAAACTGAGCAGCGCTTTGAGCGAGTACCGACAGCGGTTCGAGTAACATCAGCAGATAAAACAAAAACATCATCAGATCGCCCAACGTCAGCTGGCCTTCCAAAACATGCCAACCGCCATAGAGCAACAACAACGTCGATCCGACCGGAATTAAGGCGGACCAAATTAATTCGATCGTGCGTGCCCACCACCAAACGTGTAGCTCCAGGCGTCCCATCAGATGATTGCCCCGCATAAACCGGCCAGTCTCGGTCCGTTGTCGACTGAACGCCCGGACAATCCGCATTCCGCCGAACGCTTCGGTGGCATGGGCATCGACCTCTTCCCGCTGGGCCCGAACATCGCGGTACCGGGGGCGGATGCGGTGAATCCATGTCCGATGAGTCACATAAACAATCGGCAGCAAGACAATCGCACCCAGTAGCAACTGCCAATCGACCCAGGCGAGTACCAAAAAGCTGCCGACCAGTTGTACGATGGCACGCCAGGGGTTGTACAACATGCCGAAGATCAAGTCGCCGACGCTGCCGGCGTCTTCGCGAAGAATGCTCGCCACTCCGCCCGACTTCAGTTCCTGGACTCGACTGAGTGGTAAACGAACGGCGTGTTCAAACAACGTCTTGCGAACAGACATTTGCATACGCTTGGTCGCACGCGTGGCGAACCAGCGTCCCCAAATATGCAGACCGCTTTTGACAAACGATATCAGCAAGACCCCGGTGCAGATGAAGATCAATAGCTGCCAACGGTCCTGTGGGAATCCGAGTTCGACCAATTCCGCAGGAAGTGGTTCATCCGACAGGACATAGTCGACGATGAATTTCGTCGCAGCCGGAGGAATCAGCGCTAGAGCTGTCGCAAAGGTCAATGTCAACAACGAGAATGCGACTGTCCCCCGCTGTCCCTTCAAGAGTCCGAAAAACGCGCGAATTAACGCGAAAGCCGATCGCAATCGTTTTCTCGTCACACGGTGCGACCGATGCGGCAATGACGGAGGAATCTCTTTTCCGTTTCGGCGCGCTTCGTCAACGGCATCACGGTAGCGCTCGAATCGTTGGCGGCTCGATTCTGGAGTTCCACTCATGCCGTTCTCGTTCCAACGGGAAATTGTCGCCCAGCCTGCCCAATATCTTTCTGGCACCAACGCACGGCTTATTTGGCGATCGGTGCAAGATTTCGTAACAGGAACACGTTGATACCGATTTGTCTGTACTCGTCGTCCAATCCATCATCGGGGCTTAGGCAACCACCGTCAACGGCGACCATTCGACGTCAGCGACGTTTCGACCGCGTCCCCCCATCATCCCGCCTGTGGACCGACAAAGTTTGACTTTCGCCGTCAGGCACAACGTTTAGGGCCACAACGAGATTCGTCAACTCGGCTCCTCAATCCGGCCGTCTCGCATCCTTAAGATACAGTCGTCCTGTTGAATTCGGCTTTGGTCATGAGTCACGACAATGACAGTTGTGCGATGCTCGTGACACATCCGCCGCAGATATCCAATAATCTCGTCTCCATTTTCGGTATCGAGTTCACCCGTCGGCTCGTCAGCAAGGATTAAAGACGGCTGCTTCAGCAAGGCCCTCGCGATGGCGACGCGTTGCTGCTCTCCCCCCGATAACTGGCTCGGGCGATGATCGAGTCGTTTCCCCAATCCGACTTCGTCGAGAAGTTGGACAGCTCGTTTTCGCAATGCGTCGCTGATGCCGGTAGGAAGAAACGGCACGAGCACGTTCGCGACGCTGTCGAGGTTTGATAGCAGGTTGAAATTCTGAAAGACGAACCCAACTTCATTTCGGCGGTACTTGTCGCGCTCTCGAGCCCCGAAATCGTTAAGCGAGCGATTGCCGATTCGTATTTCTCCCGAAGTGGGAATATCGAGTGCGCCGATTAAATGCAAGAGAGTGCTTTTACCGCTTCCGGATGGCCCGAGAATAAAGGTGAACGATCCGGAAGGTATACGGCAATCAACGCCGCGCAATGCGCGAACTTCAGTTTCTCCTCGCGTATACGACTTGCACACATCCTTGACGAGTACAGTCGTATCTCGCTTGGAATCAGCGGCGGCGCCCATGATCGATTAACGCACTCCCGCTGCATATTGCAGCCAGAATTCTGCTGGAGCCTGTAGAGCCTGCAAGTTCGGCCCGATACTTTGCAAGCTTGTCATCTGTTGAATAGCATCCATCCCATTTGTGATGTTGGCAGGCGTCAACACAAGGCGATTCAATTGCAGTCCGCGGAGGGGCGACACATCCGTCACCTTGGAGTTGGCGATATTCAAACGTTGCAGCGATTGCATTTCGGAGAGAACCGACAAGTCTTCAATCAGCGTGCCTTCGATATCGAAACTTTGTAATTGCTGTCCGCGGAGCGGCGAGAGGTCGCGCACCTGCGTCTCGGTGAGCCACAGCGTGTTGATCGACATGCTCCGCACGGCATCGATGTTGGTCACTTTTGTTCCAAAAAGATTGAGTTGCTCCAGCGTATTCATTCCAGCCAGCGGTGAAATGTCGGCGACCGGAGTTTGTTCCATTCGCAAAATGCGTAAAGGCATGCCCTTGAGTGGCGACAAGTCGCTGATTCTCGTGTTTTCCAAATACAACTCGTTCAATCGCATGCCTTTCAGCACGTTTAAATCCTCGATCAACGTCGACGTCAAATCGAGGTATGTGAGTGACATCCCTTCCAACACGCTGATGTCCGCGATCGGTACACCCATGAGGCTTAAATGCTCGAGAGGTAATCCCGCCAACGGCGAGATATCCGAAATCTGGTCGCTGCCGGTCAAATCAAGGATCTCTAACGGCATCCCTTTCAGTGGAGAGAGGTCGCTGATCTGTAGCGATGCCAAATTCAATTGCCGAATCGGCAGACCCTCCAAAGGGCTAATATCTGCGACCCTGGCACCGGAAAGATCGACATATCGAATTTCGCCGCCTGCCTTCTTGATCGAGCCTTGTTGATATTGGAATCCAGGATTCTTTGCGGTCAATTGGTCCGCCAGGTCCGCAACCGTAAGGCCATCGTCGGCAACGGCCGGCGCCATCGAAACCGGCGGATTGCTTTCTGATTTGGTTCCCGAATCTTCTGATGGCTCCCCACTACACCCGACCAAAAGCAGAAAACCAATAGCGCAGGCGGGCCAAGTCGGAAGTTGTCGAAAACAGAGGTGACTGTATCTCAATTCTCACTCCATTCGTCGTAATTCATCACAGGCAGGTTTGACTCGTCGATTTCGATTCCGAAACCCGGCCCGTCGGTCACTTCAATCAATCCGTTAACAATCGAGGGCTGCCCTTTGACCCATGTCATCCAAGGACGCCCCGATTCTGCAAGAGGATCCCGATCTAATGCCGCAATCGCGTGCAGCGACCAAATCTCAGCGCCTCGATGGGGGCAAACTCGAATGCCGGCGGTTTGTGCCCGCTCGTAAATTCTAATCAATTCAGTCAGTCCGCCGCACCAGCAGACATCGGGTTGCAAAATGGTATGCAACTTTCTCGCGATGATTCCTTCAAATCCAATAGACGTAAATTCGTGCTCGCCACCGGCAATCGGAATCGGGCAGCGTTCGCGCAGTTCTTCATAACCATTCCAGTCGTCGGGTGACAATGGCTCTTCAATCCATCCGACATCGAGATCGGATAATCTCTCCCCGATTCTTAGCGTCATGTCGACATCCCACTTCATCCAGGCGTCGACCATCAAGCCCCGTTGATCGCCTATTTTCCGGCGAACGGTCGCAACGCTCTCGTACATCGCGTCGATGCCGGCTTCACCCTGCGGCCGTTCGAGATGAAGTTTGAATGCCTGGTGTTCGTCGGCGAGATGGGCGTCCAACTCGTTCCAGACCGTGCAATAGGTCGGGATCGGGCCGGGATTCGGACTCCCCAGAAGTGCGGCGACCGACTGGCTCGAGGCCCTCCCTCGCAAGTCCCATAATGCCAAATCAACGCCGCTGATCGCCATAATGGCGAGACCCTTACGGCCAAAAGCGAGCGTCGATTGGTACATTGTCTGCCATAAGTCGTCAATTTGGTCGGGGTCCTGATTGAGCAGCACGTCGCGTAGCACTGTTCGCACAACGTGAATGCCGGCAAAGCCGCCACCCCCGACACCATAGCCGGTCAATCCGCTGTCGGTATCGACGGCCACAAGAATCTGCCCCAGGCTGGTCCGCCAATCGGGAGGCGAGTTTGCTGCAACAGGCTGCACCGCGCGGACATTTGTAATTCTCATGGGGAATCCATACCGCCAATTGCCAGTAACTTGATCGTGCGAAGCAGCATGCCCGCAGCGTTGTTGCAGAAAAGGGACCGGACGAATTTAGTGGGCCCTGACCGATTGCGCGTATCGCAGGCGGCCGGTGAGACCATCGTAATACTGAAAGATGACTTGCGGTTTGGGGAATGCCACCCAGCGCGTCGTGTTTGCCGCAGTCGGATTGTCAAAGACATTGTTCACTTGAACAACACAATACGTCGGGTGCTGCAATTCCGTCCGTGGAATGTCAGTGCGGAAGAACGTCGACCAATGGATGTCAACTTCTCGTGGACCATATTGAAACTTGCCATTTGCCGGCCGGTCTCCTTCGTCACTGGCCCAATGATTATTCGAGTTGTGCGGACCTGAGGCAAATTCCCACACGTTATCTGTAATTTGGATCGCAAAGCTGTTGTGCAAGTCACCGGTCAAAACAAAGACGGGCTTATCGAGATTGTCCCAAAAGTCGATCAACGCTTCACGCTCGTCGAAGAACACTGTCCATGCGTCGTCCTTGTTCTCTGCACGCACTTTGTTACCGCCGACATGCGGCACCATGAAATTGACCGAAGAGACGACGAAGATGAAATCCGCATCGCTACTGCCGATCCCGTCAAGCAGCCATTTCCGTTGCACGGGGCCCAGCATGGACAGCCCGGGTTTGTGCGGATCCCTCGTATCGTGCATCTGCCGTTGACCACGCGTATCAAGAACAAAGAACTCGCAATTGGCGAGGCGCATGCGATAATAGGACCGCCGGCCAATTGAGTACGATGCCATCCCGTCGCTTTTGAATGCCGGGGAAACGCGCAGACGCTGTTTATCGAGGACTTCGACAATCTGATAGACCCCGGCGTTGGGATCTCCGCCAACGCCGTCGAGGGCATTGTCGTTCACTCCGGCCGTCGCCCCGCCCCAATGGACATGCAAGTTGTTGGCTTGGTCCCGATCGAGCGATGTAAAATCGGCGGCCGGATCCACAAGAACGTCGCTGCCGGACTGTAGTGTCACCTTTCCAAACCGGATCGGTTGAGAAAACTCCGTTGGATTACTCCAACCCAGGTAGTCATACCAGGCCCGGACCCCAATATCACGGAAGACCGCACGCCGGTCTCGCAAACCAGGAGTACCAGCTCCCCAGACATCATTGAGAATCTCATGATCGTCGTAAGTGAAGAACGACGGAATCTCTCGATGCCAATGGGCGAGCGTCGCCCCCTGCTCCAAAAAATGCTTGTAGTTCTGCCAGACACCCACCATCGTCGGCGCGACTTTCAAGACGTCGGGCAATTCTTCGGGCGTTCGTCCCACCTGGCTAAGCCACTGCGACGGGAGGTACTCGCGTTGTGATTCATAGAGCCAGTCACCGTTGAGAATGGCGAAGTGAATCTCGTCCTTCAGATGCTTAAGCATCGTTCGAAACGTGGGCAGAGCCGGCCCGCGACTCGAACCGGGGTTTTGGTTGTTCCCGCAGGCAAACTCGAAGCTGAAATTGAACAAACCCCGCGGGTTGAGTTCCGGATCAACCAGTTCGCTCGAGTCCGGCAGAGTTCGAAATGAGCCCCCCCGATCGGTGCGCACAGGATTATCAGTAACAACCACTTCGTAGTAGTACTTGGTATTCGCCTTTAGCCCTGTCAAAAAGACAACACCGGTATTGTCATGGTCCAATTCGGTCGCGGCAGCCGGAGACATCACATCCATGGCATCTCGTGAAACACCGTATCGAACGGCAAACGACCCACTTTGCGCCGTACGCGTCCAAATCCCCACGCCATGCGCACTAATACGGCCGAGAATGGGCCCGTGAGTAACATGGTTGTAGGGATCGGCCCCCATCACAAATAGTGTCGCGAACAAGTTCAGCGCAAATGCGATCCCAACCGACCTCACCGCTGGAAATCTCAGTTTCAACATCGTGGTCTTACTCCCGGCTGGCTAATCCAAAAGTTTCTCAATTTCCTCGGTCATGCATCCCAACAGATGCTGGCACAGATTCAAGTCGTCGGCTGATCAAAATATCCGCACGTCTTGAGGTGCTTCACACTGTCGACAATCCTCTGCTGGTATTCTTCTAAAGATAATTCTTCCTTTTCGGCAACACCTTCAATCTCCAAGCTGTATGGCCCTTGAAAACCGATCGTGCGCATCAGTTGCAGGACCCCGAAAAAATCGACTGCACCGCCATGCCCAATCGCCGGGAAGTACCATTGTCGATACTCACCCGACGTATCCTTCAGGTGGATGTGCTTTACATGATGGCACACCTTGGACAATGCGATTTCGCATTCAATATGTTCGTTATAGTAGAAGATGTTTCCCGTGTCGAAATTGAGCTTGAGATGCGGATGGTCTAAATCAGCCATCGTCTTCAGCATTTTGCGGTGATCGCAACAGATGCCAGGATGCGTCTCGAAGCAATAAGTGATGCCGCGCTTCGCCGCTGCGTCGCCAATTTCTCGCAGATGGCTATACAATGTCTCGAGTTGATCTTCATGTTCTACTTCGCCCGCGCCGGCCACAACCAAGGGAACACCAAATCGCTCGGCGATTGCCAGCTTCTTCAGCGTGATATCGACAACTTGGCGCTCCAAAGGATTGCCGCTGGTG
>JANQRQ010000238.1 GCA_028284485.1 Planctomycetaceae bacterium | reverse complement strand
TTTCGAAACCAGCCGACTCGCGCATTTTGACACCGCATCCCGGTGAGTTCGCGCGACTCACAGGTCAAAGCATCAGCGAGATTCAACAGGATCGCGAGAACGTCGCTGCACAATTCGCAGCTCAGCATGGTGTCATCGTGTTGCTCAAAGGCCCGCAAACCGTCATCACCGACGGAAGCCGACTTGCGATCAACGAAACCGGGAACAGCGGTATGTCGACCGGTGGCACAGGCGACGTTTTAACAGGGTTGATTGCCGCATTGGTTGCCCAGGGACTGGAGCCGTTTGCCGCCGCTTGGCTCGGAGCGCATCTGCACGGGTTGGCCGGAGATCTGGCTGCCGACGACCTGTCAAAGCCTGCAATGATAGCGTCTGACTTAGCGCGATACCTTTCGCCAGCTTGGAAGCAATTCGAGGCGAATTCGTAACCGCGCAATTCGCGGTGCTCAATCTTTCACCTGAAAGATCGCCTCGATTTCTACGGGAATATTTCCCGGCAATGAGCCCATGCCGACGGCGCTGCGCGCGGCTCGACCAGCTTCACCGAAAATGTCCACCATCAAATCGCTGAAGCCGTTAATCACTTGGGGATGCCGTGTAAAATCGGGAGTCGCATTGACCATTCCGAGAACTTTCACGATGCGCTCCACACGATCGAGGCTTCCGAGATGGCTTTTCAGCGTCGCCAATAACGCCAACCCGACGACGCGGGCAGCGGCATTTGCTTGTTCTTCATCGAGGTCGGTTCCGACCTTGCCGGTGGTCATCGAGCCATCCGGTAGAATCGGGCCGTGCCCGGACACGTAACAGATATTGTCGACCTGGACGACCGGGCTGTAGGTACCGCCCGGTTTGGGAGCAGCGGGAAACTCGAGGTTTAATTCGGCAATTCGACTTTCAGCACTCATAGCAGAATCCCTCAATTAGGTTGGTTACGACTCCCGGCTGAGCCGGTCGGAGTTCCTTCAAAAGTGTCGGAAACCGGTTTGTTAAGCGATCGCCACGCGAGTCGATATCGAACTCGCGTCTGAGGAGCTTGGAAATTCCAAATTTCGATCAGTGTGTCGAGCGCCGGTACCGGCTTTCTTCCGTTCTCATTGTTGCAACATTGGCGATTCGGCAGTTTGCAAACCAGTCGCCGCTTCATACAATGAAGCAACAAACCGGTGGATTCAAGCCGGTCGCAAGAATTCCTGGGCAAGGGCCTGCGTCATACGAAGACTGCCGGCGATCATTTCTATGGCGCAGCAGTCGTTCTTCGAAACCGAATTGGCGTGAGCAAACGTCGACCAGCTGCATGAATGAGTGAAGGACTATCATGGGCGACATCGGGACAATTATCGTTTGGGCATTGCTGGCAATTGCCGGCCTTGTGCTGCTGATCTTTTTCGGATTGTTCGCAAGATACTTTAAATTGTGGCTACGCGCCTTCGTCACGCGGGCACAAATCGGTCCCATTTCGCTGGTGTTTATGTCGCTGCGGAAGGTCAATCCCAATGCGATCGTCGACGCAAAAATCATGGCTGTCCAAGCCGGATTGACTGACGTGTCGACCGATGGAATGGAGGCACACTATCTGGCCGGCGGCAACGTCCGTCGTGTGATTCAAGCATTAATCGCTGCCAGTCGCGCCAAAATCGATTTGGATTGGAACACGGCTTCGGCCATCGATTTGGCAGGTCGGAATGTTTTGGAAGCCGTGCAGACCAGCGTCAATCCGAAAGTCATCGATTGCCCCGATCCTCGTCGACATGGAAGGATAACCCTCGACGGCGTCGCCAAAGACGGAATTCAGCTCAAAGCGCGTGCTCGGGTCACGGTTCGCACGAACCTCAGCCAGCTGGTCGGTGGAGCGACCGAAGAAACGGTCATCGCCCGCGTGGGCGAAGGGATCGTATCGGCCATCGGTTCATGTGATACACATAAAGAGGTCCTAGCGAATCCGATGTTGATCGCCCGCGCAGTATTGCAAAAGGGTCTCGATTCGCAAACCGCATTCGAAATCGTTTCGATCGATATTGCCGATATCGATGTGGGGGAAAACGTCGGTGCCCGGTTGCAAGCCGACCAGGCGGAAGCCGACATGCGGGTCGCCCGCGCCAAGGCGGAAGAACGACGTGCAGCCGCTGTGGCCCACGAGCAGGAGATGCGGGCCCTCACGGTCGAAAACCAGGCTAAAGTTGTTCTCGCCGAAGCAGAGGTTCCCCAAGCGATGGCCGAAGCGTTCCAGGCTGGACGGCTGCGCGTTTCTGATGGGGCCTAATTAGCGATTCTGCGGACGATGATCAGGAATCTGTCTGGCTACAGCGTATCACGCTGACTTGTGGCCGCGACAATCGCGTTTTGTTCCACCACTTCAGGTTCCCACGAGCCAGACGTGACCTCGAACGATAGTAAATCCGCTCTATCGTCGCGGCAATGCGCGGTAAGCTTGAACCGTCCCTTCGGTCATATCGTCGAAGTTAATGCCCATGACCGTGACAGTCCGCGTACCGAAATTCTGCTGCAGAATAATCGTGTCGTCGCCAGCGAATGAGTAAACAATCGCCGTGTGATTGGGCGTGCCCATCAAGATGTATCCGCGTTCGATGTCGAATCGCGCGGAGGTAAACTGCAGAATGTCCCCGGGAATGATGTCGTCCAAATCGATTTCTTGTCCAAAATCATACATGTTGGGTGGTTGTGCGCCGGCAAACGCCAAGGCTTCGGCCGCTAATGTCCAGCACTCGCCGTTGCCAACCTGTTCGCCCAGATTATCAACGGCAAATTGAACAATGCGCCGGTTGATGGCGGGAATGTCGACCGGTGCTCCGGCGCTATTCTCGGCGTCTGGTTCTGGATCGAGTTCGAGTTCCGGCAATTCGTCGCCGGTAGTTGCGTCACCATCGGCAGGGGGCTGAGCAGCTTCGGGTTGCGTGATCTGACGCATCGCCGAGGCGCGGTTCGCAGCGTTACCAAAAGCCAATTGTTCGGCATTGCGCAGGGCTTCGGCGAATTGCGCGAGTTCGAGTTCTTCCAAAGCATTGCCTAGCCGGACGACGTGTAGATAACGCGGTCGATTTGTATCGACCAAAGCGATCCGCAGAATGGCCGTCTGACGCTGGACTCGCAGGTCGGCGGTTACGACGGCGTCAAATTGGACGACTTCCTGCAATTCCTGCACTCGCATCGGAGAAAGAACGGACCGAGGTGCTTTATCGTCGAGAATCTCATTGGCTTCGTCCGAGACGATCGCTTCGAATCCTCGCTCCGCAAGCATCGTGACCAGTGCATCTTGAATGGCCTCGAGTGTGCCGGCGGTTTGTGGAACAGCCTGGTTGGCCGCTGATTCTCGCACCACTACCAGAAGCTGCTCGAAATTCAAACGCCGAGCGGTCGACGCCACGCGATTGACAGTCGATGTAATCCTGCGTTCCAGTTGGGAAGCGGTGTTTGCCGGGTCATCGGTTCCCGTGTTTGCATCGTCGCCACACAATGCGGTCGACGTGGTCAAAAGCACCAGAGACATGCCAACGACTGCGTATGACGCTGTACCGTGCCCGCGCCAACCGCGTTTTGTGCATTGATTGCCGCAACTCGCGAGGCCGATCCGGCTATGGCGTTTCGTCAACTGCTGTAAAAATCTCATCGGGGCCTTACCTTTCTCGAACAGATTGCCGTACGAAGATTTGCCGGCGATGACGGCGCACGCTGAAATGTTGACTTTCGATGGCCCGCGAATTGGCGGAACGTATTCGTTCCATGGTTACAAACGAAATTCCGCCGAGAAAATCAACCGACCGCGTGAGCGATTTTGGGTGAAAAGACCAAAGAACGGAATTCTTTGGGATGAAATCGGTTTCGCATCAGCGGATATTGATGCTGGAGCGAACAGTCGCGCAGCCTTCTGCCCGAATCCGAACGAGCCGACGCAAGATGTTCCTCAAATCCAAAGGGGCATTCCCCTGGGCCGCGACTTCATTGGCATTGACTGCAGTGCCCTTTGAGCAGCACCTCGGTGATGGTCCCAATATCCGTTGCCCAGCGTTTTGTGGCCGAGTCGAATTCGGCATCGTCGAGGCAGGTGACGCTGCCACAGTCAATACAGACGAAATGGGGATGTTCGTCGTTATGCGTTGCGCGAGGGTCGCGAACTTCGAACCGCCACACGTGATCGCCCAACTCGTTGCGGCGTAATAGTCCTGCATCGCTCAGGTCGATCAAGTTGCGAAACACAGTGGCTTTATCGAGACCCTGTGGTGCCAGCGAGTCGGCGATTTCCGCATGACTCAGGGGAGAATTCGCTTGCCGCAGATACTGCAGCACCGAAATGCGAGCAGACGTGCAACGCAATCCGCAACTGCGCACCAGCTCGCGGATTTCGGAGATTTCGTCGCTTCCTGAGTCTGTCATGACGTTTGTTGATCCGTGGGCTCGGCAAATCGCCTCGTCTGAATTCGTTATCAGTTTAGTCTTTTCGGAAGACCGGAACCAGACAGACCTGTCGCCGAAACGACGACGTTGATGACGCTTTCGCCGGAACAAGATTCAAAAGCTGCGGTCGATGGCCAGGTTCACAACGATCTTGCCGCGATTTGCGTCGCCAATTCCTTGTGGAATGCAAACAAAGCTGGTGTTCCTCCGGTATGCACGAACACGACTGTTTGTCCGGCTGCGATTCGACCCTGCCGTATGTGATCGATTAATCCCGCCATCGCTTTACCGCTGTAAACCGGGTCGAGCAGGATTCCTTCGGTGCGTGCGAGTAATGCAATCGCCTCGAGACATGCCGGAGTCGGCTTGCCATATTCGGGTCCGACATAATCGGTGGTGTAATCGATCTCGTCCCGATCCAGGCGTGTTTCCATCTCGGTCAGTTCCGCCGCTTCGTTGGCGATCTGAGCCATGTCCTCTTTTGTCTCCCAGGGCCAGACGATCGGGGAGATGTTTCTGACCGGAAACGGACAATTCAAATACTTGGCGGCCAATGCCAAACCTGAACCGGTTGACCCGGCCGAGCAGACATACATCTCATCAAATTCAGTCCCTGATGCGGTCGACTGTTCGACAAATTCGGCCATGCACAACATGTAACTGACGGCGGCCAAAGGTTTGACGGTGTGGCGATCCCACAAATAGACGTTGCGACCCTGTTGACGCTGCTGTTCGGCAACTTCAGCAATGCGGTCATCGAGTTCGGGACCGACCGATTCTTCGACGATTTCGAAACTGGCACCGACGAGATGATCCAAAAGCAGATTGCCTTGAACTTCGTCGGGGCCGTCTGCCGGTCCGCCACGACCCAACACCAAATGACAGTCCAAACCAGCCTTGGCGCAAGCAGCCGCCGTTTGCCGGCAATTGTTGCTTTGTACGCCGGCTCCCCACACGAAGAGATCCGCACCTTGTTGCAAGGCAGCTCCCATGAGGAATTCATTGTGTCGGGTTTTGTTTCCTCCGAATGCCAACCCGGTGCAGTCATCGCGCTTAATGTAAATCTCGGGGCCGCCCAAGGCTTTGGAAAATCGCGGAAGATGCTCGAGCGGTGTTGGAAAATGCCCTAGTGCGAAACGGGGCAATCGCGAGACATGCTCGCGAAGTTGATGGCATCTCTCCTGTTCGACGGTGTCCGGCATGGTGCGACTCCGGGCCAGTTCTCGTGATGCGCCTGGGGTTGACGAATGTTCAAATGTTGAAATCGGTCTGCGTGCGAATCGATTACTTCTCGACAATCCAAATGTTGCGAAAGTGTACGGGATTGCGATGGTTTTGCAGGTACAGAGCACCTGGTTTTTCGTCGTTGCGTCCCCCACCGGCGGTCGCCTGGGGGAGCGTCAAATTCTCGTGAATCACAACTCCGTTGAGGCGGATCGTCGTGACGGCCGACGATACTTTCATATCGTTCTCATCGAAGCGGGCGGCACGAAACTCGACATCGTACGTTTGCCAGGAGAGCGGCGGAAGGCACATGTTGAGTCTCGGCTTGGAGATCTTGTAGATCCCGCCGCACTCGTTGTCTTCACCTGACAGCCCGAACGAATCGAGGATTTGGCATTCATACTGATCGAGCAAATACATCCCGCTATTGCCTCGTGCCTGCCCCCTGGCAAACGGCATAAACGGTGTCCGAAACTCCAAGTGGAGCGTAAAGTCGCGAAAACTCTCTGTGGTCCGCGTGCCGACTTCGAGCAGGTGGTCTTCGCTCATCCGGCCTTCTTGCCAATGGTCCACGTGGCTTCCATCGAAAAGGACCACGGCACCGGCCGGTGGGCTGGCTCCGAGCGTCGGCGATTCCCGCGTGACTTTCTTGGCTTCAAATGCAACGTCACCTTCGGCTGTACCAGAAATGAGTCCGTCACTGATTTTCGCTGTGATGTTTTTGCCAGTGAGTTGCACGGCCCCATCGGCGGTTTCGCCGGTGAGCAGCACCTTGGTCTTTTCTTCCCATCCGGCGCCAGGCAATCCCTGGGCGTATAACACCGCATCGAACTTTCCATCGCCGAGCGCAATGACTTGCACGCCCAATTTGGTCGCAGTGCCGATGGTTCCTTCGTATTCGCCTTGAATGCCGAAATCGGGTCCGGCTTCTTCCGGGCTAAGAAACGTCGGTGAAGGATCGGCTGCGACCAATACGGTTGAGCATAAAACGATCACAACTCCGGCTAAAGAGGCTGAAAGATTGTTCACAGTTGTCTCCTCGATCGTAGAAATGCGGCGGTTTGTTTGTTTGGGAATTCAATATCTGTGACCGATGTTATCAACAACGATCTCAAGGCATTCACTTGTTCGACGACCACTCTAATCATTTTGCTTGGACTTGTTAGATTATTCGGCCGACGGATGCCCCACCAGCAGTCGGACCGCTTTCACAATTGCGGAGTCGTCTGTCGGTGCAACGCTACGCAAATCGATTCGGACGGAATTTTGCTGCGTTCGTGTTACCAGGCGGCAACTTCCGCTGCGCAATCGCCGCGACATTTCGTCGGCTGACATTTCGGCGTGCGACAACACCAGGACTGCCGTCGGCAATTCCGCGCCCGGCAACGAACCGCCTCCGACGAGTGCCGACTCTTGCTCGACTCCGATTTCGAGCCCCGATACTTGGTCCGTTTCCAGACTGTCGCACAAGGCCTGAGCACGGCCTAGCAATTCCTCTTCGGTGGCGGCCAACATCGCCAGCGTCGGAATTTCTTCGAATTGGCGATCGCGCAGGTACGATTCCAAAGTGGCAGCCAGCGCGCCCAACGTCAGTTTTCCGATTCGATACGTTCGTGCCAACGGATGCGATGATACCTGTTTCAGTAGCGGATGTGTTCCCAGAATGATTCCACATTGCGGCCCGCCTAACAGTTTGTCGCCGCTGCCGAGAACAACGTCGGCTCCTCCTTCGATACTGCTTTGAAAGGTCGGTTCTCGGGGCAGGCCGAACTGTGTTGTGTCGACCAAAGCGCCACTGCCGATATCGTCAATGGAAATCAAGCTGTGCTTATGGGCCAACGCGCTCAGTTCGACAATTCCCGGTGTCTTGGCAAATCCCACAACACGGTAATTGGATGGATGCACACGCATGATCGCCGCGGTTTCGGGAGTAATCGCTTGTTCGTAGTCGGCAACCCGGGTGTGGTTTGTCGTGCCGACCTCGCGTAAGATGGCACCGCTGGCGGCAAAGATCTCCGGCAATCGAAACGACCCGCCGATTTCGATCAGCTGGCCTCGCGAAATAATGACTTCGCGTCCCGCGCACAACGACTGTAATGTCAGCAAAGTCGCTGCAGCATTGTTGTTTACAAGCGCAACGTCGTCAGCGTTCGTCAACGTCTTCCAAGTGTCACGTAGCTGATAACCCCGCTGTCGGCGTTCACCCGATCGCAAATCGAATTCGACATTCGCTGCGCCGCTGACGTCTGACAAGGCATCTGTAGCGGCCTGCGAAAGCGGTGCGCGGCCGAGACCGGTATGCAGGATGACGCCGGTGGCATTGATCACTCGCCCCGGCCTGAACAGCGTATTCTTGTCGGCAGCCTTCACAACTTGTGCTGCAATGCGATCGGCTAGTTCGCTGCGGTTTTCGAGATCGGCAAATGATGATTCTGCACTGCCGATCCGACTGCGGAAATCACTCAGTTCACTCCGAATCCACTCGGTGACGACGGTATGGCCATGGTTTCGGATCAACGGCTGAATCGACGAATGGTCGAGTAGCTCGTGTACCGACGGGAGATTTCGCAGGCGATTTTGCATAACGGTTTCAAACTGTATCGACAACGCCCGGGCCGACGCGGCGCAAATCTCCGTCGCGAACAGTCACTTGGCAACGATCAAAATACTCACAAAGGGGAACGGCATATTTTCGCGTGACGCCCCAAGCGTCGCGTAGTTCACCCATGGTGGCCTGTGAAGTTTCCTGCAGAAGCTGCAGGCAAATCGATTGAGCTTGCTCGATCGCTTCAGGCGCGTAGTACAAGTCGTCAGCGACTCGAATCAATAGCTCTTCTTCTTCGCATAGACGCAGCAGGATTTCCACTTCATTTTGTTTCGCATTAACAGTTTTTGCCAATTCCTTGGCATTGGGAGGGGCAAGATTCCCTTGAATGATTTGCTGCAAAATCTCCGAACGTTGCGCCCGTTGAGCCTTCGACAGTTTCACCTGCATGTCCGCAAGCCCAAGATTTGATCCAACTTCCACCAATTGCTTGTTTTGGGAAAGATGGACGAATACGGCTTCCAGCAAAACTCCAGACGCCACCCCTCGGCAGGCCGTCAACAACGTGTTTCGCGGAAGCGAGCGGCGCGGCTGGTGCTTGTCAAACTCCTCGCGAATGCAGCGCAACACCGAGCGTGAAAGAGCCTCGAGCCGATCGCGATGGATCAGCAACGAGCGATCTGAAGTGCCGACCTGTTGTAAATCGCCGCGCTGTTTCAGTTGGTCCATCAGGTCGGCATACTTTGCTGTTGGAATTCCCGTTCGCGACAAGGCCGTCGAAGGACCGATTTGATCAGGATCGACCTGCGACAGCATGGCTGAAATTCGTTCAAGCGGATCGTCATGACTCAACTTGCGACCATATTCCTGAAGATCTTTGATGCGTTTTCCGGGTGGAAGACCGGGATCGACAACCATTCCGCCGGCGACTGTCATCGGTGGAGAAACTCTTCTGAGGATAAACCGTTGACCGAAGGCCGCAGTTACCGGCGACAGCGTACGCAACTCAGCAAACGCCCGCTGCCCTGGTTGGAGCGCCACCCCCTTGAGGTTAACACGGGCCCGCTGCTCGTTTGTTCCAATGTGCAAGGTGAAATTCGCACGATCCTTGATGGTGATCGGAGAACTTTCCAGGACTCGTAGATCGACCACAATCCGCCGAGCCGGTTGCAAGAACCCGACGCCGGCTAATTCGTCGCCACGAGCGACTTCGTCCAATTTGACTCCAGCCAGATTGATTGCCGTCCGTTGGCCGCCATGTGCATCGATCGAATCAACACCGTGATTCTCGACAGAACGTACGCGGACTTTGCGGCCGGTTGGTAGCAGTTCCAAGGTATCTCCTGGAGCCACGCTGCCGCCCTGAACCGATCCGGTCACAATCGTGCCATGTCCGGCGATGGTAAACACGCGGTCAATCGGCATGCGAAACAAGTTGCCCTTGTGGCGCTGCGCGATCGAAGTCGCGACATGGACGATTTCCTCCTGCAGCGTGTCGATTCCAGAGCCGGTCTCCGACGAAACGGGAATGATTGCGCATCCCTCGAGAAACGTGCCGGCAATCAAATCCTCAACTTCAGATTGGACAAGTTCCACAAAATCCGCTGGTACCAAGTCGCATTTGGTAATTGCAATCACGCCCGATTTGATTCCGAGCAAGTCCATGATTTCGACATGTTCGCGGGTTTGCGGCATGACGCCGTCGTCAGCAGCCACCACCAACAAAGCGAAATCGATTCCCGTGGCGCCGGCCACCATGTTTTTGACGAACTTTTCGTGACCGGGAACATCGACGACACCAAACTGAAATCCATCCGACTCCCAATGTGCGAATCCCAAGTCGATAGAAATGCCGCGGGATTTTTCTTCGGGGAGACGATCGGTGTCGATATTTGTCAAGCGCCCGATCAGGCGTGTCTTGCCATGATCGATGTGCCCGGCTGTGCCAATGAGAAGGTGCGTGAGACTCGTGGAGGATGACATCGTTGTTTCGCGAGCCAATGAAATGCCGACGTGCGTTGCGCGTGTTGCCGACCGACAATTGAATCTTTAGCGAACTGTCATTGTCATGCAAGCGCGAGATGAAATTGCAGCTGTTATTTGTAACGGCCGATGCAATCTTCGTGAACAATGCGAGTTCACTCGGTAGAATCTGAAGCAGTCAGCGAAATCGAGAAGGCGTTGGTTCCGATGCCGATAACGCGCGCCGCTGCAAGTGGCGTGTTGCAGCGAATCAAATTCGATCAAGAAAGCAGTGAGACCTACCATGTCGAATCGTGTCACGACCGAGCATCGTTATGAAAAACTGACATGGCCGGAAATCAACGATGCCGTCGAAATGAACCAAGTTTGCATCATTCCTTGTGGGGCGGTTGAGCAACATGGACCGCATTTGCCGCTCGATGTCGATTTGGTTTGTCCGGGAGGGATCGCTCACGGTGCCGGCCGAGAAATGCCATCGAAGATACTTGTCCTGCCGACGGTCGCGTATGGTTACACCGGCCACGTGATGGATTTTCCGGGGACGATCAACACGCACTACGAAACGTTCATCAAGCAGGTTCTCGATATTACAAAGTCTCTGGCTTATCACGGCTTTAAGAAAATCGTGTTGCTGAACGGGCATGGATCGAATATGCCGAACCTCGATTTGGTGGCCCGCCGCACGAATCTCGAGACCGACGCCGAGTGCATACTCGCGGCGTGGTGGAAGCTATTGACGGTCGATCCGGAGTTCTTGCCGAGCTGGCGTGAAAGTCGCTTCCCAGGCGGTTGTTCCCATGCTGGCGAATTGGAAACGTCGCTGTACTTGTATTTGGCGGAAGAGGATGTTCGTAAGGACAAAATCAAAAGCGGCACGATCAAAATGAACGACGAGAATAATCCCTTCAACTACGTCGACTTGTTTGGTGCCGGTCCCGCGACGTTGGTTTCGTGGACCAGCAGTTACTCCGAAACTGGCGTCTTGGGAGACGCCGAAAAAGGTTCGAAGGAAAAAGGAGAGCGGGCTTACCGGGAAGCCGTGAAGCAGTTGTGCCAGTTTGTCACCTACTTTCAGGAGCGCCCTGTCGACAAGCGGCACCGCGAACAGCGACATCCGCGCGGTATGGCAATCCCCTGGGGGCAGATGGATATCGGCGAATAACGAGCGACTTCGCTGCTCTGTTCTGGGAAACTGAAAGGCGTTTGCCGGGGTGGATTACTGAAATCCGGCTGGCGCAGTCGGAATCACCGATACTCCGGGGCCCGACCGGGGTTGGAATAACTGTAGGGGACAGATAGTACGGGGGAGCATCATGGTCCGATTTCAGGGTACGGTATTGACGCGACTGGCAGCGCTCTTGTTGGCGTGCGTGCCGACAGCCGGACTTGCACAGTCTTCCTCCGAGACAGAACCCCTCGCCGGGTCAGCACAAAGATCCGAAGCAGCGCAGACCGGAATCGAGCTAACGTATGCGGGCCGTCGATTCAGTGAATGGGCCCGAATGGTGCGCTTCGACTTGGACCCTGCGACCCGCAAGCAAGGATATTTGGCGCTGCGGATCTTCGGACAATTGGGAAGTGTTCAGAAGCAGTCGCTCGAGGCCATGTTGGCCGGGCTGAATTCTGAGTCGTCTGAAGATGTGCTCAACGAAGGATATCTGGAGCTTCGACGCTTGGGAGACGCCGGAACGGCCGAGTTGGTTTCGGCACTCAAGCATGAGAAGCGAACACACCGACTGGCGGCCGCTCGAACGTTGTCGACCGGCTATTTCAACAATGTGACCGAGGATATTGTCGCCGGCCTGATGGAAGCAGCGACAATCGACGATGCTGAAATCCGCAAGTCGTCGTGCGCCGCGTTGGGGCGTGTCGCGCAATCGACCGAATTCGATTTCAGCCAGCAACCGCCAATTCCGTTAAGGGCACGTCACGAATCAAGCGATACGACAAGAAGAGTTCTCGAAGTCCTCAACTTGGCGTTGGAAGATGAAGACATGAATGTGCGGATCGTTTCCGCAGACGCCATCGGTCGCTTGGGGAGCAAATCGCGGGAATCTCTTCCCAACTTGATTGGTTACCTCGAAGCGACCGACGCTCGCATCAAACTGTCGATGCCGAGAGAAGAGGAGCCCGACATTCAGTTTGACCCGCCGATTCAATCGCGCAATGAATTCCTCGCTTTTCTCGGCGAACAGGGCGTAGCGCTACGGGCGCTGCAGCGATTAGGCACCGATGCCAAGCCGGCCCTTCCTATTTTGGAGGCGATGACCAGTGAGGATTTTCGGACTCAGCGCCTGATCAACGAAACCATCCGAGTCGTCTCCGGTGAGTCATCCCCTGGAAACTTACTTCCGGGTGGCGGCTTCCGCCGTGGGCGTTCACGATAAGCGCGATCGAGGACTGCCAGTTCCGCGGTTACGCACCTTCAGTCGTCTGCTCGTTATCGGGTACGACGAAACTCATGTGGAGTTCGGCGTGCCGCAACTGCATGAGGTCACTTTGTTCGGCGGTCAAATCCAAGAATGGATGGCTCGCCCGGGCCGTTTCGGTTTGCAACCTTCCGATGGCCGTTCTGAGATTCTCCAACCCTTCTTCCACGGAAACTTCATGGGGAATAAGTTTCTTCCATTTCGTGGGAATCTGAAATCCTGCCGGCAGCGTCTTGGTGAGGAAGCGTTTTTTGAATAGAAGATTGGCCATCGCGCGCATCGGCCAGGCTGCCCGCGATTCGAATCCATCGATTGTTGCCGACATAGCCGTCGCGAGATGATTCAAAATCTGGCCATAGCTCCAGTTGCCGACCGTTTTATAGCCACTTTTGGCCAACGCGTTGGCGTCGTTTAGGACGTCGGCGAACGACTCGTAATGCAGCTCTCGTCGGTTCTGGACGGTTTTCGTGTTGACTGCCATCATACCCCCTTGGCCTCTGGCCTCGAGTATTCAGCCTTGGGCTGCAACGGCTTCGATTCTGATGTTATGAGACGTCGGAATTCGGCGTTTTCTCCGTAGAGATTGGATAAAGTCCGATTATAACGCCCTCGTAGTCCGATCGAGGTATCCGAATAGGAAATCGCTATCGACTCAGGTCAGTCAGATCCATCAAAATGAAGCTATGAATCGTCTCTTCTACTGCCTTGCCGTTCCGGCACTGGTGATTCCCGAACCGGTGACACTGATATTAATCAGCGTGGCATGCTTGGTGTGCATGGCCATTCTGGTCCGCTCAGTGAAAAGGCTGGTCGATCAGATGCGAGTAGCCGCACCCATTGAAGAGCCGATTTCTCTTCCCGCGCCACCGCTGGTGCCTGCTACGACACAGTAGCCTGCATGTCAGATTCGCCTGCGAGTTGAGAGAATCTGGCTTTCGAAGTCCCGCTCCCACGGTGTGTGTAACGCCCCAACGATCTTGTTAAGCGGCCGGGTTGCGCGCCATGCGATCGGCCGCTGCAATCACTCTGAAGATAGCGAGTCCGATTTGTGGTGATCGTTCTGTGACGATCGCATTTGGTATGTTGCGGAGCCCCGTTAGCAATGGGCCAGGCGCCTCTCTTGTTTTTGCCCGGGCTCTCGTGAAGATTCTAAAGTCAAGGCTTGCAGTGGTGAGCGTGAGGCCTATAAATAGAGTAATATGATCGGCCCCCCAATGCGGTCTATTTTGCCTTCACAACACGGGACGACAACCATGATGAAGCAGCCGAGTGAGTGTTCGAGTGCCCTTGTCCGTTCTGGAAACCGGCAGTTTTGCAGTGCTCTTTTGGCCGGGTGTCTTTGCTTTGCGGTTTTCGGTTTTGGTTTATCACTGACATCAGTAATCGCCGCAGACGGGGACATTCCCGCCGGTCTCGACAAGATCTCCTATCCTAAAGACAACCCGCCTGATGAGGCCAAGATTCATCTCGGAAAGCAGCTGTATTTCGACGGCCGATTGTCGGAAGACAACAAGGTCTCTTGTGCCAGCTGCCACGATCCCGCCAAGGGTTGGAGTAACGGCGATCGGTTTGCGACCGGCGTCGGAGGGCAAGTTGGCGGACGCAGTGCCCCCACGGTCATCAACACCGCTTACCAAATGTTTCAGTTTTGGGATGGTCGTGCCGGCAGCCTCGAGGAGCAGGCTCTTGGGCCGATTCAGAATCCAATCGAAATGAACCTGACACTTGAGCAAGTCGTTGCCAAGCTCAACAAGATTCCCGGTTATCGAGAGCAGTTTCAGAAGGTGTTCGGAACCGACGTCACCTCCGACGGCATCGCCAAGGCGATCGCCGCTTACGAGCGAACCGTTCTCTCGGGGAATGCCCCTTACGATCAGTTCAAAGCAGGTGACGAATCGGCGCTCAGTCCGGCGGCTCAGCGCGGCATGAAACTGTTCACCGGGAAGGCGCACTGCACAGCCTGCCACGCTGGTGCGAATCTGACCGATAACGCATTTCACAACGTTGGCATCGGCATGGATCGGGATGACTTCGATCAGGGTCGCGCCGCAATCAGCAAACTCGGTGGCGACACCGGCAGCTTTAAGACCCCGACGATACGTGAGATTGCGAGAACAGCTCCGTACATGCACGACGGCAGTTTAAAAACGCTCGAAGATGTCGTTGAGCATTACAACAAGGGAGGCATTGCCAATACCTATCTCGACGAAGAGATTTATGAACTCAAACTGACCGACCAGGAAAAAGCGGATCTGGTGACGTTTTTGAAAGAAGGGTTAAGCAGCAAAGATTATCCGATGCATAAACCGCCGAAACTTCCGGAATGATTGATACCGGGCTGCATTCTTCTTTCGAGCGGTCGACCTAAGACGAAGTTCGCGAAAACGACGATCCCCAACACGGTTTTCAGCATTTGCAATGACGTTTTGCTTCCAGTACGATCACGCCGACGGATGTGAAGGGATTCACCGGCACGAAACACATTTCCCCTCGAATCCCAAAGAAAGCGAGTGACTTATGCGCCTAGAACAGCAAAGCATGATTCTTAGTATTTTCGCCTCTGCCGTGGCGATGATGGCACTGTTGAGTAGTGGAGCCATCGACCAGGTGGCAGCGGCCGAGCCGGAAGTTGTCGCGAAGAATCTCGACAATCCGACAGGTGTCGCCGTGAGCCCGAAAACAGGCCACGTATTTGTCGCCTCGCATGCTGGTGTGTTTCGCTACGATCCCGCGAGCGGAAATGTGACACCGGAAATCGTTGGATACCCGACCGATGTTTACGGCAAAGGACCGATGTACAACATTGGCCCCTTGGGAGTCGCCTTTTTGGGGGACGACCACCTGGTCGTTGGTGATGGTAGCCGCGTCGATCTCGAAGAACTCGTGCGAGTTTACAAGATTTCCGATACGCCTCCCGACAGTCCCCAGAAGGAAACGGATGCCGTCGCGACATTGGGACCGTTTCCATACAACGAGTCGACGACCAAAGGCGAAGGCAACTTTTACGGGGTCACCGTCAGTGATTCTGCCATTTACGTTACTTGCAACGGCGACGACACCAAGGGGTGGGTTGCGAAGGCCCAAATCGTCGACGGAAAACCGGGCAAATTGGAACTTGCCATTGCCACCAAAGAAGCGACCGGTGTTGATGCCCCAGTGCCGATTACCATGTCTCCCAACGGAAACCTGGTCGTCGTCGGTCAAATGGGCGAAATCAACATCCCCGGTGACAGCCTGCTGACTTTCTACAATGCCAAATCGGGCAAGATGCGGCGCAACGCCAAACTGGGTCTCAACGATGTCACAGGATTGGCATACGCGCCTGAGAGCAATCGTTTGTACGCGACCGACTTTTCGTGGCTCGACACGTCCAAAGGTGCGCTGTACCGCATTACCAAGGTAAATAGCGAAGAACCGAAAACTCGCAAAGTTTGTGACCTCGACAAGCCAAGTGCCATCGCGTTCGATGCCGATGGCAATCTTTACATTGCGGTGATGGGAACTGCCAAAGAGGGAAGCGACGAAGCTCCCGGTCAGTTGCTCAAAATCAATGCTGGAGATCTTTGATCGCAGCTAGCAGACAGTAACATCTTCGAATCGCATGAAAAACCACGGTTCCATCGGGGCCGTGGTTTTCTCTTTTGTGACTGCCAGATTGCGGAGAAAAGACCAGTGAGGATGTTCGTACGGCAACTCGTCGAGGCGCCGCCACCGTTCAAGTGTCGATTCAATCAGAAGTTTCGCGAATCGATTGCGGTGTTGGCAGTGGGACACCCCGCGCAACGAGATGCGCCCTTAGCGCTTCCGTTCCCTGAAAGACTTCGGCCTGCAAACCGAAACCGCGACTTGCTTGGACGTACTCTGCGATATCGTCCGTATAGAAACATTCTTGCGGATCGCATTGAATGGCCCGCAGCGCGGCCTCGAAAATCGCCGATTCCGGTTTGACGGCGCCGACTTGAAAGGAAGCCAACACTTCATCGAACGGCTCGAGTATTGCGAAGTTCTCCACGACGAACTCGAAGTGCGAAGCGCAGATATTCGAAAGCAACACCAATCGCAAATTGAGGGACTTCAAATCGCCTAACAACTCGACGGCAGAAGAGTTGACCTCGAAAATGTCGGAACCGGCGATTCTTAGTGCGTCGATATCGAGGCTTTGTCCAACAGATTCTTCCAAGGTTTGATGAAATTCTTCGGGCGTGAGTTCGCCCCTTTCGAATCGCAGTTGTAAGCCCGAATCGAATACCAGTGCCCGAACTTCATCGGCAGAGCGGTCGCAAAGCGATCCGATTTGTTCGCACATTCGCTCATGTGAAAAGTAGAGCAGCACATTTCCCAAATCGAATAACATCGTGCGAATCACAGATGGAGATTCCTTTTTCTGACGAAGGAAGACCTCGGCGGAGTCCTATGCGAAGACGTAAATGCCGGGGCGAATCGGACTGCAAGATCTGCCAAGAATCATGTTATTGACGGCTTGTACTACGTTTCATAAAGTGACATAGCAAAAGGAGTTTGCGACGAGAAGCCCGATTTCGGCATTGGAAGTCCAGTTTGCCAATTCTTCACTCTTGGGGTCGTCGCCTCTCTCCTGAGGAATGGATTCACGAGAACTGGTTTCAAAACCGGGTCGTGCTGGCCATTGAGACATCGCGGATAGGATTGGTGGCACGCGGCATGCGAGGGTATTGAGACGACTTGTAGGAATACGCGGGGGTTTCCGCCATGTCGATGAATATAGGCGAAGGTGATGGTATCGATGCATCGACGATGCGCGGTCGCGACTGGCCCTGTCTGAGACAGTTCTGCGTTTTCATGGAGAATCGCGTTGGCCGGTTGCATGAATTACTGCGTCATTTGGAAGGGCACGATTTGCGGGTCATCGCCCTGAGCATTGCCGATTCGGTTGATTGCGCCATCGCCCGGTTGATGGTCGATAACTACGAGCGCTGTCGTGAAATTCTCAAGCTGACGAATTTCACAGTGTCCGAACGTGACCTGATTGGTGTGGAATTGCCGGAAGACCCCCAGCCCTATCTCAAAGTCTGCACGGCATTGCTGCAGGCCGAGGTGAACATTCACTACACTTATCCCCTGTTGTACCGCCGACGAGGACGCAGCGCAATCGCGTTATTTGTCGATGACATCGAAATGGGCATGCACATTCTCAGAGATGCGGGCCACATCCTTATCGGTGAGAATGATCTGCAGGACGACGACGAAGAGTTCCTGAGCTAGTAAGCGGGGTGATGTATGACGATTGATTATCACTCCGTAGGCTTGCCGGTTGACTTCGTTGAAGACGGCGGTGTTGCTCGTCCGGCTGTTGGAGTCGCGTTTACCGAGGGACCCGCTGCGTCATCTGACGGGCGCGTGTTTTTTAGCGACATTATTAACAACCGTATTTTGTGCTTCGACCCGCAATCGGGCAGGTTTACAGTCTGGCGCACTCCTAGCGGGCGTGCCAACGGCTTGTTGTTTGATCCCGACGGTCGGCTTCTGATCTGTGAAGGAAACGAATTTGGAAGCAATGATGGCGGGCGGCGCGTTAGTCGCACAGACCTGCAAACTGGTCAATCAGAAGTGCTGACCGAACAATTCGAAGGCGCGCGCTATAACGCTCCCAACGACATCGCCGCTTGTTCCAACGGTTGGATTTTCTTTACCGATCCCTGCTATGGCGATCGTGCGACGATGCAGATGGAGCACGAATCGGTTTACCGAATCGACCCCGACGGAACGGTCACTCGGGCAGTATCACAACCCGATATCGAACGTCCGAATGGGATCTTGCTCAGCCCCGACGAAAACACGCTGTATGTCGTGGATAGCTGCCCCGTGATCGGTGGCAATCGGAAGATTTGGGCTTTCGATCTGACCGACACCGGCACATTGCAGAATCAACGCGTGCTGTTCGATTTTGCACCGGGGCGCGGCGGCGACGGTATGGCCATGGACCAAAAGGGGAACTTATACATCGCAGCCGGTATCCGTTTTCCACGTGGTCCACACGAAACGACCGACGTACCGCCTGGAATTTATGTCGTATCACCATCGGGAGAACTTCAGGGCCGAATCCCGATTCCCGAGGATGTATTGACCAACGTCACATTTGGCGGAGAAGATTTGAAAACGATGTACATCGCCGCCGGAAAGACGCTATTCACACTCCGCTCCGCAATTCCTGGGTTCGTCGTCCACCGAAAGTAACGGGGAGTCGAACGGACTGCTGAATGAACTCAGGGCAATACGGGCGACTGCTTACCAATTCCCATTGGCTTATCGATATGTCGAATTCGGAATGGAAATGCCTCGAGCCGGACGTCGCCACGATCTGCAATGCGGCAGCAGACCCGATAGCAAGTTTGGCCCGCGGAGATGTGGCGGCCTTGATTGTCCGCCAGGCGTTTCCTGTGGACGAATGCTCGTCGCTGATCGAATATTTGATGGCGGAGGAACTCCTTTTTTCCGGAACCGATCCGCGGATTGACCAGGCAGCGATTCCTGCCGATCGTGCCGACCGGTGGACGCGACCAGGGACGAATCCCGTGACGAGTCGTCGGCGGCGAATCGACATCGGGACCAGCCTGGGAAACCTGGGAGATCATCCGGAAGAATTCTTTCGCCATTCGGCGGAAACGCATGAATTATTCCGTCGGCTATTTGCCGATCGTCCCGATCCAATCTCTGCGATCTATGACAACCTCCGACAGCTTTCGCCGGGGAAAACGGTTCTAACGGCGCGCGAGTCGGATGGTCGTGAATACGGGCCGGCCATTTTCCGTGCCCATTACGGTGGATACACGTACGGTCCACATTTCGATAGCGTGCGTGAGCGCGAAGTCCGAAATGGCTACACGGTTTATCGATTTGAACGACAGTTGGCCGGAGTCCTATGCGTTCAAAACTCTGTGGTCAACGGCGTCGCGGCGCAAGGGATTATCCACCGACAATTTTGGAATCCGGAGATCACGCCGATTCTCAAATCGGGAACGTTTCATGAGTATGCCGATCGGGAAGGCATCGAGTCTATTCAAGTCGATTTGGAACCAGGCGATCTTTACTTTTTCAACACCGGAATGATTCACGAGGTCCCGGGTGTTCCGGGCGAGTTGCCCAGAATCGTGCTGGCGACGTTTATTGGGTATTCCGACAATGTCGACGAGGTTATGGTTTGGTCGTAAGTCTTTGACGGAAAGACAGATTCATTCCGAGCTGAATCGTCAGACATGCGGTTTGCGGCTTAAGGAAAGATATGGCGGAACGAGAATCGAGCCATAAAGATCATGAGCAGGCTGCCGCCTCCATCGAGCAGCTTGGTTTTGCCATTATCACGCTGTCCGATACACGGACTCCCGAAACGGATCGTAGTGGGCAGTTCCTCCGCAAGGCGGTCGAGGACGCCGGACATAAGGTTTGTCAGTATGCCGTCGTTTCTGACGAGTCGCAGCTGATACAGTCGGAAGTGCAGTCGGCGATCGCGGACCCGTCGATCGCGATCGTCATCACCAACGGAGGAACGGGAATCGCCCGTCGAGATTGTGCCTACGACACGATCAGTCGGTTGCTCGAGAAACGCCTCGATGGCTTTGGGGAGTTGTTCCGCATGCTGTCGTACGAGGAAATCGGCGCTGCGGCGATGATGAGCCGTGCGCTCGCTGGTATCACTGGCGATACCGTCATCTTTTGTCTGCCCGGGTCGACGAACGCAGTGCGGTTGGGGATGGAAAAATTGATTCTCCCTCAGGCGACACACTTGTCCTACGAACTGCGTAAGGATCAATGAGCTCACCATCAAGCGACGACAATTCGCCACGCTCAAATGCCTCGTTTCGCAGCATGATGTGGCAGGTATTGAAATGGGCTCTGTGCATTGTCGTCGTCGTATTTGTGGCTCGGCGCGCGTTGGAACTGTGGCAACAGGACGATGTGACCCAATTCGACATCAAACCTGCATGGCTGATTCTGGCAGGATTGTTTTATTGGGTCGGCTGGCTTCCCTCGGTGTGGTTTTGGCGTCAACTGCTCGATTCCCTCGGTCAGCAGGTCTCACCCCTTAACGCGACCCGGGCCTATTACTGCGGACATTTGGGCAAGTATGTTCCCGGAAAGGCAACCGTGTTAATCATTCGGGCTGCTTTGCTCAAGAACCGGGGCGCGCGGCCGACTGCCGCAGCGTTAACTGCGACCTACGAAACGTTGGCCATGATGGGGATCGGGTTGGCGGTCGCAGCAGCGCTGTTGCCGACGGTATTTTCCAACTCCAATCGGGGTATTCTTCCGCAATGGCTTCAACCGATGATGGATAGTCCGATGTTGTTGGCGACAATTGTAGTTGGCTTCGTGGTGCTGGTCTTGCCGGTCGTCGCACGTGTATTGTCGATCATCGCGGTCAAGTTCACCCCCGCTGACTTGATCGAGCCACAGTCGATGAACTCGCAATTGATCGATGTCAAACTTCTGGGGCTGGGGTCGCTTGCCTTTGTTGTGGCATGGAGCTGTCACGGGCTAAGTTTAGGCTGTACCTTGGCATCGATCAGCTCATCGCCGATCAGTTTATCGCAATGGCCGGTATGGACCGCTGCTGTTTCACTGGCGACCTCGGTTGGTTTCTTTGCGATCTTTGCGCCGGGCGGAGTCGGTGTGCGCGAGGGGTTTCTAATCGAGGTGCTGCGAATTCAACCGGAAATCGGCGAGCAACAGGCCGTCGCCGCAGCAGTGTTACTGCGTTTCATCTGGTTCACTACTGAAATTGTTTCGGCGATCGGTTTATACTATGGGGTGTACTTCCTGACTTCGGAAAAGAAATCTCCAGCGCCAATAAACGAGTCGACCGACTGATGCTCTCAATCGTTGTACCTGTTCTGAATGAAGCAGAAAGCTTGCAGCAACTGGCTGACGAGATTGCCACTGTCTGCGAGGAGCACGACATAGAATACGAATTACTATTTGTCGACGATGGGTCGACCGATAATTCGTGGAAGTTGATCGAGCAACTCGCGACGGCAGGCGACCAAGTTTGCGGAATTCGTTTTCGTAGAAACTTTGGCAAGGCAGCCGCGCTGACCGCTGGTATGCGTGCCGCGCGAGGCGAATTCATTCTTATGATGGATGCCGACTTGCAGGACGATCCGGCAGAGATTCCCAAGTTTCTGGAGAAGCTCGACGACGGTTTCGATGTCGTGAACGGTTGGAAGCAGCGTCGACTCGATCCCTGGCACAAAGTTTATCCGAGCAAATTGTTTAACTGGGCCGTCGGTCGCATGACCGGGCTGCACTTGCACGACCATAATTGCGGATTGAAACTGTTTAAATCAGAAGTCACTCGCGAGATTCGCATTTACGGCGAGCTGCATCGGTTCATACCGGTTTTGGCCCATTCCCGAGGGTTTAAGGTCACCGAACTTCCCGTCCATCACCGAGAACGAAAGTTCGGCCAATCGAAATACGGTGTGAAGCGACTGCACCGCGGATTTCTCGATTTGCTCACGGTCAGGTTTCTTACGGGATACGGACAGCGGCCGCAGCACATTATTGGAACGTTCGGCATCCTGTTCGTCACAATCGGCATGTTGGGGTTGGGTTACCTCACTCTTCTGTGGATTCTGACGAATGTCTTCGGCATGGGGTTCGGCCCGATCGGTAACCGGCCCTTGTTGGCGTATTCGACCGCTGCTGTGCTGCTAGGGGCCCAAGCGGTTTCGGTCGGTTTGTTGGCCGAGTTGATCGTGGCGTACACCGGTCGCGATGCTGACACTTATAGCATTGCCGAGCAGACCGGGTTGTCGACCCGCGGACGCGAGACGATCATCGTATGACGTGATTGCGCGGCTTGTCCGCGGTGTTGCGATTTCTCTCGCTGCAATTCAGGGGAGTACCGGAAAAACCTGTGAGGCGATGTACCCCCGACGGTCGCCGCTGGCAAACTCTAGCTCCGGCGCCCATGCGGCCAAGGCTTCGCGTTGGGATTCCATCGAGTCGGGGCTGAATTCACTGTACCTTTGGAGTTCGTTGACTGGCTCTCCCAAAACGCCATTCTCGACGAGCCAACGGAATCGCTGCGGTGTCACGAAATCGGTGTAACCATACGTCATGCGGTACCGGAGGATTTCTTGCCAATTGACCAGGACATACTTCACGTCGGCCTCTGAAAACTTTCGACGGATTTCCTCCGCCGGTCGCATCCCCGAATCGGAATGCGAAGTGTCGCCCGGCGAATTGGCGCACCATTCCTCAAAAATTGAGTTGTCAAAGACCGTGTTGTAAATGACAGGGAACGTTGCATCAAAGACATCCGCTTGTCCCACACAGAGTACGAAGTCGGCATCAGAAAGGCCGCTGCGGTTCAGGGCCGCCAACGTTTGATCGGCACTAGTGATTGTTTCGCGCGCATGATCCAAGTCGACCAGGTATTCGTTGTACCCGCAGAACGGCGTCGTGATGAAAGTCAGATTGAACAATACCGCTGCGGCAACCGCCGTCGTGCACGCAAGTTTCCATAACCAATGCGTACTCCATACCGCGGCGATACCCGCGAGCAACGCCACGACTGGAATCAGCGGCACCCAAAAGCGGTCGATGCGATGTGTAAAGATCCACCACGCGAGAAACAGAAAAACAACATAACACCACAGCCCAACACAAAGCCGACGCCGATCGCGCGCGAGAAAAGCCAACGGAGCCAACCCGAATAACAACGGACTGAGCCAATCGCTTTTTGCCGTCACGTCGACAAGCTTCTCGGCCAAGTCGCCTAAGTCGTGGTTGTCGGGACTATGAGCCGCCTTCCATTTCTCGTTCATTTCCGGATTCCAGTCAGCCCCACCGAAAATGGAATACATCAGCGGATAAACGGGATTGCCGGTTTCCATGCTGTTTTTGAGTAACCAGGGGCCGACCGCGATAACAATGCCGACGACATAGAAAGACGCAGTCCGTAATGCAGACTGCATCCCATTCGAATGTTCCCATTTGGCAAGAAACGGTGTTGCAGCTACGACCACACCCAAGGGGATCACCACCTGCAGCACGCCAGGATATTTGCACGCCATCGCGCTACCTGCCATCAATCCTGCTAACAAGAACAGTCGCTGCGCTGGCTTCCCGTACGAAGATCGTTCGATCCCCAGTAACACCGCAAACAACGAAGCGATTAGATAAAACGTCAGTCCACCCTCGGCATAAGCGATAATCGAAATTCGATAGGTCCAGGGTGTGCTCAGAAGAATCAAGGCCGCCAAGAGTCCCGCTGGCGGGCTGAACCATCGTCGACCTGCACAATAGACCGTCAGCGCCGACAACGGAGCAAAACCCATCAACACGGCTTTGCCGGCCAATGCCCCTCGAAACCAGTCGTCGCGCAGCACCATCGCCATGAGGCTGAGCATTTCCGTGAGAAATGGAAAGCTGGTATAGACGTTATGGGGTAACATCGTGATGCGGCCCTGCTGAAAGAACTCCTTCGGACCTTGCAGGTGATATTCTTTAACGTCGAAGTCTGTCGGCGGAAGCATGGCTCCCAACAGCATCGCCAACAGAAACAAGGCCATTACCAGCAGGCATGCCGGAGTCAGAAAACCTCCCGTTGTCAGGCGTCCTTGAGCCAAGCGCTGTCTCCAGCCGGTAGATTGTTCCCTTGCCGATTCTTCCGGTGAGATCTCCCGCGAAGCGGGTCCGGATGTTCGACGAAGGATGACTTCGCCTGCGAACAACAGAACGAGGGTCGCACCGAACAGCCATTGGGATAACAGTCCGGCCATGCCGAACCCCAACGTCAATAGCGATAAAGCCGATAGCCCAACGCCCATCGCCAACACAAAGCGCTCGAAGCTAACGACGGAAAACTCAGCCTTGATCAATCGCAAGGTGAGGTTGCCCGCGCCCCATGCGCCGGCCCAAATCGCCATTGCAACGGCTAACAAATCAAAGCGTTGGGGTAAGTATTTCCAGCCGGTTGGTTTCTCGTCCGACGTAGGTAGCGCCGAAAGCGCAAGGATATCCGGCATCTCCATCCAGATTTGCCCACGGCTAGTACGGGGCACACTGTTTGGCAGCGTGAAACTATAAAAGAACAGGCCATATCCAATCAGCCAAGCGACGGCCAGCGAGACCAGCCCGTTGTGAAACGCTTTCACTCCGCAATACCTCCCACGATTCCTACGTATCGCATGCAACACCCTGTTGGAAGTTCGTGAGAGATTGGCCGATCAACATTGCACATCGCATGAAGCTGTCAGTCCGATTTCCAATCAAATGCCAGATCGTGGGCGACGACTGAATGGGTTAAGGCTCCGATACTAACTCGATCGACGCCCGTGCGAGCGATCTCAGCGACGTTTTCTAATGTCACTCCGCCGGACGCTTCCAACAAGACCTCTGTTGCTGTGGCGTCGCGGATGGCGACTGCTTCACGCAGCGTCACGCAGTCCATGTTGTCGAGTAAAATGATGTCCGGTCGGCCGCTTAGTGCTGCTTCGAGTTGCGTCAATGTATCAACTTCGACTTCAATCGGTATGGAATCACCGACACTGCACCGGGCTTGCTCAATGGCTGCTGCGATGGTGTGGGAATCGTTCTCGGCCGCCCATGCCGCCAAATGGTTGTCTTTGATCAGGACACCGTCATACAGGCCAATGCGATGATTCATACCGCCACCGGCACGTACCGCCGCCTTCTGCAATAATCTCCAACCGGGCAAAGTCTTGCGCGTGTCGAGAATTTGTGCCTGGGTGCCTGACACGGCATCGGCAAATTGCCGAGTCAAACCGGCAACCCCACTGAGATGCGTCAAGAAATTCAACGCCGTCCGCTCTCCCGTCAACAACGAACGAATCGGTCCAGAGACGTTAGCAACGACCGTTCCGGCTTCAACTCGTGCTCCATCGTCGCACAATGGTCGCCATGCGACCGCGGGATCGAGTTCTGCAAAAACGAGTTCAGCAACCTTGGTTCCAGCTAGAATTCCCGCCTGCCGGGAAACGATTTGCACTTCACCGGTTGCTTTCTCGTCGATCAGGGCATCGCTGGTGAGATCCCCTTTTTCGGCCAGGTCTTCCTGCAGCGCCAACCGAATCAACTGACGAGCTGCCTGCAGCTCGGATTCCGAAAGTTGGTGATCGTGAGAGTATTGATTCATATCTCTATGGCCATAGATCAGAACGGCGGGGCGTCCATCTCTTGACAAGGTGCAGCGCCGATTCGTATCCAATCGCTATCGTCGCGGCGGATTCCATTCGTTGCAAGGGCGGCAAAGGAAGGTGGAGCGAATCCTCACCCAAACAGCAGGCATTTCTGAGGAGAAATCAGATGATCGTCGGAGTCCCACGCGAAATCAAACAAGACGAGTACCGTGTGGCTCTTTTGCCAGTGGGTGCCGAGGAATTAACACGCGTCGGCCATCGCGTGCTGGTTGAACGGGGCGCCGGCCTCGGCAGCGGAATTCCCGACGAGTTGTACGTCGAAAACGGTGCTGAGATTGTCGACTCCGCCGATACCATTTTCGCAGAAGCCGACATGGTCATCAAAGTCAAAGAACCGCAGCCGTCTGAGTGGCCGAAACTACGGCCCGGACAGTTGTTGTTTACTTACTTCCACTTCGCTGCTGATGAGTCGTTGACGAAGGGAGTTCTCGATACCGGCGTCACAGCCATTGCTTACGAAACATTGCGCGGCCGAAAGGGAGATCTCCCGTGCCTGACTCCGATGAGCGAGGTCGCCGGCCGCATGAGCATCCAACAAGGTGCGAAGTTCTTAGAACGACCGCAAGAAGGCCGCGGTATCTTACTCGGCGGTGTCCCCGGCGTTCCTCCGGCGCATATCGCCATTTTGGGGGGAGGTGTCGTGGGCAAAAACGCAGCCCAAATTGCGGCCGGTTTTCAGGCGGATGTTGTGATTTTGGACGTCAACGTCGATCGGCTGAGATATCTCGAAGACATCATGCCTGCCAATGTCAACACGATGTACAGCGACCGGCACAACATTCGAGAGCAAATCATGCTCGCCGATCTTTTGATTGGTGCTGTTTTGATTGAAGGGGCCCGCGCGCCGGTTCTGGTCAGTCTCGACGATTTGAAGCAAATGAAGCCCGGGGCCGTCATCATCGATGTTGCGGTCGACCAGGGAGGATGCGTTGAATCAGTTCGACCCACGACCCATTCCGATCCGACATTCATCGTCGAGGATATCGTCCATTACTGCGTCACGAATATGCCGGGGGCAGTCGGCCGCACGAGTACGTATGCTCTATGCAACGTGACCTTTCCCTATGCCCTGCGGATTGCGACCGAAGGACTCGCCGCTGCCAGCCAACTCGATCCGGGAATTGCCCATGCGGTCAATATGATTGACGGCCGGTTGACAAACGAGGCAGTCGCCAAAACGTTCGAAATGCCCTGGGAACCGTACACCGGCTAACAACGACACAGCGACGAGGTGCCGGAAGATCGGAAACTTCTCGCGATTTCGCTACTCGACGGTGAAGTTCAACGAGTAAGTCGCCACTTTACGGTTCAGTTGATCTTCGACCGTCAGCTTAATCAGGTGCGGGCCGAGCGAAATCCCCGGCGGAATCGTGAACTCGTAAACGTGGAAATAGTCGCGACGTTGGTTGCGGCAAAGATCTTCCGTGGGAGCGAACTCGAATTCCTTGACCGCCCCGCCGCCTGATCCGGCTCGGTAAATCTCAACGGTCGACTTGAGGACCGTGCGGTACTGCCCGTCCGACGTCAACTCGCTACGGAAGTTTTCCACCTCAGAGTAAAGCAAGACCTTTTGCCCGGGGCTGAAGTGGTCTCGCTGAAAACGGTCGTAGTTTCCATATCCATTGACAATTTGGCAGAAAGCCACGTTTCGCAGTTGCAGTTTGGATTTTTCCTGCAAACGCTGAACAGCAACTTTGAGTTGCGTAATCGTTTCGGTCGCGCGGTCGGAACTGTCAGGCATTCCCTGGGCATCGAAGTAATTGACCATGGCCCAAAAGATCTGCTGCCAGAACTCCTGGTCGGCCGGTTCCAAGACGCGGATCGGTTCCAGCGATCGCTCTTGCTGCCCGGCGATGAGATACAGCATCCGCAGATTCACCTGATTGGCGATATAGTCAAGTTGTTCTGTATCGTTCGACTCGGCTTCGAGCTTGGAAACCTCATCGACGATCTGTGGGATCAGCTGCTGCAGTTTGTCCTGCCACGATTTCGGTTCCGTTTCGACGGCAATCGGCATCTGCAATTGGGCTCCCACTGCACTGCTGCTTTGTTGTTCGGGTGGTGATAGGCCGCCAGTCGCAAGTGCAAGTCGGGAAGCGGTATGTTCGCTTCCGGTATCGCTAATTTGCCCCGTTGAGCTCAACGGATCAAATTCTGCAGACTGTAAGTTCGGTGCCGGCAACTGTGGGTGTTGCTCGCTGCTGACCAACTGATGGCGATTTCCCTGGCCGGTTGTGGAGTCGCCTTCCGGGTCGATTTGGATCACGCCGCCCGCAAAAGTCACAGGATTTTGACCGAGGCTGCTTGGCGAGCCCGATTCATCGAAGATTGAGTGTCCACCATCCTTGAAAGAACCGCTGGCAATCTCGTTTCTGGCAACATTTCCGTTGTCGTTGCCGATTTGCGGACGATCTGATGAGCCTGGCGAACGTTGTCCAATTGGAATGGCTCGCGCCGATTCCCGATTGTCTGGTTTCGAAAAACCACGCGACGAGGCTGGCGAGCTAAACGGATCGGTCGAACCGAAATCGCCCGGAGGAAGTCCATCAGCCGGTTTGCTGTCCATCGAAGACTGGGCAATGTCCGAGTGACCGGAGCCTTCAAACAGCAACTTCTCGAATGCATCGTCGTTCTCACGAGCGGCGACTCGCTGTTTCATCTGCAAGGCGTTGCGGTAGGTTCGCAGAAGTTGCGGCACCTGCTCCGGATCGACCGTCCGTAAGTCGGTAAATGCCTGATAGCGCTCTTCGTCCGTCGCGTCGGGCATTTCTGCTTCGATTAAAGCGATCAGTTTGGCGTCGCGCGAAAGTTCCGACTCTGGTTGGGACTGCGATGGTGCGCGACTGGAGCGATCAGCGATCGATGTTTGGCTGCTTGTTTCGGTATTGGGAGCAATCCGCCGAAACGGGCTTTCATTTGTCGATTCTTCTTCAGGGTTGGGGCTCTCATCAGCCGGATTATCGCGGCGAAGAGCCAAAAGAGGATTCGGCAGACGAAAACCATCGGGGAACGGGCTTCGGAGTACGATGGGAGAATTCGCGCAACCTGCAACAGTGCATAGGAATATGCACAGACAGAGGGCGTAAATTCGATGACGGCCCATCGTGTCTTCCTTGACGAGGCTTACGTCGATTGCGGGCGAATACGGGTTGGTTGCTGTTCGGCGACAACGCCGAAAGAGAATAACGCGACGTGGAGTTCTTGGAGAGGGGTGCGGAAGTTAGCCCATTCGATGTGATGTCGCAAGATCATCTCGCCCGGGAACTGAAGCGAAATTTCGGTTTCCATCTCTTTTTTTGCATATTTTTTGTCAGCACAGGGTACACATGTCTCGCATTTCGACTTGGCAGCGGTTGTGGTCGTCACATGTCCTGGACGAATTCAAGGTGCGATGTGGCATGAAGGAATCGTAGATTGGGCAAGTGAGTTCGACGTGGATGGTCGATAGCAGCGAATGACCTGTATCGGTCGAGAGATGCTGAAATCCGGACTAACCGTCACAGGCTACAGACGGTGGGTGAAGTCAGAACGAAGTACATGGTGGCTGGATCAAGTCGAATTGCACACCGCTCCGATAAACACGACAAGCAGCGCGAAAATCGTGCCGCCGAAACTTCCATGTACGGAATTTGATGAAGAGACTTCAACGACGAAGGTCAATCAGATGTTTCGATCGATTTTCTTCTCGCTCGGACTGTTCCTCGGTTTGACGGGTGGTTCGTTCCTGTTAGTTGACAAGTTTGTGATGAATCTCAAGGACGAAACACCACGTAGCCCAGGATTTCGAGGGCTCTTCACTTCGGTCAACGCACAACGCCAAAAGGTATTTGATCCTCCCGATTGGGCAGCATTCAGCCTGATGTCGGTTGGTTCGGTGACCATGCTGTATTCAGTCGCTCTTCCGAAGAAGAAGAAAGAAGACTGATCCCCGAAACGCAGTCAGCACGAACGATCTTGCCGTGGCAAATGGCACGTGACGGGTCTGCCCCGTTACGCGTCGAAATTCGCCACGGCTGATTTTTGCGCGGTCCATCCCCAGAGTCGTCGTCTGGCGTCGGCTTCGTGATGCCGGTTGGGCCCGCCGTTTGGCCATGCGCGTGGCAACGCCATGTACTGGATTTCGTTCCAGTCTCTCAAAACTGCGAAGAGTTTCCCTTTCCCCGCTTGATAACCACCAAAGCCGGTTCGTATCATACATATACTTAGCATGCTAACAACTTGGCTGTGGCTGGGATATCACGAGGAGGGTCATTTGCTGCAATACGACTTTGAAGAAAGCGTCGGATGTTGGGTCGCCATGACGGCCCATGCGATGCGTCGTGCACTTGATACTGAGTTGGCCCGCGAGAATATCACTCTCAGGCAGTGGGAAGTGCTGGCGTGGATTGCACACGACGGTGAGCAATCTCAATCGGAACTGGCGGAGAAGCTGGGAATCGAAGCACCCACGCTGGCCGGTGTTCTCGCAAGAATGGAACGCGATGGCTGGCTCGAACGGTATTCCTGCCCCAAGGATCGCCGCAAAAAGCGAATTCGAACATCCGCGCAGGCCCAGGAAGTATGGAATCGCATGGTCGAATGCTGTCATCGTGTTCGCAGCCAATCGGTCCGGGGCTTGACTCAGCCGGAATTGGACGACCTCAAGCGGATTTGTGAACAAATCCGTGTGAACCTCAATAATGCGCCGGAGAAGGAAGAGCGATTCGAGGCCGCTGCCTGTTCAGATTAGGCTGTTTGTTCCTGTCCCACCTCAGCCATCGAAACCTGCCCGCCGATTCTCGCCGTTACAACCAACTACGTTTCGCCCGACGGTGAGGCATACGAAATACGAATTTTTGCCCGGTTGTCAGACAGTTCGGGAGAATTGTCGCTGGAGACATTCCCCAAGATTACGACGGTCCATAAACCAGAACAGCCGCGTCAGCCGTGAGGTTGTCCCGGTGTCTTAGCAAGGTGTCGACCTTTCGGTCGTCAAAGTCAACAAGGTTGATCCGCATGTCTTCTTTAATCGCTCGTGCCATCAATCCTGGTTTTCGAATCGCTTCGTTACTGTTGTTTGCGGCCTGTGCGTCGCCAATGGTCGGCTGCAGCGACTCGCAACAGGCCGCCGCCGGAGGAGGACCTGCCGGCGAAGAACGGCTGCCTCTCATTCGGGTGGCCGTCGTTGAGCAGCAAATGGTTTCGCCTCAAATCACGGTTGTGGGCAGCGTCATTCCGACGCGTACAAGCATTGTGGCATCAGGGGCAAGCGGATTGGTCGAAGAGTTTCATGTCGAGGAAGGCGATTTTGTCAAAGAAGGCCAAACGTTAAGTGCATTGCGGATGCTCTCCACTGATTTGGGGATCGCCGAGGCCAAAGCCGTACTTCGCGAGCGCGAGGACGAACTTCGCAAATTGCAACAAGGGTCTCGCCCCGAAGAAATCGCCGAGGCGTTGGCAAAACTGAAGGCCGCCGAAGCCCTGGAGTTGAGCACCAATTCCAAACTGAAACGAACACAGTTGTTGTTTGAGCGAAACGCCGTCAATCAGGACGAAATGGACGTTGCCGCGGAACGGGCCGAAGCCGCTAAACAAGCTGTACTGGCCCTGAAGTCGGCCTACGAACTGGTCGAGGCCGGACCGCGCGAAGAAGATATCGCGCAGGCCGAAGCGCGGCGCGACGCGCAGAAGGAACAAGTCGCCTACCTCGAAGCGGAAAAGGACAAGCGCATTACCCTTGCGCCGTTTAACGGTTACATCGTGAAGGAGCAAACCTTCGTTGGAGAATGGTTATCGCAGGGCGACCCCATCATCACGCTGGCCTATCTCGACGAAGTCGACGTCGTCGTGAATGTCGATCAGCGTGAGTTGGAACATATCCGACTCGGCGAGTCGGCCAGCATTAAGGTTCTGACGGGCAATCGCACCGAATGGACAGGCCGGGTCTCGTCGATTGTGCCGCGTAGCGATTGGGAAACGGGATCGCGTGGATTTCCGGTCAAGGTGCGGCTCGACAACGAATTCGTCGAGCACGAAGGTCAAACGTTGCCGGTTCTCAAAGAAGGAATGATGGCCGAAGTAACATTCCTCGGGGAACCGACCGAAGCGGTTCTCATCCCCAAAGATGCTTTGGTTCGCAGCACGCGCGGTTCCAGTATTTTTGTGTTTGAATCGGAAGAAGCAGCACCGGGAACGGGTGTCGTCAACCAACTTCCGATTACGACAGGTATTTCTCACGAGTCGTCGATTCAAGCCATTCATCCGGACCTGAAGCCAGAAATGCTGGTTGTCGTCGAAGGGGCCGAGCGACTGAGACCGTTCCAGAAAGTACAGCTGATGCCCGCGGCTTCCGATGCAGAACAATCGGCCGCGGGAGGAGAAACACCGGGGCCCGATTCGCCGGGAGGCGGAGAAAACTGAGATGGGGCTGATTCAGTTCGCAATTCAGAATCCCGTGAAGGTGACGGTCGCCGTTTTGCTAACGGTGCTATTCGGGTTGATTGCGCTCTATGCCACGCCGGTACAACTCACCCCCGACGTCACCGAACCGGAAGCGACGGTCACGACGATCTGGCCCGGGGCCAGTGCCCAAGAAGTCGAACGTGAGATCATCGAAGAGCAGGAAGAACAGCTCAAAAGCGTCGAGGGTATGCGGGAACTCGAAAGCACGAGTTCCGACTCGATGGGCACGATCCTGTTGAAGTTTGAAGTGGGAACCGATCCCGCTGATGCGCGTGCCAAAGTTTCTGACAAATTGAATCAGGTCCCCGACTACCCGGACGACGCACGTGAGCCAACCATCCAAACCGGCGATGCCGACTCCAATGCCATTGCCTGGTTTATTCTGCAGCCGTTGCCCCCGACCGCCTCCGATTTGCAGTCATTTGCCGAGCACCATCCTCAAACTGCAGAAGTGCTGCGCCCCATGATCGAAGGTCGGCAATCGATTCAGATGACGACTTTGACCGTTCTCGCCCAGGAACAGTTTCCAGAACTGAACGAGCTGATCCAGGGCAAGAACCAACCGTCGCTGATGCGGAAGTTTGCCGAGGATGTCATTGAGGCACGGTTCGAACGGGTCGACGGCATTTCGAACGCGAATGTCTTCGGCGGACGAGAAGAAGAGTTTCGCGTTGTGGTCGACCCGGCTCGCTTGGCAGCATTCAAGCTGACGATTGGTGATTTGCGACGCGCGCTCCAATCAACCAACAAGAACACATCGGGCGGCGACATCTGGGAAGGGAAACAGAGAAACGTCATTCGCACCATCGGGCAATTCGAATCTCCCGAACAAGTGGCTGACACGATCATCGCCCATCGCGACAGTTCGCCGGTCCGCGTCAGTGACGTGGCCAAAGTCGGCATCGGTTACAAAAAGCCGGACGGTATCGTCCGCCAGAAGCGCGTGGACGGATTGGCGATCAATGCTCAGCAAGCGCCGAACACAAACGTCTTGGAGATTATGGGGCCCCCGCGGGAAGATCTCGATCTCAACGGCGACGGCGAACTGACACAAATTGAACTTTCCGAAGCCAAATTGAGATATGGCGACAGTCTCCGTATTGCGGCCGAGGAGTTGAACGTTGGTTATCTCAAGCAGCGAGGTCTGGAACTCACGCAAGTTTACGATCAGACACTGTACATCAATTCCGCGACAAATCTGGTCCAGGGCAACATTATTTGGGGCGGGTTGCTGGCGATTTGTGTGCTGCTGATCTTCCTGAGAAATCCACGAACCGTGGTGATCGTGGGCCTTTCGATTCCGATCAGCGTGATCGGTTCGTTTTTGTTCGTTCGCGCATTCGGCCGCAGCATAAATGTCATCAGCCTGGCGGGAATGGCGTTCGCCGTCGGCATGGTGGTTGATAACGCAATTGTCGTTCTGGAGAACATTTATCGCCATTACCAGCGAGGCGCCTCACCGGAAATTGCTGCCTCCCGCGGTGCCTCCGAAGTTTGGGGCGCAGTGCTCGCATCAACGCTGACAACATTGGCGGTATTCGTGCCGGTGATTTTCGTCAAAGGTCAGGCAGGGCAGCTTTTTCGCGATATCGCCATCGCGATCAGTTGTGGCGTGGGGCTTTCTTTAATCGTTTCCATTACGGTGATACCGACGGCCGCCAGGCGCATTTTGCGGCGCGGCGGCCACGCCACGCAACCGTCCCGTTGGACGAACCTGTTTGGGCTGGTCGGCCTGGGAGAGCGGCTGACCAATGCGTTCGCCGGCTTGATTGAACGCATTCAGACGATGCGCTACAGCTTGGCAATTCGATTGATGATCATTCTGCTATTTGTCGCGGCATCGATCGGCGGGACTTGGTTACTCATGCCCGACACAGAGTATCTGCCGGACGGCAATCGAAACCTCGTCATCGCTATTTTGCTGCCGCCGCCCGGTTACAACGTCGACAAGATGATCGAAATCGGCGAGCAAATCGAAGAAAACGTGGCGAAATATTGGGAGGCCGAACCGGGATCGCCTGAAGAAGCTGCACTCGACGGACCACGGATCGAAAGTTTCTTCTTCGTTGCGCGCGGACAAATGCTCTTTTTAGGAGCACGAGCCTCCGACGAGTTGCGCGGCGCCGAACTTGTTCCTGTCCTCTCCCGAGCGGCAGCCTCGATTCCGGGAGTGATACCGATCGTCAGTCAGGCCAGCTTGTTCGAAAGCGCACTGAGCGGCGGTCGCACAATCGACATTGAAATCACCGGTCCCGATCTGGAAATGCTTGTAGCCGAAGCTTCAAAGGTATTCGGGATTTGCATGCAGGAATTTCCCATGGCGGAGGGCAACCAAATCCGCCCGATACCGAGTCTCGATCTTTCCAGCCCGGAATTGCATATCCTGCCGGATTGGGAAAAGGCAGCGGAGTTGGGTGTCTCAGCTGCCGACTTGGGGTACTCGATCGATGCCTTGGTCGACGGAGCGTATGCGGGAGATTACTGGCATGAAGGGCGGAAGGTCGATTTGGTCATCTTCGGTGCCGAAGACTACGTCCGCCGCTCGCAGGATTTGGGCCAGTTGCCGATCAGCACACCACAGGGCGATTTGACCACTGTGGCTTCGATTGCCGACATCGAAATGAAAAGCGGTCCCGAGCAAGTCGCGCATATCGAACGGTCCCGGGCCGTCACTGTTCAAGTTAAACCGGCGCCGGGCACCCCGCTCGAAACGGCCCTCGATACGATCGACGAGAAGGTGCGCATACCGTTGATGTCGACCCCCGCCTTCGAAAGCGGCCTTTACCAAATTCGTATCGCAGGGACGGCTGACAAGCTGCAGCAGACGCGAATTGATTTGCAGTGGAACTTGGTGTTGGCGCTGGTCATTACCTACCTTTTGATGGCTGCGCTATTTGAGTCGTTCTTCTTTCCGTCCATTATCATGACGACCGTTCTGCTGGCGCTGGTTGGCGGATTCGGCGGTTTGGCCGTCCTCAATTTGTTCATCCCGCAGTCGCTCGACATGTTAACGATGTTGGGTTTTGTGATTCTGATCGGAACGGTGGTGAATAATGCGATTCTGATTGTGCACCAGGCTCTTAACCACATGCGCCACGATGCCATGGACGACCGCACTGCCGTCGTCGAAAGTGTAAGAACACGCATCCGTCCGATCTTTATGAGTACGTTAACCACCGTGCTCGGAATGCTTCCGTTGGTCGTGCGACCCGGTGCCGGCAGTGAACTCTATCGTGGTTTGGGAAGCGTTGTGCTCGGCGGATTGGTTGTCTCGACCCTGTTCACTCTGGTGCTGATTCCCACCAGTTTTAGCCTGGCGCTCGACGTCAAGAGGGTCTTCGGCCGTCTTGTCAAAGGATCGCTGTTTCGGCGATCGTCTTCGAAGTCGGACAAAGGCATTTCCGACAATCGTTCGCCCGCTGATCCCGCAAGCCCGGATGGCTTCGATCCTGTGACGGCAATGCGCGAACCACACGATCCCTGAAAGTCACCATTCCTATTGCGTGCCGCATCAAGGTGAAGCCCCCATCTGCCCCGAGTTCTGGCGGCAATTTCGCCAGTCAACCACGTTTCCGCCGCTCAAACACCAATTGACGGGATCGGGCATCCGCGATATTCTCCCCGCCTCTTCTTCTCATATCTCCGCCGAATCAACTCTCCAACAGAAAGCCCGGCCGTGTTGACATTCCTCGGCCGTCGCCTGCGTCTGATTGCGCAAGTTGGCGGCATGACAAGTGTTGTCTCGATTTTGTGCGCTGTCGTATTCTGGAATTCGACCAGCGTCGCTCAAAAGTTCCAGCAGCCAGCTCCCGTTGAATTGTTGTTGCTGGTTAACGGCAATACTGTCGAAGGTGTGATTCGCCCGGTCGCCGGTGGCTACCTTGTTTCGCAGCCGCGCGGCGAGATGCTCGTTCCCTATGGCCAGGTCCGGCTGCATGCGGAAAACCTGACCGACGCCTACGTCAAACAACGAGACGCCATGCGGAACCCCACCGCGACCAATCACTTGCAACTTGCCAAATGGTGCCTGCGACACGAACTCACACCGCAAGCCCAGCAAGAACTGCGAGATGCTTTGCGACTCGAACCCCAGCGTGAAGAAGCTCGGATGATGCTCAAACGGCTCGAGCGCAAGCCGCAGAACGCTCATTCATCGCAAAATTCGGCAGACAACGCTTCGACGCCGGATACCAAGCCCGAATCGCAGTCCTTGGCAGGTTTGTCTCGTGAATCGGCGACCAATTTCGTTGCGAAGATCCAACCGATGCTGTTGAACAAATGCGGCAACGGTTCTTGTCATGGCCCACAAGTCACCAACGGGTTTCGACTGACTCCGATCCGTCGAGGCGGGGGGCACCGTGTTTTCGCGGAACGAAACCTGGCAGCCACGTTGCGGCATATCGACCTGCGCGACCCTTACCGCAGTCCCTTGCTGACGTTGCCACGTGGGAACCACGGTCAGCAAACGCGACCTGTTTTTAATGGTCATCACGGTGCTGCACAATACGAGACACTAAAGCAATGGGTGCTAGGTATCGCAAAGGAACAAGAGGCATCGAATCTGTTGACGAATAATGATGTTGGCAGTGAAAAAGCCAACTCGCGCAGTGCAAACGCCAACATTGTCGTTCCGGCATCTGCGGTTCATCCTGAGCTCGTACCGACGGGCCGCGCGGCACAGGCCACCGACGACAAGGCTGCCGACGAAGGATATTTTGAAAAGCTGCTTCGGGACAAACCGGCGGATCCATTCGATCCGGCAGCCTTCAACCAAGGGAAGCGTTGAGGCGCGAGCAATCTCGCTCAAATACGGTACACATCGAAGCCTGACGCGCAAGCGAAGGGTTCCTCTGATATCGCCTTCGCTTGCGCTTCAGGCTTAGAAGTCTTGGACCATTTGCTTGGCTGAACGCATCCCTGCTCTAGTGGCCGTGCGAGTCGCCGCCAGCGGGTGCCTCTTCTTCGAAGTTGCAGCACTGCGCGCAGCAACCGGAAAGCTGGACGCTACCGCATAAGAACATGATGCAAAACAGCGCGGTGACGTATACGGTCTTGCCGACGAAATTGCTGATGCTCAAGCCGAGCATATGATGCGCTCCGTCGGGCGGTGGTGCGACCACTCCCCAAATCAGAATCATCACCAACCCGATGAGCACGACGCCGACCCAGCCACCCGCCAGCATGATTTCGCGGAGTTTCACCCAATTGACGGCAAAGAGCCAAAAGCCAATCCAGGCCGCCAAAGGTAGCCACGGGACGAGCACCGCCAGCAACGACGTCAATAACGCCCACAGAGAAATCAAAAACAGCAGCAGGCTGGCAAACAATTGTTCCATGTGGCAGGTGACCTCTCAGCCAAAGTCTCTCGAAGTATTCACTCACTCAGTTTCAAAACCCCGGTTGTGCTTGTTTTCGAGCCTTAGTTCCCCGAGTCAGCACGATGCAACAGAGCGTTTTGAAACGACATGTAACAGAATTCTTTACCAAATCGGGGTCGCCTCTTCCACCGACTGAACCGACTTTGTGCTTCAAATCGAGGTGAAAGACGTCCTCGGTCGCTAGTTCGGCCGAAATGGTCGCTAACTTAACTGCTTACGGAATCGGGCGATACTCGCTACCAAAATGACCGCCGAACAGGCGGCGAGACTCACAACCGGCGAGATCAAATCCACAAAATCAGCTCCGCGCAGCACGATGCCCCGCAAGATTTCCACAAAATAGGTCACCGGCAACACGCAGCTGACCGCGTAAATCAGCCAGGGCATTTCGCTGCGGGGAAACATAAACCCCGATAGCAGCACGGACGGCAGCATGATCAAAAACGCGAACTGCATGGCCTGCAGTTGCGTCTTCGCGACGGTCGAAACGAACAATCCCAGCCCCAGCGATGCCACCAAAAATAACGACGACAACAACATCAACAGGGGAATGCTGCCATGAATGGGCACCCGAAACAGGTACACCATCACCAATAACACGATCAGCGTTTCCACGATTCCAATCAAGGCGTAGGGAACCAATTTTCCCAGCATCAGACCGGAACGACTGACTGGGGTGACGAACAATTGCTCCAACGTCCCCAGTTCTCTTTCGCGGACAATCGCGAAGGACGTCAAAAACAGTGTCACCAATTGCAAAATAATGGCGACCAACCCCGGCACGAAGAAATGAGAACTCTCCAAATTCGGGTTGTAGAGCAGCCGAGGCCGCATTTCGATCGGGACAGCCATGCGACCCTCTCTGTCGCGCGCCGGTGCTGCTTGCATCGACTCGGCAAACGGAGTGACGATCTTCAGTGAGCGCGTAAATCCTAACAAGCTTGTCGCATTCAGTGCCGTCGTGGCGACTTGCGAATCGCTACCGTCAATCAGCACTTGAACATAGGCTTGCTCGCCTCGCAAAACACGATCGCTGAACCCTGGCGGGATTCGCAAACCAACCTTGGCCTGTCCGGCAGTCATGGTGTGCTGGAAAGTCTCGTCATCGAGCACTTCTCGGTACAACGCAAAACTGCGCGTGTTGATAAAACTGTCTATCAACTCGCGCGAGGCAGGCCGACCGTCGAGGTTATGAACGACTGTCGGAATGTTCTCGATTTGCGTATCGATGGCGTAACCGAAAATAATCGTTTGCATGACCGGAACGACCAACATGAAAAACAGTGTCGAACGCTCCCGGCGAATGTGGGCAAATTCTTTTCGCAGAATGGCTCCGAATCCTGGGACCGGATCGTCGTTTTCTTGCGGCGTTTTGTCAGTGCTCGGTCTTGAAGATTCCCGGTCCGGTTTGTCGATTGGTGATTTCTTGTGCGTCGGCTCGCTTGGAATCGGAGTCGGGTGACTGTCTGCCGGCTCGTCCGATTCGGCTTCTGCAGGGACCGTCTCGTCTTGGCCAGGCAGGTTGCCGGCGGCAGCCGCCCGGCTTAACGTGACGAACACGTCCTCCAAACTCGGTTCGATCGAACGAACGTGAGCCGCTTCTGGGGAAACACCGGCATGGCTTGGCAGTTCCTCGGGCGAAAGGTTCTCATCGACTAACACATGAATCGTCTGGCCGAATAGCGTGGCATCCTGCACACCGTCGAGACCGCGTAGTCGCCCCAGGGATTCGGCCGGGTGCGGAACTTCCAATTCGTACCGACGTGTTCCTTCCGGCGTGACGGTCTTGAGCTGTTTGAGTTCCTCCGGCTGACCGCAGACGATCAACCGCGACATCGAAATGTAGGCCACGTCAGTACAGCGCTCGGCTTCGTCCATGTAATGCGTCGTGACAAACAGCGTGACCCCCTGCCCCGCCAATTCGAACAGCAAATCCCATAGGTCACGCCGCGCAACCGGATCGATGCCTGCTGTTGGTTCATCCAGAAAGACGACATCCGGCTCGTGAATCAACGCGCAGGCCAAAGCCAGCCTTTGTTTCCAGCCGCCCGACAGGGTGCCAGCCAACTGCCCCAACCGGTCGCTGATCCCAGTCAATTCCTGCACGTCTGCTGACCTCGCGGCCAAGCGCTCGTCGCTGAGACCGTAAACGCGACCGTAAAACTGCAGGTTTTCCTCGACCGTTAGATCGGAATAAAGGCTGAATTGCTGCGACATGTAGCCGACATGACGCTTGATCGCCTCTGCGTCGTCGACAACATCGAACCCCAGAACGGATGCCTTTCCGGCGGTCGGTGTTAACACCCCGCACAACATGCGGATGATGGTCGACTTTCCGCTTCCGTTGGGGCCCAGCAATCCGAAAATCGCTCCACGCGCAACTTGAAACTCGACATCTTTGACCGCAACCAAATGGCCAAACGTTCGGGTCAATCCCCGCACATCGATCACCGGCACATGGCGATCTAGTTCCGTCATGCTCAGGTCCCGGAATCAAGAAACACGTCGGCAGCCATCCCCGCCCGTAGCCGGTCGGTTCCCTCGTCGATGATGACTTTGATGCGAAACACCTGCTTCGAGCGTTCTTCGGGCGTTTGTATGTTTCGGGGCGTGAATTCCGCCTCTTCCGAAACAAATGCGATATGGCCGGCGAATCGCTCCTCAGGAAAACTATCGACGCGAATACTCACTTTGTCACCGTCGCGCAATTCAAGTCGATTCTCAGGCACGTAGGCTCGCACCCACAGGCGATTCGAATCGATCAAAGAAATGACCGGGGTGTTTGCCCCGACCAAATCCCCCGGATACAAATCGACCGCCTGAACAGTTTGACCCGCAATTCCTTTGACGGTCAGCTCGGCAATTTGACGTTCAATTTGTTCGACCAAGGCGTCTGCCGCTTCCAACGCGGCTCGGGCTTGTGCAATTTCTTCGGCGCGGTAACCGTTGTTGACCAATGCAAACGCAGCTTGCGCGGCACGTAGCTGCGCCTCGGCCTCGTCGATTTCCTCCTCACGAGTCCCTTTTTCCAACAATGCCAATCGGGAGCGCCGCGCATCCCAGGTGGCGCGTGCTGCTTTCAGGTCGGCGGCGGCCAACTCGTATTGATCCCGCGTGACCGACCCTTTTCCCAAAAGCTGTTCCATCCGCTGGAAGTCGGAAACAGCCCGTTCGTAATTTGCCTCGGCTTCCTGGGCTTCGTTACGGGCGGAATCGATCTCTTCAGGACGCGGACCGCTGTGCAGTTTTCGCACTAACGCTTCGAGTTGCTCAACTTGGGCTTGGGCTTGGTCCTTCTCCTCCTGACGGAAACCTGTCGTCAACTTATCGAACTCGGCCCGACGCTCTGCCTGCCGGGCGACAGCTTCGGCTCGGCGCTCGAATAAGTCGAACGGCTCTAATTCCAAGAGAATGCCATCGTCGGGAACGGGTTCTCCTTCGACAGCGAACACTTGTTTCACCCGCCCGCCGACCCGCGATCCCACGCGCGTTTCTTCCGCTTCGATGAAACCCGAGACATGAAAGGGACCGGTTTGCATTTGGCTGTACATCAACAGGCCAAATAACAACGCCGTTCCCAGAACCGCCAGGGCGATGGGCATCGGTTTCATGGATCGACCTTATCCGTAACGGTCGGATGTGAGAGAGCAGTTTACCGCTGGGGCTTCATGCCAACAGATCATGCACAACATGACCATGAACGTCGGTCAGACGATATTGACGCCCCTGGTGGGTAAACGTCAACCGTTCGTGATCGAGACCGAGTGTATGCAAAATCGTCGCCTGCAAATCGTGGATATGAACCGGCTTCTCGGTGATATGGAACCCCAACTCGTCGGTGGCCCCGTACGAATACCCCCCCTTCATCCCACCGCCTGCCATCCACATGCTGAAAGCCTGCGGATGATGGTCGCGGCCCAGTTTGCGGCCGAGCGCTGGATTGCTTTCCACCATCGGGGTCCGCCCGAACTCGCCGCCCCAAATCACCAGCGTTTCATCCAACATACCGCGTTGTTTTAGATCGCTCACCAAGGCGGCCGAGGCCTGATCGGTTTTCCCGCAATTGTTTTTCAGATTCCCTGCCACATTGGTATGGGCATCCCACCCCGAGTGGTAAATCGTCACGCAGCGGACGCCGCGCTCGATCATGCGGCGAGCCAGCAAACAGGCCCGTGCGAACGATGGTTTTTCGGGATCGGCACCGTACATTTCCAACGTCGCTGTTGTTTCGCTGGTCAGGTCCATCAGTTCGGGTGCCGACGACTGCAATCGAAACGCCATTTCATAAGAGGCAATCCGTGTGGCGATTTCGGGGTCGCCTTCAACGTTTAAGCGCCGCCGGTTCAAGTCACCAATTAAGTCCAGTGTTTCCCGTTGCAGCTGCGAATCAACACCTTCGGGGCTGGTCACGTTCAGAATCGGATCCCCCTGATTGCGAAACCGCACACCGGAATAGACTGTTGGCAGGAAACCACTTGACCAATTTGCGGCACCACCGCTGATCCCGCTGCCGGTCGACAACACAACGAATGCCGGCAAGTCGGTCGTTTCCGCTCCCAAGCCGTAGGCTAACCACGATCCCAAACTGGGCCGTCCAGGTCTTGGAAAACCGGAATTCCAAAAAATCTGTGCCGGCGCGTGGTTAAATTGATCGGTATGGACCGACTTGATCAGGCAAATGTCGTCGACCACATGCCCCAAATGAGGCAGTATTTCCGATAATTCGATGCCCGACTGCCCATGCTTGGCGAATTGGTACTGTGGCCCCAGGGCGGCGGCATCGGGCCGAATAAACGCATAGCGCTGCCCACCAATCACTTCAGGGGGGATCGACTTTCCTTCGTACTCTGCCAATTTCGGCTTGTAGTCGAACAGATCGAGTTGGCTGGGTGCGCCCGCCATAAACAAATGAATGACCGCCTTGGCCTGAGGCGTGAAATGCGGATCGCATGGCGTCAAATCACCCGATGGCTGCTGTCGCGCGTCCGAGCTTCGAGGCGTTGCACCGGTCAATAGCGAAGCCAGTGCGATCTTGCCGACACCGACGCCACAATCGCCGAAGAAATGTCGGCGTGTGACGTCACAATTGTTATTGGCAACGTCAGTCATGTCAGTTCTTCGTAATCATTTCGTCGAGATTCAATATCGCCCGGGAAACGCTCGTCCAGGCGGCGCGTTCTGCTGCATTCGACTTCTTACCATCGCCGGCGAGCGCCAGCGCCGCGTCTTGTCGTTTGGCGAATCGTGTTTGCTGCCGGGTATAGAATGCCAGCAAGGCATCACGTTCCACGGTATCGGGTGGCCGGGTCAGGCAACGGCGAAAAAGATCATCGAGAACCAACTGCGGCGGTCCAGATTGTGTCGCTGCCCACGCTCCCAGTCGCTGTGCGGTCTCTAAAAACACGGCATCATTTAACAGTGTCAACGCTTGTAGCGGGCTGTTGGAGACTTCTCGTTTCGCCACGCACGCTTCGCCGCTCGGCCCATCGAACATCGATAGCATCGCGTAGGGAGTCGTCCGTTTCATAAAGGTATAAAGGCCGCGCCGGTATCGGTCTTCGCCTTCGCTGACCTTCCATTGCAGTTTGCCGAAGGCATCTTCGGTTGTCACCGTTGCCGGCTGTGGCGGAAAGACGCTCGGTCCGCCAATCTTGTCTGACAGCAAGCCACTCGCGCACAACACGGCATCGCGGACAAGCTCGGCTTCCATCCGAAACCGCGGGCCACGAGCCAACAGACGGTTCTCTGGATCGGCCTCGATGAGTTGTGGCGTGACGCGCGACGATTGCCGATACGTTGCGCTGGTCACGATCAGGCGGTGCATCGACTTGGTCGACCATCCTTGCTTGATGAATTCCAAAGCCAGCCAATCGAGTAATTCGGGATGCGTGGGCAGATCACCCTGCGTTCCAAAATCGTCGAGAGTTCCCACGATGCCCCTCCCGAAGAAGGCGGCCCAATGCCGATTTATGATGACGCGTGCGGTCAACGGGTTTTCAGAATTGACCAGCCAACGTGCGAATTCGAGTCGATTCCTGGGCCGGTCTGTCGGAAAACTGTGCAAGAATGCGGGAACGTCCGGGTCAACCGTTTCCGTTGGTTGGAGAAATTCGCCACGCTTGTGAAAGTAAGTCGGTCGTGGAAAGTCCAGGGGACGTTCCTGCATCACAAGCGTTCTCGGAATCTCAGGCAGGCTCTTATGCAGCTTTTCGATTGCTTTGCGTTCGTTATCGAGTTCGGGCGCAATCGAAACATAATACGTCTTCACCCGTCGTTGTTGCGCGGCAGTCAGTTTGCCAAAGGGAGACAACAAACTCGCTTCGACATCGACCGGAACTTTACTCGCTGTGATTTCCCGTGTGTCGCGAGTCACCGCGATGCGGAACCGACCCAATCCCGCCGGATAATGCCGTTCGAAAATCAAAGTCAGCTGCAGTTTTTGGGCTGTCGCGAGCGGTTGTCGAAGGTTGAATACAGCCGTGTGCGGCTGACCTTCTCCCTCGTTCACCGACCAGCCGGTGTGAAAATTGCCATCGAGCGCCAGCGCCGCTGACGATCCGCCGCTGCCGATTCCGAGTTTGGCGTACGTTTCGGTCGCCGATGCGATTTCGATTCGATGTTCGGCATCGCTCTTTAAGAACACTTCACTCAAAAAGAAGTCCCCTTTCGGGCCTTCGTAATACGCCCGGCCAGGTCCATTGCGGGGCAGGCTTTCATGTGGCAATGCTTCCAACCGGATCGCCGTCACTCCGGAAAAGTCGCCGGCGAATGTCAAACGGTATTCGTCCCGTTTGGTTTGATCGCCGCTCGCCAAGATCGAATCATCGTTGAGGATTTCCAAGCGAGGCAAGTCCGATTTGGCGGTGACCGGTCGAAGGATTGTCCAATCGACGGCCCTTTGTTGTTCTTCGCGTAACCACTTTTGAAAGGGACGCGATCGAGCAGCCCATGGGGTCTCATTCGATGCAACCGGTTGATCAACGAAGTATCGCTGGAACATTCTGTTTTGGCGTGACACGACTTCCGCTTGCAAGTTGCGCCGCAGAGCGATTTGCATCAGCGATGGAGCTTCCATTTCCGGTTCGTCGGCATTATTGAGGAACGCCATAACCTGGTAATACTCGCGCTGTTGGATCGGGTCGTACTTGTGCGTATGGCATTGGGCACAACCCATTGTTAAGCCGAGCCAAGTCGTCGCTGTTGTGTTGACGCGGTCGGTCATGGCGTGAAAGCGAAATTCCAAGGGATCGATGCCCCCTTCTTCATTGATCATCGTATTTCGATGAAAGCCGGTCGCGATGTGCTGTGCCAAGGTCGCGCTCGGTAACATGTCACCCGCCAATTGTTCGATGGTGAATTGATCGAACGGCATATCAGAATTGACGGCGTCAATAACCCAATCGCGATACGGCCAAATCGAGCGGGGTCGATCTTTTTCGTAACCGTTCGTGTCGGCGTACCGGGCCAAGTCGAGCCATCGCCGTGCCCAGCGTTCGCCGTAATGCGGCGAGGCGAGCAAACGATCCACAAGTCGTTCGTAAGCGCCAGGACGCTCGTCAGCAACAAAGGCATCGATCTCTTCCGCTGTTGGCAGCAGGCCAATCAAGTCGAGCGAGAGACGACGAATAAGATGATACCGATCTGCTTCCGGCGATCGCTGCAGATTTTCCGATTCGAGTTTCGACAGTACAAAGCGGTCGATTGGGTTTCGCGGCCAACTAACATCGGCGACGTCGGGCAGCGCCGCAGCCTGCGGTGCGACGAACGCCCAATGCGGCTGATAGACGGCTCCTTCGGCGATCCACTGTTTGAGAATCTCTTTCTGGGCTGGTGATAGAATGAGGTTCGCGTCGGGCGGTGGCATTTGTTCCGATTCGTCGTCGGAAAGGATTCTGCGGACCAATTCGCTTTCATCTGGTTTGCCTGGCACGATCGGCAGCTCTCCCGAATCGGCTTCGGCAATCGCCGACTCGCGCGCATCAAGTCGCAAATTCGCTTGCCGCTGCTCGGCGTCGGGTCCGTGGCATTTGTAACAATGTCCCGCCAGTATCGGTCGTACATCGCGCGCAAAGTCAACGTCGCCGCTTGCGGGCGCACTCATCCCCAAGTACATCGCCAACCAAGCGCTACTGGTAACGAATCTTGTACGCATCTTTTCCCATTTTGTGACGAAATCGAGTTCACCGCGTCAGCCCAACTCTGGGACTGATTGCATTGTAAACCAAACGGCCCCTCGAATGGCCACCGAACTGCCCAGACTCATCTTGAGTTTGCATGGAATCGGCGGGGAGCAAGCGACTGCACGGAGCGATCCGAACCTTTCGCACACCGTTGACGCCGATGAATCCGACCGATAGCTTTTCAGAACGAATCGAAACATCGGTGGACATCTGAACTCGGTTGATTGTCTTCCGCCGAAACCCTTCGATCGGCATTTCCAACTGTTGAAATCTATGACCCAAACCACGCATTGGTGCATCACGTTGTGCGCCCATTGCCCATTCGTGTGTGGACGAAGAATCTGGGAGCAGTCAGTGTGAACGACGCCACTCCATCCGGCCAGAATGACGCCGGCAACGGTCTCCATCTGCTCGGTCAGCCGTTGCTCTCGGTCATCATCAAGATCTACCTCCATGGCATCATCGGCATATTGATCCTGTATGTCCTGATCGCCGCAGTGCAACAATTCCTCCCCTTCTTTCAGGCAATCGAAAATCCGATCATGCGGGTGATTTTGACTGTCGTTGTTATCCTTTTGGCGCCACCGGCGATCGGAGCCCTCATCCGTTTCGCGTTGTATCCCTTCGTCGAAAAGCGCGTGACGTGGGGCCGTTTTTCCAATTGGGATGAACGACTCTTCTCGGAAATGACCCGGGCCAAACAATCCGCCCAAATCGTTTTGCTCGACTGGCCCAACGATCGACTTCGTACGATGGGCGTGCTGACTCGGTCGTTCATCGATGAATCGACGGGCGACAAACTTGCTGCGGTTTATGTTTTGAGCACCGCGACGAATCGACACGGCTATGTGCACGTTTGCCGTTGGGATGACGTGACGACTACCGATTGGTCGCTTCGGGATTGGCAGCTATTTCACTTCTCGATGGGAGCCTTCGGCCCGCCAAGTGTGCATACGCAGATTGCCAATGACTCGGAGTCATCAACCTAAAATTGTCGGCAACAAATTGGTAGGGGACGGTGAGACCGGCAAGCGTTCGTCTGGCAAGTTCTTCAGTTCAAACAGTCTAGCTGATGACTACTCCGAGTCATCGCCGCTTAGGTAACCGCTAATGTTGTTTTCCAACCGCCGGCCGAGCGTTCCGCCAATCGTTTCCAGCGGGTGTCGAATCTTCTCGCGAATCAACTCGGCTTCGCGTTGAATGTCTTCGACTTCCGATTTTACGCGCTGGACTTCGTTCTTCACGCTGTTCAGGACGATCAAGCCGACGATGAGCGAAATGACCATCACACTCGAAATCGACAGCACACACCACTTGATGACCTCGATGGAATGAAGCATGCGTTCCATGGCGGCATGGTGTTGCTTTTCCGCTTCGCGGCGACTTCTGCGAGCCCGAACTCGCGCGCGACGTTTCCGTTTGCGTTCATACTCAAGAATGACTTCAGCCGCGTCCTGAGTTGAATCTTGTGCCGGCTTGGACGCCGCCGTTCGCCTTTTTCGCTCGACCATCAGCCATCCCCTACAGCGTATTACGCGGACTCGTGGGCGCGACAAACACGTTTGGTTCTAGGAAAGCTGGCTCCCATGAGCCAGACACCCCCATTAGAAAAAAGTGAACCGCTCTAGCAAATAAGGCCCGACTCTTCGTGAAAGTCAGGCCTCTTACCTATACGCAGTTCGAATTTATTGCTTATTCCAGCATGAACTTGGGGCAAACAAGTTGCGAGGGAATTCTGCCAGTTCGTCGCAACAATCTGCGATTCTGCGGGAATTTTGGCGGAATTATCGACGAGCCGCTCGCGAAAGCGAGTTGGTCGACCGAATCGTGACGCGGATGTTACCGACGATAGGTTATCGGCGCATGGATTGTGAGTTTGTGCATCAAAGACAGGTTGACTTTGAACACGTCTCCGCCTATCTTACAAATTAAAGACAGAATGTCTTTGAAAGCAAGGATTCGAAATGGCTCCCGAACATCGACGTGTGACCGAAGCAGAATTGGCCGTCATGCAAGTCTTGTGGGACTCTGGAACGGCCACAACGCGGCAAATCACCGAAACTCTCTACGAGGATGGCGGTGTTTCGGAGTACTACACTGTACAAAAACTCCTCGAACGGCTCGAAGAAAAGGGATGCATCGATCGCGACCGCAGTCAGCGAACACATCAGTTCCGGGCGTCGATCGAGCGTGACGAATTAATCGGCGAACGGCTCGCTGAACTGGCAGACACGATGTGTGAAGGCTCCCTGGTCCCGGTTCTCACATCGCTCACCCAAATTCGTGACCTAACAGCTGAAGAGTTTGATGCACTCAAGCAACTCGTCAAACAACTTGACGAAAGGTCGGCAAAATCCCGGAGTAGCAAACCCAAGAAGCGTCGAGAGTGACAAGATAGGCGTCGATCGCCCGCGTTCATTCTCGACATGGGCGACGTTCGTATTTTGAGACCAAGAAAATTCGATCTGATTCGTTAATCGTGAAGTACGGCCGTCAAAAAATGTGAACGCAGAATTGTCGGATAGTGCTTGGAGGAATTGGTGAGATGATCACAATTGTGGAGAACGGCTTAAGCAATGCTTTGTTGGCCACCGCGTTGGCTATCCTGATTACGATCATCGCCGTCGTCGCCAAACCGAAACGAGCATTGTTGCATGCGGCCTGGGTCGTCGTTCTGTTGAAACTGATCTCGCCGGCCCTTGTTCCGGCCCCGATACCGGGGGTCTCATTGTCGAAGTTGCCGCCTGCTCCGGCAATCGCCGAACCAATCAACTCTCGAGATACCAATTCCCCGAACGAATCAGCCGAGAGCTCAGCAGCGCAGATGGCAAGCGGAGACTTTTCGCGTTCGCTTACTCAAACGACTTTGCCGCCCGATTCCGCACACACGTTTCCCAAGGCGGAATCGACCGGCCCGCACACGGTCGAGCTGCTGGAGCCTCATCCAAATCCGAACGATCGAAACGCGATCGCTGCCCGGGATCTCTCAATGGCTGCCCCGGAGAAAGTTGCGACCGATGCAACAAGTGATCCAGCGTCGTTCGAAGAAGCGACCGTTGCCAAGTCGCGATCGCAACAATGGCTGCCGACCGTCGTATTTTCGATTTGGTTCGGCGGATCGATCATTTGTGCCATTGTCGCCTTTTTGCGGATCATTCGATTTGAGCACCAATTGCGATCGGCAAAGCCGGCATTTCAAGAACTTATACAACGCACAGAAGAACTCTCTCGACAATTGGGACTCCGCCGAACTCCTCAGGTTGTGTTGGTCGAAGGGCGAATGTCGCCGATGTTATGGCCCATTGGTCGGCGTCAACGTGTCATCATTCCGCGGGAACTCTACTTTCGGCTCGACGATTCGCAACAAGATGCGCTCATCGCTCATGAGTTGATTCACGTTCGTCGTCGCGACCATTGGGTCCGCTATCTTGAATTACTGACGACGTTGTTGTTCTGGTGGCTGCCGACTCTCTGGTGGGCCCGGTCGCAGCTGCGGCGATCCGAGGAAGCCTGCTGCGATGCCTGGTTTGTCCACACCTGGCCGGATCGCTCGCGCAGCTATGCTGACATGCTAGTGGCAGCCGTAGGATTTCTAGCAGGAATGTCAGGAAGAAATGTTCCGATCCCTGCCAGCGGTTTAGGAGATCTCCAGCAGCTGCGCAGCCGACTGCAAGGAATCTTACAACACTCAGAAGATCCCCAATTGAAGCCATCGATGCGTTTGGCAGTCTTCATCGCAGCACTCGTCTGTTTGCCGGTCGTGACAAATTCGATTCCAGCGAGTTCTGTCCGTTTGGAACAAGAAAACCGCGCCGATGAGTCGAACGATACATCGGCCAGCGTCAAACAAAAGCAGCAATTGAGTCTTGCTTCCCTACAATCGCAATCGAGTACCGTTTCGAATCGATCGTTGGGCGGGCTGCAGCCGTTTGAATTGGGAACACTCTTCCCGCTGGAGTGGAGCGGCACCAACGATAACCCGATCCCATCGGTTGAATTACGATTCACGTTGGGCGACCGGGGCGAGCGTTTTCGCGAACGATGGGTCCATCCCCGTCTGCACGCGGAGTTGAGGTTGGCTGACACTGCCGACGGTATGCCCATCGACCAACAGCTGTTGCTAATGCTGTATGACGAATCGGGCGATCCGCTGACCGGGATGCGGATTCCGATGGCCGCCTTGCAGGTGGCGCAGCGGCCTGCAAAGCCGCTGCTTGATTCGATTCTGCAGTCGAACCGTCATTGGCTGGCTCCCGATGTGGCTGCATTTCCACCGACGACCTATGACTTTCAGTTTGCCGATTCAGAAAAAGATCCTGCGAATTGCCGACTCGATGACGAAACGAATCCTCATGCGAAGCGGGGCGTGACGATGACGCTGGCGGTCGATACGTTGGTCGATCGACCGGAAAACTATCACGCGCCGGTTCTGTTCGAAGGCCGGCTCGATGATCGGGATGTGATCGTTGCCGTGGTCGCCGGTCCATCGTTTGGTTGGGTTTACGGCAATGGGATCCTGCACGGGTGGCGGGGATACTCGGTTTCGACCAACACACAATGCCTGTTGGTCATCGACAAGCAAACAAAACAACCGTTGGCGGAACGCTACGGCGACCGAGAAGTTCGGTTCCTCGATTATGCCGAGATTCAGCCGGGCCAATTCGTGCCGATGCGTATCGTCGCATTCGGCAACCAGAAGTTGATGTACGATTTTCGATTTCAGATTCTCGACGGCAGTTACTGGCTGTTCGATCGCTCGTACTACCGCGAGTCAACTCCGGTCGCGTATGTCGAGAACATTGTCATCGATGGTCGCCCGCCAGATTCGAGAGTGGCTCATGTTGCCAACCTGTCGGAAGATCAGCCTTCCACGTTTGCGTGGGCCGACATTTCCGACCGGCAAATAGTACAAGATGCAGATAATCCCTTCGTTCGAGAAATCGCGTCGACGGCGGCACCGTATCAATCGCTCAACTACGAGTTCTTACGCAGCAATACTTTGATGCCGGACGGAATGCTGCGTATCGACCTCGGTCTGTCGCCGATGCTGAGGCAATCCCGCTATTGGAGCTTGTCGAACCTTACGACGGGCAGTCAGGCTGCCCCGTCGACCGCTACTTTGTTGCAGCAGAACATCGAACTGCCGATCGAGTCGATTGAAACGACGACGATTCCCTATCGGTTGGATGAAGAGTTGGCCGTGGACATCGCCGATCCTCTCAACTCGAAGAATCGCATTGTCCATCTGCAATTTCGCGAATCGGACGAGGGAATCATCTCTGCGATTCCGGAAGTGGTCAGTACTGCCGTTTGGTCGGAGCAAATGGTGTCGATTTGGGCTGTCCTGCTCGATGATCAGCATCGACCTGTGGCTGCGACATCAATCGACCGAACGATACGCATCGAGGCCGATACCTACAGCTCCCGAAAATGGCCCCTCGTGTTTGGTCGTCCAAGTGGAACGGCGTCGCCGGCCCGCGCGATTGTCGGCATTCACTCACTGACGATCGGCGCTCCGATGGGATCGACTTGGGGTCGCTTCTACGACCGCTCGCCCCTCTTCCCGGTCGAGTTGTTGCTAGCCAACCGCGACCGCGCGATCATCGAAGTGGGGCTGATCGAATTGAATCGAAACCTGGAACGCAAGCCCGACGAATGGGATCAAGCCATTGAGGAACTGGTCCCCCACCGCGAGCGCCTGGAGCAGTTGATCGGCGCCGAACAAAGCCCGCGGGCCATGGCCCTGTTGTGTCGACTCATTGGCATCACCCAGGACCGGTCGCTGAAAGCGCGAATCGATCCATTTTTGAATCATCAAGATGCCGAAGTGCAAGATGCGGCTGCAATCGGCCTGGGTCTATTGGGGGACTCTGATGGTCGGGACCGATTGTTGCGCTTGCAACAACAGATCGATGCCGAGACCGGGCCGGCGTATCTGCCGGCTTACACCCACAACTACACCGACCTCACACATTTCAAAGTCGATTTGCAGGGTGCCTTAGATCGCACAGAACCGTGAGCAGTTAACGTTCTTTGGGGGATCTGGTGCAGTCATTCCCGCGAAGGCGGGAATCCAGAAGAATTCGAATCGTGGTTCGGTTGTTCGAACTTAGGCATCTGAAAAGCGTCGGCGAACACAGACAGGAATGTCTGTGCCACCAGGATATTTCCAACGGCTTCCTAGGAATTCGGTTGCCAGTCCCCGTTCCAATAGATTGTCCGAATCGGAAATCGGAGTGCTCAGCGGGAGCTCCGCCCTCCCGTTATGAAACCTGCATACTCGAGCGCGAAACAAAGCACCGGGGTTTCAGGTTTTGCCCTCCACCCCGGTTGCCGAATGAACTTGTGAACTCCCGCGGTTTTGATTCCGCAGCCCGCGTCATGCCGCTTTCTTGGCGAACGGCAGAATCGTCGCAGCAGGTTCTGTACAGGCATCGAGCAGATTCTCGAAGACCTGCATGTCGAGTGCCGATGCGGTTTCGTTTTCGGGATGCCATTGCACGCCGACGCAGAACCAATCTTCGTCGATCGATTCATAGGCTTCGACGACACCGTCGGGGGCCGTTGCCGAAACGCGGAACATGTTGGCGACCTGGTCGACGGCCATGTGGTGCTGGCTGTTCACGCGAATTTCGCCGGGACCGTACATGTGATCGACACGCGTGCCCGGGACGATGTCCAGGATATGCCGTAATGTCGATTCGACAGGATCGCGATGGAGCAGCGGTTTTTGAATTTCTTCGCCGATGTGTTGGATTAACGTTCCGCCACACACGACGTTCAGTGTTTGCATTCCTGAGCCGATCGCCAGAATCGGCATGCGCAACTCGACAGCCATCTTGGCAAGTCGTCGATCGAAGTCTTCGCGCCGTGTCGGCATGGGACGTGTGGAAGGATGCTTTTCGAGACCCAAGCGGATCGGATCGAGGTCGAAGCTGCAACCGCACATCACCAACCCGTCTAACGACTTGAGAAACTGTTTCAGATCCTTGTCATCAGACAGCGGTGGAATCAATGTGGGCAGTCCACCGGCTGCAGTCACCGAATCGTAGTAGCCTTCGTTGTACCAGCTTAATGCGACCGTTTCTTTTTTCTCGGGACGGAATTCTCCATTGATGCCGATGACAGGTTTTCCACTCATGTTCGACTCCTTCCAAATGTCCAAACATCCATGTTTGATCAATCGGTTGCCGGTTGGGTCATTGAGGCGCAAACCGAGGTTGGATCGAATTGTCGGAGCGGCGCGGGGAAGTTGCGCAGCAAAGAGCAGAAGGTTGTCGAACTAGACATGTTCGACAAGAAGATAAACAAATGTTTGAATTCCATTTCTGCTTCCGACACCGTTCCTTCGGTTCGGGCCGCTGACAATCTCCTTTGATTGTCCCGGCAACGTTAGTCCTCAGCGAATCGAACCGGTCAGCGGGTGCATTCCATGTGACCACAAACAGGTTGATTGATACCGAGGTGGGCGGAATCCTAGGTGGCGCGAATCGCCTTGTCCAACTTTTTGCCGATTTTGTAGTTTTTTTTGGAGTTGACCACTACATAAGGGAACAGGACAGGCGAATAATAGCGGCGGCCAATTTGAGCTTTCGGCGCGAAATTTGGGGCTTAAGAATCGCGTTTCAGAAAGCTTCGAGACGAGTAAATGGGAGAGTTTCTGTCGTAATATTTTTTGTAAGTTGCTTAATTTCAAGTGCTTACAACTTTCTTGCGAATTGAGACTGATTTCAACGAATGTTTCGGGCCAGTTTTGGGTTTCTTTAGGGGGCGGGCCATATCACGAGTTGTCAACTGTCAAACTTTGCGCGCAGTGGGCCTTGCGCCGAAACAGGAAACGCCGAATATGGAATCCGACTGCGCGACGCGACCCTATCGACGTGGGCAAGTCACCATCGTTCCGAAAGACCACCAGCGACTGCAAGTTTCGACCGAGGGCAAAATCGCGGTTCTCGACATGGGGACCGTCGAAATTTGGGACGGTGCAGACTTGGTATTGCTGCGAGATACGCTCGTTGAGATCAGGAGTGATAACCGACACCCAAAAATCGGCATCAACATGCAGCACGTCAAGAGCCTCCCCAGCGGTTTTTTCGGGATGTTACTTGCCTGGTCCGATAAGAACGGTCCCGGGTCGGTCTTTATTATTTCTCCAGGAGAATCCGTAAGAGGCATGCTGTGGTTTCGGCTATTTTTCGACGCCGTCGCGCCTGACCGGTATGTCCTGCGTAAGGAACCGAAAAGCCGATTGATTCACTCGTTGGAGGTCGTTCAGTCCAACGAAGTCGCAGCCGCCCAATCATCGGGGCTTGATTATGCGAACGCCGGCTGTTGAACGGGCGTTCCGCAAGGCGGTCGTAACGCTCCGGATGTCTGGATTTTTCGCGCGGTGACCGGTCGATCCCGGTGGTTCTGCAAAGTCAATCGTGGCTACGATTTGAACAATTTCTTGCGGCTTATTGCCTATTGGGATGCGATTTGGTCCCCAACTTGGTGTTGACGAAATCGGCAACTTGTGCAAAATCCCGACCGCAATTCACTTCCCATAACACATCCTTGTGTTGATAGCCCGCATCTCCATTTCCCGCAGGCAGGTTTCGACGTGAACGTTCAAATCCTTTGCGCTGTCGTCGCGCTTTCAGCGAATCCCCAACCTGATCCACTGCAACCGATGTTCTTGCCCGCCGAGAACGTCGCGGCTGTGTTTCGCGCACAGACGCCACAGTATGACGAAGACCCCGCCATCAATGGACAATACGGCGCGCCGCCTCAAACTTTTGTCGATCCGAATCAGAGTTACGTCATGCCCGGCCAGACCTATCCGGGTGGCGGAACGGTCATGCCCTACCAACAGCCGTATGGGGTTACCGATCCGTTTTTGACTCAGCCAGGTGCGCCCGGAGCCATGGTGCCGGCACCTGGGATGGGAGCCTACGGTATTTTTGGACCACAACCGTATCGGTTCGGCTGGCAAACCAGTATCGAAGGTGCATTCATTCCCAAGGAATCGACGTCCAACGGAATGGGAGACATGAGCATTTTCGAACTCGACACCGAGTTCCGCGAGACGATGCCGTTGATGAACGGATGGATTTTCTCAGTGGCTCCACAGATTGATGTTCGTTGGTGGGGCGGGCCCGCCAATCCTGGTTTGCCTCCTCGGGCTTACCGATTTGGTTCAGACTTTCAAATCGAAACACCAGCTCGTGGGCCTTGGAGCATGCAACTCGGTTTCACTCCGTCGATGAATACCGACCTGCAGCGAAGTTTGAATTCCGAGGGTTGGTTCTTTGACGCACGCGGAATGATCTTTCTCCGATCCAAGCCCAACTTTATGTGGGTCCTAGGTGCAGGTTTCTGGGATCGTGTCACAGACCGAGTTGTTCCTTACGCGGGTATCGTTTTTAATCCGAACGATCGTTGGGAATGGCGACTCGTCTTCCCCGAGGCGCGAATTAGCTACTTCTTGGGTGATTGGTGGTTCGGTGTTCCTCAGTGGCTGTATGTCACCGGTGAATACAATGTCGAGGCCTACCAAATCGTCGAGCAAAACTCACGAGACCGCGAGCAAATCGAATTGGAAGATTGGCGACTCCTGATCGGCCTGCGTTCCGACAACGGCGTGCTCGCGTCATTCGCTGAAGCGGGTTGGATTTTCGGGCGGGAAGTCGACTTTGCCGGAGCGACAACCGGATTTGATATCTCATCCGGATTCATTGCCCGCGTCGGACTGCGGTACTAAAAGCCTTTGACCATTATCGGGTTTCGGGCGCGATCTGGTTCGCAAGAAACGGGTCTGTTAAAACACGACGCGACTGTCACGGCAAAAAAATCAGCTTTGTACGCTGCCATTTCGCATGCCGCCCGGGCCGACAATTGAGGAGACAACCGAGTGGACGAACCGGTTGCCGTTGTACTTGCGGCAGGAAAAAGTACACGCATGAAGTCGTCGCTGCCTAAGGTGCTTCACGAAATCCACGGGCGGCCGATGATCGACTACGTTCTCGATGCAGCGCGACAGGTGGGGACCAAGCGAATTGTCGTGATTGTCGGGCACCAAGCCGAACGCGTTACCGAGGCGCTACAATCGCATCGTGACGTCGAATTCGCTTTGCAAAGTGAGCAAATGGGAACCGGCCATGCCGTGATGATGGCCGAGGACCAACTGCGCGAACACAACGGACCTGTGTTGGTGCTGGCAGGCGACACTCCGCTATTACGCGGAGAATCGTTGTTGGAATTGCTCAATGAACAGCGTAAACACGAGGCGGCCTGTGTGATCGGTACGGCCGTCACGTCTGCCAACGAAGGTTTGGGACGAGTCGTCCGCGATGAACAGGGACAGTTCCTGCGGATCGTCGAACAAAAGGATGCGACACCCCAAGAGCAGGCGATCGAAGAAATCAATACCGGTTGTTATGTGTTCGATGGACCGGCATTGTTTGAATCGCTGCGGCAATTGCAGCCGAATAACCAGCAGGCGGAATACTATCTGACCGACTGCCCCAAGATCTTGCTCGAAGCAGGTCGGCCGGTGATCGCCACTGACGCGCTCGACATCCGCGAGGCGATGGGAGTGAACACGCAGGAGCAACTTGCCGAAGTTGCCGCCGCCATGCAGTAAATTTCCAACCGATCGAGTTGGAACGCTTTGCCTGCGATCAGTCCAGTGCCTCCGTAAACCGCTTCAAGCTGGTCTCTAACGCCGCTGAATCTTCGCGCATAGGAAGTGGTCTGCGTCGATGCCGGGCTGCATTGATTTTCGGTCCTTGACATCGCTACCGTCAACACGCTGAAATGTGCTCTGAATAGTAACGCGGTCCCCAGCACGGATAGAACGAAGCGCGTTTGTCGTGGCCGTTTTTCGGCGCAATTCGCTGTCAGCAATTCCATCGCGGATATTCTATGTACGACCACCTGACATTGATCAGCGGACGAGCCCATCCC
>JANQRQ010000213.1 GCA_028284485.1 Planctomycetaceae bacterium | reverse complement strand
ATTGGGCTGACTGCTGACCCTCGGTTGATGAGGACTCGCCGGTTTGGTTCGAATTGGCTTCAGACAACCGTTGCTGGGCTTCAGCGAGTTGCTGGGCGGCCTCGGTGACTTGGCTTCCGACTTCCGGCGGAACAGGGGAATCGTATTGCTCACGTGTGCCGGCGACCTCCGAAACAAGTTCTGCGGCGTCTCGCAACGACTTGGCTGCCAGGTGTCCCGCTTGAGTGGCCTCGTTGTAATCCACGCCGGCAACGCTGCGGTCGACGAGATTCATCGAATCGACAGCAGAATGTGTCGTCGCCCGAATTGTCTCCACAAGCAGGGCCTGGTAGGGAAGGTCGATCGGCTCCTTTGCCAATCGAAGTGCGATGTCCGCAAATTGTTGCTCCAGATCGAATGTGGCGCCCGCGAGATTCCTCTGTCCGAGTCGAAATCCCGACTGCCGTGCCGCGAATTCGTTCGCCATCGCGGTGAGGGAATCGTTCAGCTTGTCGATGCGCTGCGAGAGCTGTGCGATTTTCGGTTGCACGTCGGGAGGGAGTTCTTGCTCGGCCGATAACCGATTCGCAAGAATTCGGGAGCGCGACGTGGATGAGGCCGATCGTGACAGCCGGCCCGTCAGCAATTCGACGCTGGAGTCGGCTGTGCGTTGCGCCAGTTCGGTGGCCACTCGCGCATGCGGTGAGTCGGGTGCCGACTGAACGGCGATGTCCAACGCGAGTTGGGCTGTGGCGGTTGACAACGATCGCACCTCATTCAAGGCAGTATCAAATTGAGTATTGGTTAATCCCGTTTCTTCTGTATTCGATGAAGCCGGCACAACGGCGTCTGCCTCGCCATTTTCCCCATTCTTCAATGCCTGGGCTCGAGTCACGGCCTCAGGGCGGGATTTCCATTCTTCCGCAATGGAATCGGCCAAGTGATCTTCCAGCTCGGCTAAATCGAGTGCTTGACCAGCCAACTTGGCCAAACGCTCCAATAGTTCCATCCGGGCTGCATCGACGATTTCGGGTCGGCGGTCCAAAAGGTCTTCCAAATCCTCAGAGAGTTCTTGCTGCTGTTCCGAAAGTTCACCCTGCTGAGCATCGAGTTCCGATGCGCGGTCATTTGATGTCGCCGAGGACGATTCTGCTTGGGCACGTTGTGTCTGCAAATCCGACGTGGCCTCTGCCAAACGACGGGCGCGCCGCGCCAGCCGACCTAGCTCGAGCAGGTCGGTCTCGATCTCAGCCAGATCCGATAAACGTTCTGCAATTCGGGCTAGGTCACGTTCGGCTCTGGTGAGTAGATCGTCGGAAACGCTCAAGGAATCTGCCGCTTGCCACGAGAGGGCTCCGATGATTTCCTTGAGGGCGGCTGCCGATTGCGCCAATGACTGCCGGGCTACCGTTCTCACGTCGGGAGTCAATGTTCGATAAAGGGGGTTTTGCTCCAATTGCTGCGAAAGTCGTTCCAGGCGTTGGGCCAGCTCAATTTGTTCTTGTCGTAAATCTGCAAACTCGACCACATCTTGAATGACTTCGTTCGGCCACTGTTGCCCGACTTCTGTTTTGAGACGAGTGATATGCCCGTGATTGAGTGCGAGGCTGCTGCGGATTTGTTGTAACGTTTGAAGAACCTGCTGTTGAAAGTTATGCGAGGCTAAACTTGCCTGTGGAGCGGCATCGCGGGTGATCTTCACCCGAGACGGTGCCGACCATGTCTCTTGCGGGCCGGGGATGGGCCGTTCGTCGACGGCACGCACGCGAAGCTCGAGGTTCAAGCCCGCTTCGATTTTCAATTCGATTGGATCGATGACAAATTCATGGACGGCGACCTTGTTTCCCAGGCGATCTGGCGGCGCGGCAATGTCAAAGTTCCGACCATCCGAGGTTTGACCGACTAAATTCAATGCCGAGATTCCGGTGTCGTCGTCGGCCGTCGCTTGGATGTGGAGCAGATCGTCCGGATGGGCTTCGGCCTCCTCGTTGATACCGACAACCGTTAGCTGCGGGGGAGCGTCAGCGATGATCGACAACGCTCGTGGTGAGTCGTCGTCATTTGCCAGCCCATGTTCGTCAAGCAATTCAAACCGAAAGGTCCCGGTTGATTCGGCCAATAACACAAATGTTCCGGACAATTTGTCAGGCGACAAATGGATGCTGTCGAACTCGTTGACTGTTGATTGGACTTCTGTGTAATTCTCGCTCGGTTCGCCCCCGTCTTCATTCAACCGTGGCGCCCAAACGAACTTACAGGACTCCACCGGTTTGTTGAACAGCATCGAAAACCGGAGTTGGCTCCGTTCGAAAGCGACAAGTTCTTGACCGGCGAGTTCGACGCGTGACGGCGATAGTTGCGAGTATCCTGGGGGTTGAATATCAACAAAGGACTGCGCGATTTGCGGCGGATCGACGACTTCGACGTGGTAACGGCGAGAGTACGCACCCTGCGCTTCGATGTGAAAGTCGAGAGATTCACGTACGCGGGGGATCGTTCCTTGAAGTATGGTGCCGGCAGAGTTCCATTCCATATCTTGTGAACCGGAGTCGCCTTGCTGCGATTCCCAGGTCAATCGAACAGTTTCCGGCAGTTCTTTGGTTGCTGATTGCCAACGTATTTTCGCCTGAACGGCGACATCCGAGTGTCGGGCAGCGACACGGTCTCCACCGGCAACCTCAAATACGAGGTCGCCGGGACTGTCATAATTACCCCATGGGACGAGAAATTGATTCAGCGCGACCGAGTAGTTGGCGGGAGACACAATGACCGGTAAAACGACGCAAACGCACGCCGCGATTCCGGTAACTGCCAAACGGACTGCATTCGTCGATCTGGCTGCTTCGGCGAGTTCTAAATCTTGTAACTGTTCTGCGGTCTCCCTTTGTACATGCTCGCGCATCAGCGCCGACCCCTGGTGCCGGAGATTTCCACCTGGATCTTGAAACTGCGCCGCCGAAATGAGGCTTTCGTTGAGATTGGGATGTCGAAATTCGACAAGGGCAGCCAATTCGCTGTTCTTGGGACGACGCAAAACGGGAAGGATGAGCCCGGCCGTTAATGTCATCGTGAGAGCGAACAGTAGGATTCCCCAAAGCACCCATCGGATTTGGGGATGCGGAGGGCCGGAAATCTCAAGCAGCACGCCTGTGCCGACACCAATTGCGAACACAAGGCTGATCAACCCGAAGCCGCGCAGAATCGACAGAACTGTGAGACGGGAACGGAGGCTGGCAAATCGCCCATCGAAGCTTTCGGGCAAGCCAGAAGCGTTTTGCATTTGCACCTCATCCCGTTTGCCGTAATTGAATGAATCCTATGTCTATGATGACGGACGTATCGACGTGACGGTAGTCGGGCTTACGGCAATCCTCCCCGCTTTCGCAGGATCCATTCTGTGCAAAGGATGGTCAAAAACGCTACCAACAGAGCCCAATGATCCCAAATCCGAATGGAAGTCATACCAGTCGAGTCTGCGCTATTCGATCGAATCAGTTCCGTCAACTTTTCAACTTCGTCCGGCATTAACAGTTGGCCACCACTATTACGTGCGATCGCGCTGAGCAATTCTCGGTTGGCGCGAATCTCACTTTGTTCCGCAGGCTGTGGATCTCGAACGAAAACAGAAGTCGAAATCTGTTCGTGGCCCAAATCGGCGTTTTGGGCAACAAGTTCGAGCTGATATTCGCCGGCTGGCAAATTCGACGTTTGCCCCTGTAGAAACCTGGGTTCAGCAGGACGTGGTGTCAGGTCCAAACGGGAATGCGGAATCGATTCGCCATCGGATGTGATTCGATGAATCACCACAGAAGTCGAGACCTCCGGAAACCTTCGCAAGAATGGCTCAGAAAGTTCGGCTTCCACGATCGCCGGCTCTCCAACATTGAGGTTTAGCTTTTCGGTGCCGAACCTCACAGAGTCATTAGCGGCCATGCTTTTGTTTCGAATGGCTAAGCGTGTTAATTGCCCCCAGAATCGATGGTGATACCCATCCCCAATGCGATGCCTCCAACGCCATGTACTGTCGAATCCGATCCAGATGACTTGGCCGAATCCGTAATACTGGTGGACAATCGCGGGTCGTTCCTCGACTGAATCACGCGCTTGCGATTCGTTCGGCAGGATGAAACGTGCCCAGACGGTTGCACCGGGTTTCTCTTGGCCGACCAGCCCCCACGAATGCCCCGGCAATTCTCCCCAGATTGTTCGATTCGCTGCGGCGTCCACGCCGAACTGTAAAACATCTTCTCGCGCGCCAGCGGAAGTCAACTGGAGGTGAAAGCCCCGTTGCTGGGGATCACCCGCGGCCGTGTTTTCTGCAACCTGTAGAGGAGAGAGGTTGGTCAACGGTAGAAGGCGATCGACAACTTCCGAGCGATGTCCACGCGGAAAGTTTCGTTTGCCAGCGAGGAGAACTAACGTCCCGCCCGATTCGAAGACAAACTCATCAACCTGCTCCCATGCCTCAGTAGAAAAATCCGTTGCGGAAACGTCACCGATGATCACCAGATCGGTATTCGAGAAGGCTGATTCAGTCGAAGATTCGTTCGGGCCGGCGACATCGAGTTGGCTTTCAAAAAACGACGAATCCAGCACATTCATATAAGGCTGTTGAAAGACGACCTTTTCGACTTCTACGTGATCGTCCCGCGAGAGCGCAGTTTCAATGAAGCGAAATTCCCAACGGGCTTCGCCATCGACGAGCAGGACACGCGTGTTCCCGTCGACAACATTTATGGCGAGTTCACGCTCGTTATTGTCAGATAGGAGTTCTCCGTCGAGCAGTTCGGACTTGATCGAATAGTTATGACGTCCGACATCCCGTGTCTCCAACGGGAACTCGACTTCCAGCAACGGGCCGTCAATGCGAACGGATTGCCGATCGGTTTCCTCACCCTCTCGGCTGAGTACGACGTTGATATCTTCTCCCTCGAAACCGTTTGTTTTCAAAACGGTTCTGAGTCGGACGAGGTCGCCTTGCAATGCCTCCTCGGGAAATTCAATCGATTCAATCGCGATATCGTTCGGTGAGATCTCTGATCCCATCATGATTGGGAAAATGGGGATCGACTCGTTGCCCAGCCGCCGAGCTGCTTCTGCGACATCTTCTCCCGAGTTATCCCGTCCATCCGTCAGCAAAATTATTCCCGCAATCGAATCCTGTTCCTTCGATGAATTCGTCCGATCGGATAGGAGTTTCTCGATATCGGTGCTCAAGGGGTCGAGTTCATCCGTCAATTTGGGAATTGGCTGATCGCTGTCGCGAATGTCGATCCGTCGCGAATCCCCCGCGAATTGGTAGACCTCGTATTTGCCTCGTTTGCGAATCGTTGTCGCAAGGCGAGACTCATTCTCCATTAAGAGTCGGGCACAGATGTCGTAGCGTGTGAGTTGATCGACCTGCGAGAGGACATTTTCCAAATTCAGTCGGCGGGAATCGGCCAATTGCCGGCGCTGGTTCGGATCGGAGACTTCGTCTTCTGCGACCCATTCGGGTTCGGAATTGGTGTCGTATGCATTCGACCAACGGTCAAGTCGCTGATTCGTTTGCTCGTTGCCAATCATTCCCAACGCTCGCGCCCAGCGGATTTTTTCGGACTTCTTCGCATGCGTATCGCGAGTGTCCATACTCTTTGACACATCAACTGCAACAATGACCGTTCGCGATTTTGAGATCGTCGTTGGTTGCAGAACGACTGGTCTCAATAGTGCCACAAACACCAAAACGAATAAGACCGCGCGCAAAGCGAAAATGCAGCGTGCCCGCCATCTCGTAACCGACTGCCGTTCGCTGCGACTGAGGATGAGTGCCAGGATTGCCGGCAATGCGACCAACAGGATCATCACGCCGGTCTGCCAGCCAGATTCCACACCGTCGAATGAGATTTCAGTATCCAACATTGAGTTCGGAATCTTAAAGGGGCCAGCGGCTGGGGTGCCTGCGGAAACTAAAAGGAGGATTGTGCCGTTTGACGTTCGTGCTCGGTTGTGGAAGTAACGTCGTTCGAGGTCGAAGTCGTGTAAGTCCGCGTTGCAATTATTCGAGTGAGTACCGATTCGAGTACAAACAGGACGGTTGCTGCAATCATCAGAGCCGACCAGAATTCGTGACGCGATCCACTGTCGAGGATTTGCCGTCGCCATCCGTTCGAGTCACCGAGGAAGTTCAATTGATGGCGCGCCGCGAGATTTGATTGTTCTTGACTGCCCAACGGGGTCAAATCCGATTCGTTTCGGTCGAAGCGCACGATGAATGGTTGCTCGGCTTGCGCAGGATTCTCGAATAGGTCACGAGGTTGAAACGTGTAGCGCCCCGCGATGGCCGTGTCATTCACTCGCCAGGCTTTGTGGCGGGGAACATCGTGCAACTTGGGCCTGAGAATCTCGTTCGAAGGTGCATGGCACAAATAGTCGATTGGGTTTACTTCGTCTGCAATCGGCAACACCAGAGGCGAGCCCGGTTGCACGTTTCTCGGTGGAACTTTCACCGCCAACCGGAAGAGGGCTTCGTGTAAGAACGTCACGTAATCGGGCTTTGCGGGTAACGAATTCCAATCGGCATCGAGTGTGGATGTCATGAGAAGAACTTGCCCGCCCCCGAATTGATGCTCGACAAGTAAAGGTGCTCCGTTACCCAGTCGACTGACTACGGTGGAGTCCACACCACGGCGGGCCAGTTCGGGAGAAGGATTTGAACTTTGTGGCGACTGGCTGCTCGCGGAATTCTGAACGTCATCGGGTTCGGTTAGTGACCACCAATTTGTGAATTCGGCGTCGAGTAAGCCGCCGCTCGTCTGCTTTTGCAGGGTCTCTAGCCATTCGCCATCGAGGCTTGCCCCGGAGATTTGCTGGGGGGCCGATTGTTGAGAAGCCGGCATGGCTTCGAACGGTTTGAGCGGTCGTGGCAGCAAAGAGACGCGTTCAAATAGTTGTGTATTGTAATTCTGGGGATCAGTCCGGTCTCCCAGGGCAATCAACAGACCGCCTCCATTCTTTGTGTAGGTTGCAAGGGAGTCGGCCAGTTCGTCTGAGAGCACCGGAACATTCGCCAGCACGATACAGTCAAAAGCTGACAAGGAGTCGATCGGAATACTCGTCCAGGGAACTGTTTTGGCATCAATCCAGATCGTCGACAAAGCTTCCGATGAAAGTGCGGCCTGGGCAAAGTAGGTTTCTGAGAGTGAACTATCGATGTTGGGATCTCCGTCGACGAGCAACACGGGCATTGCCTGCGATGCAAGGGCAACAGCTTCGGCGCGATTGTCCGCCGGTAGGACATCGTCGACGTCGCAAACGATGCTAATCAAATGGGGGCCCGCTTGATCGAAGACTGCATCGAACGCCACTTGCATTTCTTCCCCAGGAGCAAGGGACACCTCTTGTTGCTGCTCCGGAACCGGAACATCGTCGATTGCCAGGGCAACGTTGAATCGTTGCGCGGGACCTGTTCCATGACCACGGACGTTTGCCGAGATCCTGACGTCCAGCCCCAAAGCTGTTTGACTTCGGGACAACTGCAATGGGCCGAGGCTGAAGTTGCTCCATTCGCTGTTGACTCGATCGGCAACGTTAGTGATCCAGACCCGCGGACGAACAGCCGGCGTTTGGAGCGTGTCTTCGATGCGGTCCCAGCTATTTAATTCGCCGGTTTTCCATCCTTGGGATTGGCCATCGGTGATCACGACAATGTCGCGAACCAGATTTGTGGTTCCGCTGAGAATGGTTGTTGCCGCTTCAATCGCACCGGCAATATCGGCGGAGCCGGTCGGATCGGGTAGTCTCAAAACTTGTTCGCGAACCGAGTCAAAATCGCGCGTCGATACATTGACAATGGGTCGGATAATGTCACGGGCGTCGATCAAGGCGACAGTATCGCCTGGTTGCAGCCGATCGAGAAATTGATTCGCGTGGCTGAGCGCAATGTCATAGAGCCGATGGTCATTTTGAACTTGCTGCATGCTGACGGAGCTGTCGATGACGATGACCACATCGCGATTCTGCTGGGATCCGGTTCGGAACCAGGATGCCGAAGTCCCCCAGGGTCTGGCGAACGCGATCACCAACAAGGCGATCGCTGTCATGCGCAGGAGAAGCAAGATGATTTCTTCCAGCCGTAAACGCCGCCGTTGACGAGTTTCCATTTGCAGAAACTGCATCGCGCCCCAAGTGACGACCTCGTGTCGACGTCGGCTGAACCACTCGACGATGATCGGTAAAGTGACCGCAGAAAGTGCGATCAGCATGATGGGGTTTACGAATCCAGGCCACATTCTGCGGTGTTCTCTCGGAGTGGCAAACGTCGTCGAGCCAATTTTCGATCATAGGCGAGGTCGATCGTAAAGGCAAAACTACAGGGTGAATGCGCCATCGATCAGGATGGTACAAACGACCCATCGCTCCAAAAGAGTTTTCCGACTACTTGAATCGTGCCTACAATGGCAACGACCGATGTGACGCAGTTAACGGGCGCATTATGGGCCAATCAGCGACGTTGTTATTGAAGGAACGCGGTTTCTTCTGGTACATTGGATGCATGGAATTAGCATCGGGATTCCATCACCGCCTGATCCAATTCGCGGCCGCCATGGTGGCGCTGGCTGTGCTATTCGTGCCGGAATCGCGCGCCGATCGATTCACGTACCTCGACGAAGAGAGCCAGACCATGGAAGTCGAGGCTCGCTTGTTAGGGTCGGGGCAGGGAGCCCACGCTTTGGAATTGGCTGACGGCCAATTGCTATTGATTCCGCAGGCGGCGCTTCTGAAACGGGAACTCGCCGACGGTCCGGAACCGATCGATACCAAAGCGATGGCCGCTTCGCTTACGGAGAAATTCGGCCCGGACCTTGTTCGCATTCAGATCGAACGTCCGTTTGTTGTCGCGCTGATATTAAGCGAGCCGCTGCCGTCGTCTTCGGAATCTCACGCAAGGGCGTTCCTCAAAAAGGTGGCGACTTTTTTGAAGCGCGTGGAAAGAAAGTTTGTTGCCTACGCCAAATCGGTGAGATTCAACCCGCAACCGCCGCGGTTTCCTATGCCGGTATTGATTTTTGAAACGGACACTGATTTTGAAGCATACGCGAGCGAAGCGACCGGCAATAGAGGATTGTCCTCCGGGCGGTTGGCCGGCTTTTATCATTCCATCACGAATTACCTGTCGCTGCGCATGAGTGAATGCGACAACTTTGAAACGCCTTTACACGAAGCGATTCATCAGCAGGTCTACAACAGGGAAGTTTACCCTCGGATGGCGCCCGTGCCGGTTTGGTTTAACGAGGGAATCGCCACTGGCTTCGAGGGAGATGGCGCGCATATTACGATCAGCCCTACGAAAGTGAATCCTCGTTACAAAAATCGTGCCCTGAACGCGAAGACGGTTCAATGGTCGACAATCGTCGCCGACGACAAAGCGTTTCGTGGGGACGTTTTTGCGGGTGAAGCGTACGGCCATGCCTGGGGGATGCATTGGCTGCTGGTGACGAAATACAAAGTCAAATACTTACAGTACGTCAAGATGCTGGCCCAAAAGGAGCCACTCACGGTGGATTTGGCGGACCAGCGGGTTGCGGAATTCGAACATGTTTTTGGAAAAAGCGCGGCTGAGCTTCAAGCGGAGTTCCGCCGCAGAGTGCAACCTTTGGGGGACCCAGGGCCACGTAAGCCACCGGGCGAACTGGTCGTAAATTCAAATCTAGGCGAAGTGAAAATGCACGCGGTTGCGCACACCAATTTGGGTGGCGCGCTGGAAGTTGGTGGGACACTCCGAAACGTTTCGATGCTGCGAAGTATGTCCTATCACGTCACGGTTGAGACGGAATCGGGCACCTATGCGGATTGGTATGTTCCGAATGTGGGAACGGGCCGAACAGTTCGCCTGAACCAAAAGTACGTTCGCAAGGTGATGCCCAATGCACCGGGCGGGCCATCGCGGACCTTTTCCGTCAACATTCGCTCGGCATCTCCTGGCAGCGAAGATGCCAGACTGTGGAAGGATGGAGACCTTCCCGTGCCGGTCTTTGGCGACGGATGATGCGAGCCGTTGTACTCAGTTTCGACTCGCTTTCGGCTGACCTATTGGGTTACTACGGAAACGAAATCGTTTCAACCGGCAACTTCGATCGATGTGCTGCCCGATCTACGGTGTTTGATCAGCACTACGGCGAGAATTTTGCAGAATCGCCCCGAAGTCACTCCTGGTGGACCGGTCGATACACGTTTCCGCTGGAAACCTCGCAGCAGCAGCCACGATCAACACTGTTCGAACGATTGCAGCAGCACGGCGTCGTTACAAGGTTGCTCCACGTGCCCGGTGGCCACGTGCCTCTGCCGTCCAGTCATAATCAAGATGACGAGGAATCAGAATCCGCGACCGGAAGAGTTGGTGTCCATTCGACATTCGAATCTTTGGTCCAGAACGGTATCGAATTCATCGACGCCCAAATCAAAAACGCGACTCCGAGATGGATGCTATGGCTCAAAGCCCGCGGAGTGCACACTGATGATGCTCCCAGTGAGAACACGAACAGACCAGGTCCTGCAGATGCGGCTGAAGCGATCTATTCGGAAGTCGAACGAATTGATGAGGTCTTCGGGAAGTTATGGAGCCGTGTCAGCGAGTTGGCGGTAGACGGGCCCGTGCTGTTTATGCTGACGGCGGATCGCCCTTGTTTCGTCGGCAACACTGCCGAGGGTGCCACAGCAAATTCCGCGATAATTCACCAGGATGTTGCACGTACCCCCTTGCTCATTGCCAGTTTCCAAGGAGATTCAGTGGGTTCGCGGCGGCAGTCCCTCGTTCAAACAATCGATGTGGCACCAACTCTGCTGGAGTGGTTCGAAATTGGTGCGGACAAAACCGCGCAGCATGGCCAGAGTCTGCTTCCCGAGATTTCCGAGGTGAGAGAATTGAACCGCGACAGCATCTTTTTTGGCAGCCGCAATGTTTTCAGTGGAATTCGAACAGCCTCATTCTTGTTGATTCGAAGTGAAGCGGAAAACGGCCCGAAGTCGTCGGCTCTGTACGAGAAACCGGAAGATCGATGGAACGTGCACGACGTTGCCCAGCAGTTTCCAGATGTCGCTGCAGAGCTAGCCGCCCGTCTCGATCGCAGTTTTACGGCGAGCGGGTCCGGGGAATAAGCCTGTAGAGGTCGTGCGCCCCATCAAAAAGTGAGATGGTATTGGGCGATATTCCCGCAATGCCATTGTGAGAATAGCGGAGTTGCGTCGTCTTATCTGGTGGATCGTTGTCTTGCAAATTGGATGGGGTTTGTCACCGTCCGGACTGGACGGCCTGACGTAAATTCTTATAATTCCTGAGTTTGGGCAGAATTTAGTTCCAATTGAAGTCGCCTGCTGTCGTTGAACCTTCTAGAATGAGGCAGAAGACCAGCATGGCCGGATTCTCAGTTTCAATCTTTCCCGACGGAGTGAAAACGAAGCGAAGCCTATGACCGAAAACAGCAATTCGCCGGACAGCCAAGTGTCGATCGACAAGCTGAACTCCGCCTATAACGAGATCAGGCAGCAAATGTCTCAGGTCATCGTCGGCCAGGATGAGGTTATCGAACAGCTGCTCATTGCCTTGTTCAGCCGTGGTCATTGCATGCTGGAAGGGGTCCCGGGATTGGCCAAAACGTTGATGATCAGCACCTTGTCGCGCTGTTTGTCAATGAGTTTCGCTCGCATCCAATTTACCCCCGACTTAATGCCCGCCGACATCACCGGCACGGATGTGATCCAGGAGAATCGGGAGACCGGCGATCGCGAATTTCGATTCTTGCATGGTCCGTTGTTCCATAACGTTATTCTCGCCGATGAGATCAACCGCACTCCGCCCAAAACACAGGCCGCGTTGCTGGAAGCGATGCAGGAACGACAAGTGACCGTCGGTCAAATTCGGCATCAGTTGAGCGATCCGTTTTTCGTCCTCGCCACGCAGAATCCGATCGAGCAAGAGGGGACGTACCCGCTTCCAGAGGCACAACAAGATCGGTTTATGTTCAAGGTCTTCGTCGGCTACCCCAGTTTTGAAGAAGAAAAGCAAATTGCGCGGCAAACGACGTCGTTGGACGAAAACGAAGTTCGACCAGTTCTCGACGCCGAAGAAATCCTCAGCCTGCAGCAAATCGTGCGTCAAGTTCCCGTGACGGATCATGTCGTCGAGTATGCGTTGGCACTCGTGCGGCAGACCCGTATCAATCAAGAGGGGGCGCCGGATTTTGTTAACGAGTGGCTGAGTTGGGGAGCCGGTCCACGTGCCGTGCAAAACTTATTACTCGGTGGCAAGACGCGGGCTTTGTTAAATGGCCGCAATCATGTTTCCACCGAGGATATTCAAGCCCTGGCGGCGCCCGTGCTACGACATCGAATTGTGACCAACTTTTCAGCCGAAAGCGAAGGCATCACCACGGATCGCGTTATTGAGCGATTGATTGAAGTGACTCCCTCCAAGGAAGGCGAATTGACGAGTGACCCAAGACTACAGAAGATTTTTGCTGCCTGAAGAAATCTCCAGAATTGCACGTCTGGAGGTGCGGGCTCGGCATATCGTCGAAGGGTTTTTGTCCGGGCTCCATCGCAGCCCCTACTTCGGGCAATCTGTTGAGTTTGTTCAGCATCGTGAATATGTGCCCGGTGACGACTTCCGGCGTATTGACTGGAAAGTGTGGTCGCGCACCGACAAGCACTACATCAAGCAGTACGAAGAGGATACCAATCTCAAAACGACGCTGCTGATCGACGTTAGCGAATCGATGATGTTCGGTAGCGGCGCCATGACCAAGTATGAATATGGCTGTACGGTGGCAGCGGCGCTTGCTTATCTGCTGCTGCGTCAGCAGGATTCGGTGGGATTGGTTTCCTTCGACGACGGAATTCGCAAGCGTGTCGCGCCGCGAAGCCGCCAGAACCATTTGCACGCGATCTTGGCAGCGTTAGCTGCCGAGCAGCCGCAAAAGAAGACCGACATTTACGATGTTTTGCGGCAAACTGCAGAAGAGCAATCCCTCAAGGGTATGGTCGTCATTATCTCGGACTTGTTTGCGTCGCGCGATGGAATCTTTCGTGGCCTCAAGCTGTTACGCCATCGAGGCCATGATGTGCTCATTTTTCACATATTGGATGACGAAGAACTCGACTTTTCGTATTCGGGAACGACGAAATTCGAGGGGATGGAAGATTCCGGCGACCTCGTCTGTGATCCGCGTTCGCTACGAGCTGGCTACTTGGAGGCGATGTCGAAATATCTCGATGAAGTCCGCCGATATTGTGCGCGAACGGTCATTGACTACCAGACGATTCGCACAAGCGAACATCTCGATGCGGCGTTGGCCCATTATTTGAATCACCGAATCGGGATGCGGCAAAGTATACGCAACTAGTCCTTGCCACAACGTTGCCACCTCTGGCAATGCCACGGGCGCAAATTTGAGACGTGGTTTTCCATGGAAACCTGGATTGCTCAACATTTTTTTAATCCGACTTTTGTCGCCGGAGGGGCGGCGCTCGTGGCCGCGCCGATTCTCATCCATTTGATTAATCGCCTGCGGTATCGTCGCGTCAGATTCGCTGCTATGGAGTTTTTGCTGGAAAGTGACCAGCGGAATCAGCGGAGGATTTTGTTCGAGCAACTGTTGTTGTTGCTGTTGCGAATTCTCATTGTGCTGGCGATCGTCGCCTTGGTCGCAGGACTGATTCTTGATCCCAACCAGCTCTCCCTGTTTCGGGGCGCGCAGGAGCATCATTTGGTATTGCTCGATGACAGCGGTTCGATGCGCAACCATTGGGGTGACACAACGGCTTTCGACGAGGCTTTGGACACTGTCCGCAAGCTAACCGCTGAAGGGGCGGCACGACCGGGTCGGCAGAAGTTTTCGTTAATGAGATTATCGGATGTCGACAATCTTGTGTTTTCGCAAAGAGATGTCGACGACGCCTTTCAAAGTGAATTGGAAACGACCTTTGAAAATTTGCGATGCTCCTATCGGATGTTGGATCTGGTGGCGGGTTTGGAAGCGGCTCGGGAAATGTTTGCCGACGAGAAGGCCACCATTCAGTATTTGCATGTCGTCTCAGATTTTCGTGAACGCGACTGGCTCAATCAAAAGGCGCTCTCGAGTGGCATTAGCGCTTTGGACGATGCAGGCGTTACTGTCAACCTCGTCAAGACAGTGCCGCAAATCCACGATAACCTTTCGATTGTCTCGCTATCGGGAGACATTCATGTAGCGGCAACGGAAATCCCGGTCCGGCTACGCGTGAAAGTCAAAAACTTTGGACTTGAAGTCGCCAAGGATGTGCGGCTCGCTGTGGCGCAGGATGGTCAGCGGCTGCCGTTGAGTCTTCTATTCGAGGAAGTCGAACCGGGGGCCGAAGTCGAGCGGGAATTCGACGTCAGGTTTGCCTCGCCCAACAAACATAGTGTTAGGATCTCTGTCGCTGAGCCCGATGCACTTAGCGACGACAATTCTCGCTATCTTGCTCTCGACGTTTCACAAATCAACAAAGTGTTAATCGTTGATGGCGATCCACTGAGTGACGAGGGATTGTTCCTGGCGGATGCATTGGCACCAGGTCCCGGCACAACAGGATACGAGCCCGAGGTCGAAAGCCTGGAGTTTTTGCGCCGAAATTCCCTGGAGCCCTATCAGTCGGTCTTCCTGTTGAATATCCCCGAGCTACCCGCCGATTCTCTGCAGGCTTTGGAGCAATATGTCGCCGACGGCGGCGGATTGGCCTGGTTCTTGGGAGAGTCAGCAAAATCCGCGTTTTACAACGAGAAGTTGTATCGTGAAAGCGGCGG